>CAADGU010000472.1 GCA_900696625.1 uncultured Chloroflexota bacterium | reverse complement strand
TCGGACACGGCCGTGAGCCGCCCCACCGGCCCCACGATATTACGCCGGAACAGATACGCCAGCATCAGCCCAATCACAATAGCAATTGCCCCAATCGTCAACGTCAACTGCCGCGACTGCAACAGGCTGAGTGTGCCCGCGCCCAGTTCCCGCTGCAACTCTAGCTGCTGGCTGGCGGTGATATTCTCCAGCAGCCGCAGCATATCATCGGCCAGCGGCAGCACTTGTTCCCGGAACAACAGTAAATCCTGCCGCCATTGTTCGCTCTCTAATACAGGAAAAACCTGCTCTTCAGGCAGCAGCAGAAACGCCGCCCGGTTTTCGCCCATCGCCGCCAGCAAGGCCACCTGCTCCTCATTAAATTCCCCCCGCCCCACCCGCTCTTGCAGCGCCGCCCACGCCTGGTCATTGAGCAAACTGTTGGCAATATATTCGCTGCGGTAACTACGGTTGCGGGTGGTGGTGTAACTGCGTAAGCCGGACAACATGGCCAGGAAGGAGCTTTGAAAGCGAGCCAGGTCTCGTAGAACCGCCACATCTTCTACGGCCGCTTCACGGGCCACGCTGTCAATCACCTTTTGGGTATCCAGCAGCACATTACCGGCCAACGTTGTCCCTTCAGTAGCCACAATCTTGTAAGCCGGTTCACGCGCTAATTGGTCGTCGCGCAGCACAAACGATTGTTCGGCCCAGTCATCATAAGTCAACAGCGATGTGCGTAATTGGCCCAACATGGCTAACTGTTCCTGGCTGCCGCCGCCGGTTGCCGCCAGCAGCGGCTCCAGATTATCCAGGTTGGACTCAAAGGCGATTTGCGCCGCCAGATAATCAAGCAAGAAGCGTTCATCCCCCAGCGCCAGATAACCGCGCGTGTTGGAAAGCATCCGCAGCAGGTTAGATTCGGCGGCGGCGGCTTCCAGGGCAATAGGCACCCGTAGTTGATTGGTGTCTTCGATCTTCTGGCTGGCGTCATCACTGCTGAAGTAACTGAGCGCCGCCACCAGCAGCGTCAACAGCACCAGGATAGAAAAGCCTATGGTCAGCTTGCGGCTGATGGGGATGCGGCGGAAAAGGGAGAATGTTTGCGGGCTGGTTGTTTCCGTATGCACCTCTGCCGCCATCACTTCCAGCACCGGCGTATCGGGCGTCATTTGTTGTTCGCTCATGGTTTACGCCTCCATTCGTGTATATTCCACAGGTGCGAATCCCAGTCGGTGAGTTCCACTCCCTCAATCTGGTTGCTGACGCCGGAGACCCGCGCCCGGCTGATGAGGGGGATGACAATGCCATTTTGCACCAGCATATCATTCATTTGCTTAAAGAGTTGTTCGCGCATGGCCGGGTCTGTTTCCGCCACCACCTGGGCATAGAGGGCGTCATAGGCGTCACTACACCAGCGGGCCACATTCACGCCCACCCAACTGCCATCTGTTTCTTGTGGGATGCGGGCGCACGTCCATTCGCGCATGTAGGAGGTGGGGTCAGGCGTCTGGTTACCATTGGTGAACATGGGCATATCGGCCGTGCCCGCCCACAGGCTGTTGGGGATGGCGGTGCTGGTGCTGAAAAATTGGCCGCTCACATCCAGTTTTAGCTCAATGCCAATCTGGCCAAGTGACTGCTGGATGAGGCGCTGCGTGGCCTGGCGGAGGGCGTTGGGGCCGGTGCGCAGGGTGAGAGAGAGGTCACGGCCGTTCCTGTCTACAATCCCATTGCCATTACTATCCGACCAGCCGGCCTGCGCCAGCAATTGTCTGGCTCTGTCTAAATCGTAGGGGTAAAAATCCTGCTCAGAACGGAAATTGGCCGGGGCAAACAAGATGGCGTTGGCTACCGCCCCGGTCGGCCCATACAAAGCGGCAATCGTTTCCTTGTCAATGGCGTGGGCGATGGCCTGGGCCACCAGCAGGTTGGTCTCGTCGGCGGCCACATTCAGGAAGGGATGGGGGGTGTTGAAGGTGGTATCGTTGGGGTCATTCTGGATGAGGGAAAGGAATTCCACCCGGCCACCCAGGCTGTTCATCAGCCGCCCCACCCCATTGCCCTCGGCCACCATCCTATCCAGCACGTCCCCTTCCAACTGCAAGTTGTAGGCAAAGTCTACGTCGCCAAATTGCAAAACAGCGCCGGCCGCTTCTACGGCCGTGCCGCCGCCCTGCATCTCTACCCGCTGAAAATACAAATCCGCCTTGCCCCGGTAATACGGATTCACCTCATAAATCAGCTTCACCGTCGTCACCAGTTCACTGCCCAGAAACAACACCTCCTCCGTGTTGGCCGAGAGCAACTGGTATGGCCCGCTGCCCACCGAAGGCATGGGCGCTTCACTCGTTTCAGAATAGATGTGCCCCGGTATGATCATGCCTTCCGTACCCACAAACGGCAGCGCCCAGGCCGGATTGGTGTCCTTAAAATTGACCTGCACCGTTTGCATATCCACCACATCCACGCTCTCAACAGCATTGTAGGTGCTGGCCGTGACTGCGCCTTCACTCTTGATAAAGTCGTAGGTGAATTTAATATCGTGGGCGGTAAAGGCTTTGCCGTCTGACCAACGCAGCCCTGCCGGAATTGTCCAGCGCACCCATTTCAAATCGGGGTCAAGCAGGCCATTGTCAAAGCTGGGGATTTCGGCGGCCAGCACCGGTACCAGTTCACCGTCGGCGTTAAAGCTGGCCAGGGGTTCATAAATCAGGCGCGCCGCGTCCCGGTCGGCAGTGGCGCTGGTCAGGTGCGGATTGACAACCTGGGGCGCCTGCCACCAAAAGAGCCGCAGCGTACGGTCTTTTAGCTCCGACGTGGGGATGACAATGGGGGTAGGGGTGGGCCGCAGGGTGGGTTCGTTCACGGCCGTGCAGCCGACCAGAAAGAGTAGCAATAGTCCTAAAATACATTTATGTGTCATGGTTCACATACAAATGATGCGTGACGTGTGATGCGTGAGGGTTCTCTCTCACGCATCACACGTCACACGTCACGCATCACGCCGCCTTCTCTCCCCAAATCAACAAATAATACGAATGGCACAACATCGGGCCATTCTGTAAATCCGCTTCCAGGTGGGCCAGGCCGCGCCGCCAGGCCGCTTCGTCAATCAGATGCAGCGACGAGTACGCTTTCTGGCGATACCCGGCCGGGTCATACAACATATAAGGGTATTCGGCCATCTTTTCCACAATGTTCACAAAGCCCGCCGCCGCTTTCTCTGCCAATAATTCGTGGGTGGTGGGATAGCGCGCCAGGTTGACGGCTATCGTCTCCGGGAAATAGGTAGCCAGCGGTTCGCGGTGGCTGATGATCCATTCCGAATCGGTGACGGTGCAAACCTTCCCACCCGGTTTCAATACCCGCATCGCCTCTTGATAATAGGTCAGGCGGTGCTGGATGTGGTGGCTGACGTCCACTGTATACACCAGGTCAAACATTTCATCAGGAAAATCCAGGTGGCGTGCGTATCCTATGCGCCACTGAATGCCATTGGCGTGGGGATTCGCTCTGGCCTGGGACAGCATCTTCTCCGCCGGGTCAAGACCATAACAGAGAGCGTGGGTGCGGGCGGAAATCTCCGTCAGGTAATTGCCCGTGCCGCAGCCCACCTCCAACACCACGCTTTCAGCATTGATATTGCCGCGCGTTAATAAATCTTCCAACACCGGCGGGTCAATTTTGCGAAACTGCGCATACTCGTCCGCAAAGGTGTTGAAGTCCTGTCTCGGTTTTACTTTCTCTTCTCGTTCGGTTAAGGGTGCAATTGCCATTGGTATGGAGATTGGAGATTGGAGATTGGAGATTGGGAGATTGGGCGACTAAAAATCTCTAGTCTCTCAATCTCTTAATCTCTCAATCTCCACTCTTTGGCCTCATATGCTGTACCAGATATACATCCAGCCACTCGTCAAATTTGTAGCCCACTTCTTTCAGCAGACCCACGGTGCGGAAGCCGATGGATTCCACCATGCGGCGGCTGACTTCGTTGCCGGCATACACGTTGCCCATGACAGTATGATACCCGGCGGCGTAGGCGGCTTCCAGTAACGCTACCAGCAGCGCCTTGCCAATCCCCTGACCGCGATAATCCTGGCGGATGTATTCAGAGGCGATAACGGTACGGCCGTAGGCCGGCCGATCCGACCATTTACTCACCGAAGCAAACCCCACCACCTGCCCCGCATCTTCAGCCACCAAAATGGGGTAGGCCGGCATATGCTGGTGGTACCATTCTTCCCGGTCGGCTACTGTCTTGGGTACAGTATCAAACGTATTGCGCGTGTACACAATGGCCTCATTGTATATCTCAGTAATGGCCGGGATGTCGTTTGGGGTAGCGGGGCGGATGGTGGGCATGGGTAATTGGGTAATTGGGTAATTGGGTAATTACACAATTACCCAATTACCCAATTACAACTATTCAAGTTGATCAAACACTTTGTGCAAGGCGCGGGGGTGGGATTTGGTCAGGCTGGCCACCTGGTCGGTGGTCTCGCGCAGGCGTTGGCTGAGGACGTTGATCAATTCCAACGACAGGTCAGGGTATTGTCGCGCCAGGGCGATGAGCGGTTCGCGGCGCAGGGTGAGGGTGATGGTGTCTTGCAGAGCAACGGCCGTGTCCGTGCGCGGGCTGGCGTCAAACAAATTCATCTCGCCAAAATAGGAGTAAGCCTCAATGGTTGCCAACCGGGCCACCACCCCTTTGCGTGATTCTCGTTCAATGCTCACCCGGCCCTGCACCACCACATACAACTGCCCGCCGGGGTCGCCCTCTTTATAAATCAGCGTATCTTCCGTATAAAACGCCTCTTCACAAACCGAAGCCAGCACCTTGAGCTGGTCAACCGTCATCTCGCGGAAAAAGAGGACTTCCTTCAGGAAAATAATGCGTTCAATGGTGGATAACATCGTGACCTCCTGTGGCTGTGAGCGCCGCCGCAACAAGGCATCCCCCTTGCCCGCCATGCGTTCATTGGCCCGCTGCACCGCCAGCCGCACCTCTTCCTCCGGGGCCAGATTGGCCGCCTGCAACCAGGCCAACACACGGGTAATGGGTAGGTTCTTGGCCACGGCCGGCGGTGGGTAATAAACCGTTTCCAGAGCAGCGGGTGTTGGCACAGGCGTAGGAGGCGGGTCACCGGCTGCCAGATCATCCAGCAGACCGCTGGCACGGACCGCCCGTTCGCGGCGTGATTGGCGGGCATCGGCCAGTTTCGTCTCGGCGGGTGGCGCGTCCTTCACAACGGGCGGCGTTTCACCTTCTTCTGTGAGCATGTCCAACAAATCGGTGCGGCGGGGGCGGGGGGCGGCGCGGCCGTCGGCTGCCGCATCATCCGGTTTGGGTGACGGGGTTGACGGTAGGGCTGTTTGTTGCGGCGCAACAATGGCCTGCCCAATTTCGCCCAACGCATACACAGCAATGGAACGGGGCCAGGGGTCAACACCCAGGTCGGTCGCCAGCTTTTCCATGGCTTCGGCCGTGCTGGGGAACTTCATATCCCATAATTCCTGGCTCATTTGTTTGATTTCGGCCATAGAAGGCTCTGGCTGCGCCAGCGGCGCGATCATTTCTGCCGTTCTGGCCGAGGTGAGCGATTCCAACGCTTCAATGGCGTTGGCCTGCACCCGTTCCGTGTCGCTGGCTAACGATTCGCGGATGATGGCTACCGATTGGGGCGTTTGCACGGCCGTGAGCAAAAAGAAAATCTCGTCCAACAACCGGCTGTTTTCGTTCTGGAATACCGTCAGCAGCACATTGACGGCGGCATAACTCTTGATAGGGGCCAGGGCTTCAATGAAGCCCACATTTTCGGCAATGTGCAGCAGGTTGGCCTGCACCTGGGCCGTCACCAGCGGGCCATATTCGCGCCGGTTGATGCGCCCCAGAATCACGGTCGCCATTTTGCGCAGTTGCGGGTTAGGCGAATCCAGCAGCGGGTGAACGGTGGGGATCACTCTTTTGCCCAGACCGGCCAGGACGGTCACGGCCGTTGCCCGCAATTGGGGGCTGTTGTCACTCAGCGTTTCCGCCAACAATGGATAAACACGCTGGTCGCCCAGCCGCGCCAGCGTCACCAGCGACGCCTCACGGGTGCGCTCTACCGGGTCATGCAGATGGCCGCTCATCGCCTGTGTCACCTGCTCCGCCACCGGCGGCGGCATTTTCTGCGTCGAGAACCGTTCCAAGATCAGCGCCGCTTCCAGGCGCACCCGGTCTGAACCGTCAGGCAGCATCCTGGTGACGTTGCCCACAAAACCCATATCTTCCGTCTGTCCCAACGCCCGCAGCGCCGCCGCCCGCTCCACCGATTCTTCGCTGCTGAGCATGGTTTGTACCAGCCGTAAGGCCTGTTCCCGCTGCGCCAGGTCGCCGTAGCGCAGTAAACCGGGGAGAGCTTGCAGGCGCACGGCCGTGTCCGCATCAGCCAACATGCGCGCCGCCGCCGCCAGATAATGGGTATCCTGCGCCCCATCCACCCGCTCCAACCCGGCCAGCGCCGAGCGGCGCACCTGCGGGTCGGCATCGGCCAGAAATTCGGCGAAAAAGTCATGCACCGCCGGGACGGGGGCGGCCACCGCTGCCAAAATGTCCAGCACCGCCGCCCGCATATGGGCGTCCCGGCTGCGGGCCACATCGGCCAGAATGGGGACCGCCTTATCGCCGCCCACTTCGCTAATGAGTGTGACCATAAACAGAGTCAATTCGTCACTCTGGCTTTGTTCCAGCCGCTCGCGCAGCCATTCCAGCGCCGCCGGGTCTGTCACCGTCACATCGGCCGCCTCCTGCCCCAGCAAGAAGGAGTAATCTTCCTGTTCTAACATCGTCACCAGGGCGCTGGTATATTGGCGGCTGACGCGCCAGGCGGCCATCAGATAAACGGCGGCAACCACCACCAGCAGCACCGGCAGCACCCAACCAGTACCGGTGATAAAGGGCAGCAATAACAACAAACCGCCCAGCAAGGAAGCTGTGGGCACAAGCAGGCCATTGACAAAAGCGCGCGCCCGCCCCTTCATGCGCAGGGGCACGGCGTTGTACAGCAAATTGTCAATGGGGTTGCGGAAGGTGGTGTTCAGCACATTGGCGGAAAGGTAGGCCAGCGACCCCAGAATGACGATGCCGGGCGTCAGGGAAAGGAAGATGACCATGAGCAACCCGCCGGCGATGCCGGCCGTACCCACCGGAAAGATGAGGTTGGCATTGTGCAGGCCGATTTTGTTGATGAGGCGGCTGAGCAGGAAGATTTGCACTGGCAGCAGCAGCAGGTTGGCCCATCCTTCCAGATTACCCAGAAAGGCAGTGGCAGCGACGTGGCTGCCAAAAGCGCCGTCAATAATACGGCTGCTCTCAAACTTCATCAGGATGAGCAGCAGGGAAACGAGCAAGGTGGCCAGGGACAGCCAGCGCAGATAGGGCGAATCCATGACGTAGCGGTAGCCTTCGCGCAGGCTCTCGGTGAAGGGGATGGTGGCGGGAGTAGAGGCTGGGGCCGTCTCCCCCACCACTGGCCCCTCCCCGCGCAATATCACCGGCGACAACCAGACCAGTCCGGCCATCACCAGCAACGTGAGCGCCCACAGCGCAATCACAGCTTCTGACGACCCCAACCAGCGCGTCAGCAAACCGACGCTAAACCCGGCAAACGCGCCCGCCAGCCGGGCATTGGAAGCCAGCACGGGCACAATGCGTTTGGCGGCGCGGGCATCATAGAAGCCGGTGACATACGTCCACCAATGCAGATTCAGGATAAAGGGTATGACGGTGAAGAGGGGATAGAGCAAAAACGCACCCGCTGCCTGATAATCGGCAATGAGCAGATACCAGCCAATGAGTACGGCCGTGGCGCTGCCCAAGGCAATAATCCAGAGCAGACGGCCGTGATTCAACCTGTCCGCAAAGGGGGAGTAAACCATCACCAGCAGGATGGCCGCCACCCCTTCCACGATGAAACTAAAACCGAGCCGGTCTACCCCCACCACCTGCCAGAACAAGGGCTGCACCGTCAGCTTGCCCCAGGTAATGCCCGTCACCGCCAGGAAGGCCATCAAAAAGAGTAATAAAACACGCGGCCACTCCTCACGGCGGATGTTAAAAAGGCGGCTAATGAAGGCGGGCATGGGGCGTAGTATACACGAAAGGAATAGGGCAGGTAAGGGGCGGGGGGCAGGGGGTGTACGGCCGTGAGGGGATTAGCTGGGGGAGGGGTACGGCCGTATAATTCCACCATTCACGTTAGACAAACAGGTGTGACACGGTGGTGACACAGGCCACCGCTACCAGCGGAAGACCTCGCCGGAACAAGGGTGAAGAAAGATGATGATTAATTTCATACACCAGTTTACTCCCAGAAGAATTTTGATAGGGAACTTGATAATTTTGTGCGTTGTTACTGGTTGCATAGAAAATGCACTCCCTGAATCAGAGAACATGCTTTCGCCTGTTTCAACCAGTGCAACCTCGTTGTCACAACCTCTTTCTGAGCCTGTTGCTACTTCATACACACATTTGAATGACAAATCAGAGTTGACTCATATAGCTACTGACCCTGCTTCTTCCGTATCTGCGACAACGATAAGTGGAACTCCTGCACCGCGATCTACACCCATGCCCACAGGTGACATGAGCTTGACTCAACCTATACTGACACCAATTCCTACTTTATCTACTGAATGGGTTACTGATTCACTCACTCCATTTATCCCCATAGAAAATGCTGATCATCATATACTAATTTCAAGCAATGACGCTTTATGGCACCCTGATAGCAAATTAGCCATGTCCCTACCGGTTCCAGCGGGCTGGCATATTCATTCTTGGTCGCCCAATGGAAAACACTTACTCATGTATGAATGGGGTGGATCCATTGGCATTTTCTCTTTAGCAACAGGTGATTTAGAAATTTTAGATAACATTTCTTTTCAAGGGGGAAGTTGGTCACCGGATGGTATGCATCTGGCTGTTAATGATTTACAGGGACAAATAAACCTGTTTTCCCTAGAAAGTAACGAGTTAGTTGCTTTGGAAAATGCGCCCAAAGGAGGAAGGCCGTATTGGTCACCAGATGGGCAATACCTTTTTATCGCGGGTTCGAGCATAGCGATGACTCTGATTCTTTGTCTGGTGTTATATACAATTTACATTCAAGAGAGGTGCTTTTGCAGCTTGAGCCAGTTGTTTCCTGGAGGGTGTTAGGATGGTCTGCTGATTCTAAAAGGGTAGCGTTCCTAAAATGGGATGGAGAACGGTCATATGCCGAACAAATTCTACTTGAGATTATAAACGTCACAACGGGCGAGCAAATAATCTATGAAAATCCGTCGGGCAATATCTGGCTAGATGGTTATTGGTCACCAACGCGCAATCAGATTTTACTCTCAGGAGCGAACGCTGCGTGTGGGCCTGACATTCCCTATCAAAGTCAATTCCCAATAATCATTGAAAGCATGGACTTAATTGATCTGGATACAGGGGAAACAACTCGTTTGCAAGAGATGCCTGATGATAAAAAATGTGTATCGGTTAGGCAGGGATACCGTCTTGGTAGTATGCCTTGGTCACCCGATGGTGACACACTAACCTATACATCAAATAGGCAACTTTGTTTTCTGGATATTTTGTCTCAGGAGGAAGACTGCCTGGAGGATTTGTATCTAGCTATCACTGACGCTGGTTATGGTGGAACAAATTCACCAAACTGGAGCCCCGATGGGCGATGGATTGCCTTTTTCTTGCCGCACCCAGATCAATACGGGGAGTTTGTATCAGCCATTCATCCAGATGGTACTGATTTGAGGATTTCAGCGCATATGGCAATTTCAGAAGACCCGTTAATATGGGCACCAATGCGTTGATGTCTCCTCCCTGATAAAGGGAGGTCTTACTGCGGCATGGTCTTCCTCGGTCACTGTGGCCAGTGTCCCCACCGCGCCACATGTGGTTTCCTGTCACCAGTCCGGTCTTCATCAGTCGCGGCAAGGTTTTTCGTCCGGCCTCGTTCCCCGGCATACTATCTGCCCTGTGTGAATAGAAAGAGTTGGGTGGTGCAGCCAGGTTACGGCCGTTAAAATCTTCGTCGGCTAAAAAGCGAATCATTGTGGGCGGCGGGCTAACAATCTCTCTCTAAATTCTCGGTAATCCGGTCGGGACTCAATTTCCTGGCGAATTTGGGCGGCGTGCGCTTCCCGTTGGCGAATATACGCATCAACCTCTGGGCGATTATTTAAGTAATAGGTGATGACAGCATACACCTCAGCCAGTGGTAATGAAGGGTATTGGTTGATAATGTCTTCGGCCGTGTAGCCCTGGTTGAAAGCATAGACAACCGTATCCAGCCTGACCCGTGTTTTACCGACACGGATTACGCCGTCCTGATCGGTATGCAAAGGAATGACAGGAACTTCAAAAATTAGCGTCATATCTTTACCTCTAGCCAGGAGTATAACACATGATTTGGATAGCGAATGGGGGAATGGGCGAATGGGGATGCCCCTCACCTACTCACCCCATCAATCATCTTCCAGAGGCTGATACTGCCGCAGGAAAGCATCCTCCGCTTTTGTCGTGCCAATCAGCACCAGTTCCATCTGTGCACCTAACTGTGTGTGCGGGTCCGGGTTAATGAGCGTCGTCCCATTCAACGTCACTGCCACCACCGTGCAGCCCGTCTCCTGGCGTATCTCCGCTTCCGCAATACTCTTGCCATGCAACGCCTTCGGCGTCTTGACCTTGAAAAGGCTCAACCCCTCCGCAACCATCAAAATGTCGCCCCGATCCAGGAAACCCATAATCGCGTTTGCCCCCATCGAAGCATAAGACATCACAAAATCTGCCCCCGCGCGATGCAGCGTTTCCACATTCCGCTCTAACGTCGCCCGGCTAATAATCTGCATATCCGGGCGCAGGCGGCGGCAATAAATGGTCAGGTAAATATTGGTATTATCATCATTCGTCGTCACCACCAGCGTATCTGCCTGTTTAATGCCTGCCTTTTCCAACACAGCCAGCTCCGCCGCATCCCCCAACACATACTTCTCAGGGTCACGTATACGCTCCGGCAGCTTCTCTACAATCCGATAATCCAACCCCCGTTCCTGCAAAGCCCGCGCCGTCGCCCGCCCCACCCGGCCACCCCCCAAAATAATAACCGGATCCTCATTGATGCGGTCATGGTAATAAAGTTCGTTATACCGGTTGATCTGTTCGGCCGAACCGGCCAACACCAGGATAGTATCGGCCGCAATCACCGTATCCGCGCCGGCATTTTCATATTTGCCCCGCACCCAAACCCCCAAAACCACAATACCCACATCCTCCCGCAGGCGGCTATGGCGCAACTGCTTGCCCACCAGCGGCGTATCACGCACGGCCGCTTCCGCAATCACCAAATTTTCAAACTCACCAATCACATGCGCCAGCGTATCCCCACCTGAAACCCGGCGCGACAATGCCTGGCCCATCATTTCCCCCAAACGAAACACGTAGTTACAGCCAGCCAGATACAAAATGTCTATCGAGGCGGAAGCACTCGCCGTCGCCACAATGGGCACACGCTCCGACACTTCCCGCACGGTAAAGGCGACGTTGGTATTCATCATATCGTTGTTGCTGGTGGCTACCAGGGCCGCATGTTCCGCCTGGATGCGGCGATACGTCTCCGGGTTATCCAAATCTCCCCGCACCACCGTGTACCCCAGATCGTGCAGCTGCAGCGCCTCATTCAAATCTGGCACCAGTAGCACATAGGGGTATTGGAAAAGCTGCAACTTTTTAATCAGCGCCATCGTGACCACATCAAGCGCGGTAATGATGACGTGATCATGGCTTTTTTCCGGCAATCGCGTCGGGGCGCGGGCTTCCGATTGGGCTTTGACCCAGGGGGCGTAGAAAAACTCAATGAAGGTGAACGGCAGCAGCACCAGCAGCAGGACGATGCCCGTCAGCAGCACAATAATGGAAAACAGCCGCCCCAGGTCTGAATGAAAGGTGATGTCACCAAAACCCAGGGTAGACATGACGGTCAGCGTCCAGTAAAAACCGGTGACCCAGCTAAAACTGCGCCCCTCCCAGGCCATGATGTAGTGGAACAAAATGCTGTAAAGAGCAATCACCCCGGTCAGGATAAGCAGAAAACGAAACAGGCTCAACAACTGCACCCGGCTGGGCCGGTGGCGCAGGAAATAATACAGTTGGGAGGGCAAGAATTTCATATGAGTCTAAACCACTAAAGCTGCAAAAAACTCATCTCTACCCAGCCAGGCCAGATCAAAATCACCACGAGGAACTTGCACCGGTGCATCAGGAAACGCCGGATCATTGAGATAAACAAACTCATCATCCAGTCCGGCAACCACGACAGCATGATCACAATCCTCATCCCAGTATGGCAATTCGCCAGTTTTCACAAACGCAATGCACGGCCGATTATTGGTCAATTGCTCCTGCAAATCCGGTAATGTCCCGTGTTGATATACCACCTTCAATCCGGGTTGTTCCAATCTACGGATACGGGAAGCTGGCGCACCAATTTGACTGCTAACCTGGAGTACCTTTAGCAGATGTTTATAACGCACGGGACGTCCCAAATAAGCAAGAAGCATTGCCGCGCAAGCAGCCAGACATTCACCGCGTTCTTGCTGTTGAAGATGCGGGACAGGCAGAAGGATACGATTCATATTATGGCTGATCGAGAGAAACTACTGGATGGTTAGCCGGGGCGCTAACGGAACATCTTTAGCCAGGAATTCTGTGGGCGTAACTGGCTTTGGTTGATAAGGGGGGAGGCGAGATGTTAATTCTTCAGCTTGACGCAAAATTGCAGCGCGACGGCCGTCAGAATCATCTATTTCCCCCGTTTCCACTTCTACATCTACCACGCCTACAACTGCCACTTGCCCAAAGTCTGGCGAACCCAACGACACCGGCACGCGCCAAACCACCTGCGCCCCAATCACCAGCGTGGGCGGCTGCGCCCGCAACATATAGCTGACTTCATGCAAAAGCCAGCGATGCACTTGACGTTGGGCTTCTTCGGCCGTAACCCTGATTTCAAACTGCCGGTATAGTTGAACGTTTACCTGCCCTCTTTCCGGGAGGACAAATGGATCAAATGTAATGGCCATACATTTTCCTTCTGTGTAAACAGTATTCCATTGTTTACACATCGAAAAAAGTATACCTCTGGCAACCACAAAAGAAAACTATAAACAGCAAGGATGCGTTTATTCTGGCAAGGTGATGTCGTCCAGGGTCACGGCCGTGAGCACCGGCTCACTCAGATCATCCAGCACGGCCGTGTCCGCAACACCCTTTGCCGCCCTCCCATAGGGGTATACAATCAGGCGTATGGAACGACACATTTATCTGGAAGACATACCGTTAGATGAGGCGTGGGCGGCCTGGTGTGGCGCGTTGGTGGCTGCCGGGTTGTGGCAGCCATTGGGCATGGAAAAAGTACCGCTGGCGGAAGCCAACGGCCGTACCACCGCCACCGCCATCTGGGCCAGACTCTCCTCCCCCCACTACCACGCCAGCGCCATGGATGGGTTCGCCGTGCGCGCCCAGGACAGCCACGCCGCCACCGAAACCAATCCCATTCGCTTGACACTGGTGGAGGATTTCGACCCCGAAACCCAGGTTGGACTGCATCCCGCCAAAGCCGTGAATACCGGCCATCCCCTACCCGCCTGGGCCAACGCCGTGATTATGATCGAACACACACAGCCCGCTGCCGATGAGGACGGCCGTGCCGCCATCGAAATTCGCGCTTCCCTACCGCCCTGGCAGCATGTGCGGGCGATGGGCGAAGACATGGTAGCTACCGAACTGGTGCTGCCCGC
Source organism: uncultured Chloroflexota bacterium (assembly GCA_900696625.1). GTDB lineage: Bacteria > Chloroflexota > Anaerolineae > Promineifilales > Promineifilaceae > CAADGU01. The sequence goes on along the minus strand of CAADGU010000472.1, from coordinate 22,967 downwards.
CAACCACACCTTGCGCCCGGTAGATTTGGGGGCGCTGGCCGGGTCGGGGCACACGGCCGTACCCGTTTACCGCCGCCCCCGTGTGGCCATCATCCCCACCGGCTCCGAACTCATCTCCCCCGAAGACGCCGCCCGCGACGGCATTCGCCCCGGCCAGATCATCGAATACAACAGCCTGGTGCTGGCCGCGCAGGTGGAAAATTGGGGCGGCGACCCCGTCCGCTGTCCCATAGTGCCCGACGAATTTGAGGCCATCCAAACGGCCGTGCGCGCCGCCGCGCTCACCCACGACCTCATCCTGCTCAACGCTGGCTCCTCCGCCGGTTCCGAAGATTACACTGCCCACGTGGTGCAATCTTTGGGCACCCTGCTCGTCCACGGCGTCGCCGTTCGGCCTGGGCATCCGGTTATTTTGGGTATGATAGAGATCAGAGATCGGAGATTGGAGATTAATACACAATCTCCAATCTCCAGTCTTCAATCTACAATTCCCATCCTCGGCGTACCCGGCTACCCGGTTAGCGCCGCCCTCACCGGTGAGATTTTTGTAGAGCCGCTGCTGGCGCGGTGGCGCGGGCAGCCGCCCTACCAGCCACAAACGCTCACGGCCGTGCTCACCCGCAAAGTGGTCTCCCATACCGGTGATGATGATTTTGTGCGCGTGGCGGTGGGCAAAGTGGGCGAACGGACGCTGGCGACGCCCATCAGCCGCGGCGCGGGTGTCATCTCCTCGCTGGTGCGGGCGGATGGCATTGTGCGTATTCCCCGGTTCAGCGAAGGGGCGGATGTGGGCACGGCCGTCACCGTCCACCTCTACCGTCCCACTCACGAGATTGAAAACAGCATCCTGGTCATTGGCAGCCACGACCTGACGCTTGATTTGCTGGCCCAATTTCTGGCCGAACGCAGCCAGCGCTGGTTGGTCTCTGCCAACGTGGGCAGCCTGGGAGGGTTGGTGGCGCTGCGGCGCGGTGAAGCCCACCTGGCCGGTTCCCATCTGCTTGATCCAGAGACGGGGGAATACAACGTCAGCAGCATTCGCCAATATCTGCCCGGCCAGGCCATCGTCCTGGTAACGCTGGTAGGCCGTGAACAGGGGTGGATCGTGCCCAAAGGCAATCCCAAAGGTTTGAGCGGTTGGGCCGACGCTGCCCGCCCCGACGTGCAAATGGTAAACCGGCAGCGGGGCGCGGGCACGCGGGTGCTGTTTGATTATGAATTGAGCAGACTGGGGATTGCGCCGGAGCAGGTAAACGGGTACGGCCGTGAAGAGTACACCCATCTGGCCGTCGCTGCGGCTGTCGCTTCCGGTACGGCCGACACCGGGCTGGGCATTCGCGCCGCCGCTCGTGCCCTGGAGTTGGACTTCGTGCCCCTGGCGCACGAGCAGTACGATCTGGTAATCCCGCAACTTTATTTTGAGAGTGACCTGTTACGGCCGTTACTGGATTTGCTGTACGACGAGGATTTCAGGACGGCCGTAGCCGCCATGCCCGGATACGACGTAACGCCGATGGGACAATTTCGTAACCCGTAACCCGTAATCGGATTACGGTTCACAGATTACGGTTCACGGATGACTGTCCGTAATAAACTCTGACAATTTTATCGAGGGCGTAAATGGCCTGGGACGGCCGTATCCCCATCTCTGGCATTCCCATCTTGGCTAACGCCCGTTTGAGAATCTGGTTTGCCAGCGGCGTGGGATCGCTCATACTCTTCTGGCGCTCCAAAAATTCCACAATCAACTGCACATCTTCACTGCTCAGCCGGTCTACGGGCCATTGTTCGGCCAGGTTTTCAGTTTCACCGGGGGCGCGCAGCGACGGCCGTGCCTGCGCCATGCGGCTGCTTTTGTCCAGCGCCGCCAGCGTCACCTCTGCCTCTTCGCGCACCACCAATGTGCCCGCCGCCAGGTCGCCCAACCGGCGCGCCTGCCCATCCACAAACATGGTGATGACTCCCAGGCCATAGGCAAACGGCAAAAAATCCACCAGCCGCACCAGATTGCGAATGATGGATTCGCTCAGGGTAATGGGCGTGCCATCACGCCGGATGACCCGCAGCTTCACCGCCCGCTTGCCGGGGCTGCTGCCATTCCAGCGCATCTCAAAAAAGATGTAATAGCTGCCCAACAAGACAAACGCCAGCAAAATATAAATGGCGAGAAAAACATTACCAATTTGTTCATCCAGGATTCGGAAAAAAATCTGCATGCCAAACAAAACCAGCAGTTCCAGGATGATAATAATCAACGAATCTAACAGGGCAGCCATAAAGCGGGAGCCAATGCCCACCACTTCATAACCAAATATCACATTTTCCGGGGTATCAATGTTGAGAAATTCGTCCGATGAACTCATGCGATAATTGTACCCATGCTGGTAAGAAACATATAATTGCAGTTGAATGGTGATGCGTGATGCGTGAGATCAGGTCACGTATCACGCATCACGCATCAAAAAAGTATCAACCCTATGAATGCTGATCAATTCTACCAATCCCGCCGCGCCGATTGGCAGCGGTTATCTACCTTGTTAGACCGCAGCCAGGCCAATATCGGCCAGTTGTCCCCGGACGAAGTGAAGCAAATGGGGCAGTTGTACCGGGCGGTGACGTCTGATCTGGCGGTGGCGCAGCGCGAATTCCCGCGCCACCAGGTCACAACTTATTTGAACCAGTTGGTGGCGCGCGGTCATGCCGTCCTTTACCGCAGCGAACCGCTGGCGCTGCGCCAGATTACGCGCTTCGTGAGGGTGACGTTCCCACGCATGTTCCGGGCGACGTGGCGCTTTCAACTCACGGCCGTACTCCTCCTCCTCGTCCCCGCTTTGCTGGCAGGTCTGTGGCTGAACTGGCGCATAGGGGCGGCGGATTGGCTGCTGCCCACGGCCGTGCAATCCCTGTTACCGATGATTGAGGAGCAAGAGTTGTGGGTGGACATTCCGGTGGCGGAACGGCCGTATACCTCCACCTTCATTATGACCAACAACATCCGCGTGGCGGTAACAGCTTTTGCCGGGGGGTTGACCGCCGGGCTGCTGACCATCTACGTGCTGCTTTTTAACGGGCTGTTGCTGGGGGCCGTTACCGGCGTCACCGCCCATTATGATGTGGGCTTTGAACTGTGGACGTTTGTCATCGGGCACGGCGTCATTGAATTGACCACCATTTACATTGCCGGGGCCTCCGGGTTGATGATGGGGTGGGCCATCATTCACCCCGGCCTGCACCGCCGCCGTGACGCGCTGACCCAGGCCGCGCGGCGGGCCGTCGTGTTAATTGGTGGCTGCATCCCCTTGCTGGTCATCGCCGGGATCATTGAAGGCTTCATTTCGCCCAATGAAAACATCCCCGTGGCGGTCAAGTGGGCGGTGGGCATCGGCACAGGCATTGTGCTGTACGCTTACCTGTTGTTAGCAAGTCGGAATGCGCCTGGCGAATAAACTGGCGAATAAATTCGCGGCTACACAAGGCAAAGACCGCCTGCGCGGTCTGGCAGCCAGCCGACGAAGGTCGGCTTTGCTTTCTGTCACCGCGGTTTCAACCGCCGGGTATATTACAATGGTCATGTGTCTTGTTTAAGAATTCCCCCCATGTGCGAGCGGCGCTGCAAGCGCTGTTTGTCACCTTTCTCTGGTCAACTTCCTGGGTACTGATCAAGTTTGGCCTGGAAGAGATTCCGCCGCTGACCTTTGCCGGGCTGCGGTATATGCTGGCCTTTCTGGTGCTGGCGCCGCTTCTGTGGCGGCCATTTTTGTGGCGGCAGCCGGTGGGGGTCGTAGCCGGAAAACGGCCGTCCCCCTTCCCCACCGCCATCACCGCCCTCACCAAGACGGATTGGCTGCGCCTGATCCTGTTGGGCATCATCTTTTACGCCATCACCCAGGGGGCGCAGTTTGTGGCCCTGGCCTATGCGCCGGCGGTGAGTGTGACCTTGATCTGGAGTTTCACGGCCGTCGCCGTGGCCGTCCTCGGTATCTTCACTTTAGGCGAACGGCCGAACGGGGCGCAGTGGGCGGGTATGCTGCTGGCGTTGGCGGGAGCGGTGGTTTATTTTTACCCCTTTGGTCTGGCCGAAGCGCAGTTCATTGGCCTGTTGGCGGCGCTGGTGGGCATGTTGTCTAATTCGGTGGCGGCGGTGTTGGGGCGGTATGTGAACCGGGGCGGGGGGTTACGGCCGTTGACCGTCACCGTCATCAGTATGGGTGTGGGCGCGCTGATTTTGCTGGCGGCAGGCATCATGAACCAGGGCATTCCGGTGCTGCGCTGGCAAAGTTGGGCCATCATCGTCTGGCTGGCGGTGGTGAACACGGCCGTGGCCTTCACCCTCTGGAACCACACCCTGCGCACCCTCTCGGCCATGGAATCCACCGTCATCAACAATACCATGACGGTACAGATTGCGCTGTTGGCGGTGCTATTTTTGGGGGAAACGCTGGACGGCCGTGAACTATGGGGGCTGACGGCCGTTGTCGCCGGCACGTTGATAGTGCAGATACGCCGCAACAAATAGATACACGGATTAGACGGATAAGACGGATGTTCACGGATAAATCAAAAAAATCCGCGCCAATCCGTCAAATCCGCGTTATCCGCATATCTATTTCTTGTCAGAGCATGGTTTTGGCTTTGAGTTCCAGGTAGCGGTTGATGACGGCGATGGAGAGTTGATTGGCGGGCACGTCCAGCGTCAGCACACCGCGATTGCGCAGGGTATCCAGGGCTACTTTGCGTTCGTCCAGCAGTTGGGCGGCGGCGGCGCGTTGGTAAACGGTTTGGGAGTCAAACGGCCGTTGCCGGGCGGCCTGCACCACATCGGGATCGCTAATTGTCACCACCAGCGGCAGGCTGCGCCGCGCCAGCACCGACACATGAGAGACCAATGCGTCCATGCTTACCCCGCCGCTCAAATCGGTGAATATGACGATGAGGGCGCGTTTGCGTTGTTTGGTCGCCAGGTAGCTGAGGGCGCGGCGGTAATCGGACTCCACCGGCTCTGCTTCTACGGCATAGAGCAGTTCCAACATGCGGTAAAACTGGCCGCGCCCTTGCCGGGGCGCCAGATATTGGCGCACGTCCTGGGCAAAACTCATCATGCCCACTTTGTCCCCCTTGCCACTGGCAACGTAACCGAGCAGCAGGACGGCATTGATGACGTAGTCCAGCTTGGCCATGTTGGCTACGGGGCTTTGCATCATGCGGCCCACATCCAGCAGGGCGACGACGTTTTGGCTGCGTTCGGTCTGGTATTCGACGGTGACGGGGCGGTGGCGGCGGGCGGTGGCTTTCCAATCAATACGACGGTATTCGTCGTCGGGCAGATATTCACGCAGGCGTTCAAATTCGGTGCCTTCGCCGAACTGGCGGGTGCTGCGCAGCCCTAGCTCTTGCAGCCGGTTGCGCCGCAGCAGCAAATCATAACGGCGCACATCGAGCAGATTGGGGTAGACCTTGACGGCTTCGTCCAGGTCGGCGCGGCCCTGGCGCATGATGAGACCCAGGGGGCCAGGCCAGCGCAGGTTGAGTTTGCCAAAGGCGTAATCGCCGCGCCGCAGGGGGTGGACGTGGTAGGTGGTTTGCCATTGCTGGCGGGGGGGGACACGGCCGTACACCACCCGCACATCTACCCCAAATTCATCCGGCGGCTCGTCCCGCGCGGCAATGGCGATGGGGCGTGGACTGCGGTTGCGCACGGTCAGGGTAATGGGGTTGTCTGCGCCCAGGCTGAGTTTGTCGTCATGGTCGCGGCGTACATCGAAGCGCTGCGCCAAAGGCTGCGCCAGCCGCCAATCCAGCGCCAGCAACAGCAGCAGCAGGATGATGTAGGCCAGCCCCACCCATTGCAGCAGAGGCGCCCAGGTTCCCGCCGCTATGATGGGTGCAGCCAGCAGGAGCATGAGAATTCCGCGATTGGTGATGTGCATGATCTGGGCGTAACACGATTTGGCAAATCGTGTTACCGCGGCACTTCCACCTGCCGTAACAGGCGGCGCACCACGGCGTCGGGATTTAGCCCTTCAATTTCCGCTTCCGGTTTGAGCAAGATGCGGTGGCGGTAAACGGGTAAGGTGACGTATTTCACATCATCGGGGGTGACGTAATCGCGGCCTTGCATGGCGGCGTAGGTCTTGGACGCCAGCAGCACGTGGGTGGCGGCGCGGGTGCTGGCCCCCAGCGTCAGGTCTGGCGATTGGCGGGAGGCGGCGGCGACCTGGGCGATGTAGGCCAGGATGCCATCTTCGACGACGACCTGGTTGATGGCCTGGCGGGCGGCCACGATGTCGGCGGCGGGCAGGGTTACTTGCAGCCCGGCGGCGGCCAGATCGTGGGCGTCGAAGCCGTGATGGTAGCGGCGCAGCACTTCAATGTCGTTGTCCAGCGTGCCGTAAGGAGTGAGCACTTTGAAGAGGAAACGGTCCAGTTGGGCTTCGGGCAGGGGGTAGGTGCCTTCGTATTCGATGGGGTTTTGGGTGGCGATGACCATGAAGGGGGGCGGCAGCAGGTGGCGTTCGCCTTCGAGGTTGATTTGCCGCTCTTCCATGGCTTCCAGCAGGGCGGATTGCGTTTTGGCGGGGGCGCGGTTGATCTCGTCGGCGAGCAGGATTTGGGTGAAGATGGGGCCTTTTTTGAGAAAGAATTGGCCGCTGGTGATGTCGAAAACGCTGGTGCCCAGGATATCTGAGGGCATGAGGTCGGGGGTGAACTGGATGCGGGTGAATTGGGCCTGCACCAGATGGGCCAGGGTTTTAGCCATGAGGGTTTTGGCCGTTCCCGGAACCCCTTCCAGCAAGACGTGGCCGCCGGTGAGCAGGGCGATGGTGAGCAGTTCAAAGGGTTCTTCCAGGCCAACCAGGACTTTGTCGGCTTCCTGGCGGAGTCGTTGGGCGATGGGTTGGAGGGCTGTTGGGTTCATAGGGGGGAGTATAGCTGAGGGGGGGAGGGGGTGACAAGGTGAAGGGGTGAAGGGGTGAGGGGGTGAGAGGGTGAGGAGATGGAGCAGGGCAATGCATTCCCGGTGTGACTGATTGCTTTAGTGCGGCACATCTATAACCATAACCGTAACCAAAGATAGAGGACAGGCCACCCATGATTTCGCTATGCTTACACAAAGAGGCAAGCCATGTTAGCACATCTACAACAACGAGTGGAAGAAGTATTAGCGCCGGTACAGGCAGCCAACCTGTCTACCTCTGGGCCGGCCGGTATTCAGTCCCGTGTATTTCCCTGTGAGGCCATGGGCATGTGGCTTTATCTGCTGGTGCCGGGCACGTCTGACCAGTTGTTTAACCTGGAGTATGAACCAACGGCCGTTGTCAGCACCGAACAATGGCAACTTTACGGCCGTGGCTGTACTATACCTTTGTCTCAAGCGCCGCCGCAGTTGTCCCTGCCCCACTCAGCCGATGCACCCGGATGTGTGCTGGTAAAAATTGAACCGGCGCGCCTGCAAATTAACCAGTCTCAGGGCTGGGGATATGGCGAAACAATTGATATAAACGAATAGGAGCGGTTATGGATAGTAAAACGGCCGTTACCCAACAATTCGCCCGCCACGTTTCCTCTGGCAAGGTGGCCTTCTTCCAGCAAGCTGACATTGATTTTGTACTCGGCGCGCGCGAAGGCGTGTATATCTGGGATTGGGACGGGGAAAAGCAGTTGATTAACTGCCACTGCAATGGCGGGGTTTTTAATCTGGGCCATCGCCATCCGGCCATCATTGCGGCGCTACAAGCAGGGCTGGAAACGTTGGACATTGGCAACCAACACCTCATCAGCCAGCCACGGGCGGCATTGGCCGCCAAACTGGCTGAATTGACGCCAGAAAGGTTGACCTACACCGTGTTTGGCGTAAGCGGCGGTGAGGCGGTTGACCTGGCGATCAAGGTAGCACGTGGGTACACCGGTCGTCAGGAAATCATCTCGGTTAAAGGTGGCTATCATGGCCATACCGGGCTGGCGCTGGCAACGGGGGATGAGAAGTATTTTCGGCCATTTGGCGGGCGTCCTGCCGGTTTCCGGCAGATTCCATTTGCGGATCATGAGGCGATGCAAACGGCCGTGACCGACCAGACCGCTGCCGTCATTCTGGAAACCATCCCCGCCACTTCTGGTATGCCCATCCCCCCACCGGACTATTTGCCCCTGGTGCGCCAGCTTTGTGACCAGCACGGGGCGCTGCTGATTTTGGATGAAATTCAGGCCGGATTGGGCCGCACCGGCAAGCTGTGGGCATTTGAGCATTTTGGCATCGAGCCGGACATCCTGACCATTGGCAAAGGATTGTCGGGCGGCATTTACCCCATGTCCGCCACCTGTTTCCGCACCGAGTTGGAAACCGTTTTTCAGCGCGACCCCTTTATCCATATCTCTACCTTTGGTGGGGCCGAAATTGGCTGCGTTGTGGCCCTCAAAGTGCTGGAGCTATCATCAGACCCGGCCTTTTTAGCTCATGTCAATGAAATGGCGGCCATTTTTACGGATAGGTTTGCCGCTTTCCAGGCGCAGTATCCGCTGCTGGTGGGGCTGCGCCAAAAAGGGTTGATGATGGGCATTGAGATGGTCTATGATTTTTGTGGGCCGCTGTTTACCAAAGTGGCTTACGACAATGATTTACTGATTGTCTATGCGGACAATGACCGGCGGGTGGCGCAACTGCTGCCCCCTTTGATTGTAGACCGGCCACTGGTTGAAGATATTTTGGAGCGCCTCAATCGGTCGCTGGCGCAGCTAGACCATATTGTGAGTCAGATAAGTGGTTGATTTACCGGTGGATCGGGCCGCCTTGCAGCGGTTTGAAGATCTGTTTAATCCGCTTCAGCCGGAAACCGGCCCCCTGCCGGCAAAGGTATTGGGCTACGGTGAAATCAGCACCGTATTGGCCATTGACAGCCTATCGCCACACCTGGCCTTTAAGCGGATGGCGATGTTTGAGACGGAGTCAGAGGCCGCTGCTTATACGGCGTTGTATGCTGAAGCGATGGCGGTTTTGACAGAAGTGGTGGGGCTGCAAACTGTGCCTGGTGCGTTGATTCAGATTCGGGGGGTCAACGGCCGTCCCATTATCTACCTCGTCCAACCCAAACTCAATCCTCAGGCCATTGCCAGCCGGGCCATGCATCTGTTGGCGGCGGCAGACCAGGTGCGGTTGTTCACGGCCGTGCTGCACGAAATTTGCCGCGTCTTCTCCTTCAACCAGGCCCAGAGTGGGCTGGTGGCGCTGGGGCTGGATGGGCAAATGTCTAATTGGGTGGTGCGCGATTTTGCAGGCGCAACGCTGCCGGAACCCATCATTTTGGAATTTCTGGATACCAGTTCCCCCTTAGTGCAGAAAAATGGGGTGGAGCAGTTAGATGCGGAATTGTTTTTGCGCAGTGCGCCTGCATTTTTGCGCTGGCTGCTGCGCTGGCTGTTTTTGCAAGATGTGGTTACACGCTATTATGATGCGCGCAAAGTAAGCATTGACCTGCTGGGCAATCTTTACAAAGAGCAACTGCCCGATCTGGTGCCCGCGTTTGTGACCATAGCCAACCAGATTTTGCAGGAACAATTCCCCCAGGTGGAGCCAATTACAGTAAAAGATGTCGCCGCCTATTACCGGGAAGATGCCATGATCTGGCGCGTGTATCTCACCTTTCGCCGGTTGGACCGCTGGCTGCACCGTCTCTTCCGCAAACCCTACCCCTACGTGCTGCCCGGCCATATCAAACGCTGACAGTGGCAGACCGAAAATGGTTTTCGGTCTGCCACTTTTGATGGGGAATCAGCCTTTTAGTTTGGGATGACGGGCCGCGTCTAGCAACAACCAACCACCAACGAGGATTAAGACGATAGCCAGCATACCACCGGGCACTTCCTCCACAAAGGGGGCAACCACGCCCAGCAGCAGCAGCGCCGCCGCCGGGTATTTGGCCCAATCGGTAGGATACACCTCGCGCCGCAGCCAAAGGTAGATGAAGGGCACGGCCGTGCCCCAAAACGTCACCAGCGCCAGCAAACGCCCACCCCACGATTCCGTCTCCACCGCGCCGGCGAGCAAGGTGACAATTGCCAGTGTCAGCATAATGCCGCCAGGGATGATGGCCCACCACTGCTTGGGTACACGGACGAAGACAAACAGGAAAGGCAGGCTGATCATCAGCAGCACGAAAGCGCCAATCCACGTTTCCGGCGCTTGATTGACAAACAGCAGCAACACCCCCAGGCCACACAAAATGGCGGCGGGGATGAGCGCCCACCAATTCGCCCGATTGAGCAGATACACTGCCAGGAAGGGCAGGCCAATGCCAAACATGACCAACGACCCGATCAGTTCACCGGAGACGGTTTCGCTGAGCAAGACGACGGCCGTTAGCACGGCAAACACCCATCCCGGAATCAGCGCCCACCAGTTGGCCTTGCGGTCAATGGCAAAGGCCAGCCAGAACGGCAGCCCCACCGACGCCAGGAACAGGGCGCCAATCCAGGCCCCTTCTGCACCTCTATCCGCCAGGAACAAAACAATTGCCAGCCCGGCAAAAATGCTGGTGGGAAACAACCAGCCCCATGCCTGCCAGCCATTCATCAGATACAGTACCAGGAAGATTAGGCTGGTGACGGCAAAAATCCCACCCCAGACAATTGGCGCTAATTCGGGAACAAAGCCCAACGTTTGCAGCAGGTAAAAGCTGCCAAACAGAATGAGGACAATGCCCCACACCAGATTTGCACGATTACGGTTCATGATTTTCCTCCTACAGACGGGTAGCGCGATTTGGAAAATCGCGTTACTTCTCTACCATAAACTGGTTATTTGCTTCGGCAATGACTGTGCCGTTGGCATCTTTAGCCCAGACCGTCCAACTGTAGCTGCCCGATTCCAGGGGGGTGGTGACGGCAAAGCTGGTTTCTTTGCTTTCTTCATCGCTCACAACCACCGGCGGGTAGGCATCGTCGTCCAGCAGCACCACCTGATAGGTGACGGCATTGTCAAATGGTTTCCAGGCCAATGTGGGCGTGGCCGATGTGGTCGCCAGGTTAGCCGGTTCTACCGTTTCCAGGAGCGCCTTGACCCGGAAAAAAGTATGTACCTCGCCGATCACCTCACCGTTGGCGTCTTGGGCCTGCACCGTCCAGGTGTAGCGAACGCCGCCCGGCAGCGGCGGCGTCACCGGCATGACCATCTCGGTGGTCTTTTGCGTGAACACCGTCTCATTCGTGTCGCCGTTGACAATGATGACCTGGTATTGGGCCGCTTCGGGGAACGCTTCCCATTGCAACACCGGCTGGGCGTCTACCGATTCATTGGCGCCCGGCCAGATGACGGCCACGTTTTGCATATCGTCCGTCATATTCCCGGACGGTTCGGCTTCGCCAACGGCCGTGCAACTGACCAACAACAAAAAGAGTAACAATATGAGAATGGAACGAAACATCGTTAAACTACCTCCTGGGATGGGCTACGGCCGTTGCCGTACACTGCCCACCCCGTTAATTTTTTGGGTCACCGTGGGGTTGCCGATGTATTCCACATTGCCCAACCCATTGATGGTGACATCTAATGTGTCACTGACATTCACCACAACCGACCCCGCACCGTTGCTGGTGATGGTGGCTTCCTGGCTGGTCAGGTCGGCGGCGTTGTAGCTGCCGGCGCCGCTCAGTTCCACCGTCTGGCTGTTGGTCTGCCCGGAGACGGTGATGCTGCCCGCGCCTGGCAGTTTGACCTGCCATCGGTCGGTGTCCAGATCAGTGATCTCCATGCTGCCCGCGCCGGACAGTTCCACCGCATTCAGCGCCGCGGCGCTGATGCGGAAGGTCAGTTCGGTCACGTTCGTGAAAGCAGTTCTATCGGTGTTGCTGATGTAGAGGGTGTTGCCTCTGACGGCCGTTTTCAGGTGTGGCATGAAGTTATCATCGGCCGTAATGGTCAGCGACTCGCTGCCGTTCTGGTCAATGATCACCTGGCCAAAACCTTGCAGGGTCACGGCCGTGAAGCCACTCACCTCTCGCGTTTCCGTGACCACATTGCCGGAACCGGACACGATTTCTGAATTCCCTACGCGCCCTGTCAACCCATTGCAGGCTGCTAAAGAGGTGGCCAATAGGACCAACAAGATCATCGAAAAGAAAGTTTTAGTGTGCATCATTTCTCCTGTTTTCATAGCATGTCATATTGTGAAAAGTGTGTCATGTGACCAAAATCATATGGCAGGCACTACAAAAGTACCTATCCGGGTGCTAACGACTGGCAATCTTTTGCGAAGCGCCTTGCGCGATCACCAGGGTGGTTGACCCGGACATATGCTCATAGGATAGGGTAGAGGGGGTACGGCCGTCCTCTAACCAAAGTTATGATCGGGGTTATGTCTGCAACTAAAACCGGTTAAGGGAATTCAGGCGGGGAAGATCCTTGCCAGAAAATCTGCAATTTGTGACTGGTTAGCAGCCTGGCTGCTGTGCTGCACCAGTACACCGGGAAATGGTAACTGCGGCAGCAGCGCCAGTTCGATGGCCTGGCGCATTTCGTAGAACTGCACCAGGCCGTCAAAACCCTGCCAGCCCTGGGCTTTGCCATGCCCCTGCTGCGTGTGGTAGGCAATGACAAAATCGAGCCATGCCGACGGCCGTTCCCCGGCAATTTTTGTCAATGTGGTCCGCACCGCACCGGGATGCAGATAAATGAGACACGGCCGTAACCCCCGCACCGCCGCCGCCAATTCCAGCACAAACGACTCCGCCGCGCTCACCGACTCATCGTGGCGGCCCAGCAGCATCGTCAGCGGGTTTTGCAGGAAGCAGCACTCAAAAATGTAGACGGGATTGCCGGTGGCTGCTGCCTCGGCAAAACGCTGCCAGCGCTGCCGCACCAGCCGTTGGTATTTGGGCACGGGCAATTCATAAATCTCATACTGCGCCAGCGATGTTATGAGCGCCTCGGCCAGATCGGGGTAATTTTGCTGCAAGGCGCGATAATGGAAAAAGTGGTCGTCTCCATCCTGAATGACCTGGCTCTGCACAAACGACGCCTCGGCCGGGAACCGGGCCAACAGGCTGGCGTATTCCCGCGCATCCAGGCAGGCGACGGATTCAAAGTCGGCGGGATGATCCAGGTTGCCTTCCAGGAAAACGGCCGTTTCCCGCCCCTGCTGCTGCAACCAATTGGCGATGAATACGGCCGTTGTCGTTTTGCCCGAACCGGGTAATCCTTCCACCAGGATGAGTTTTGTCATCACCTTCCTCTTGTTTGTTTTCGTGCCGTCCGCCCAAAGGCGATAAATCGCCTACTACGAGCGTTTAGCTGGTTTGGCCAACCGGCGGCCAACGGACCACCAGCAACGAAATCAGGATGAGCAGGTTAAAAACCAATGCGGAAACAGCGGGCGATGTTGTCGGCCGTGTCCAAAACAAAATCAGCCCTACCGTGGAAACGACAGCCGACATAATCGCCGCCATCTGCCACCAATCCGTCTCCCGAAAAATGCCGAAAGCGGCGGCCACAAATCCTACCAGCGCTACCAGCCAGATCAAGGCGCCCAGCCCCTTTGCCAATCCGCCATCGCCCAACAGCCAGGACTGGGCCGACTGTCCCCACGTGGTGCTGCTGAGCAGCGGCATCAAAAACAAGATGTGCCCAATGCCATGCGCCGCCACGGCAACGGCCAATACAATGCGTAACCAATTTGACATAATTCTATTCCTTGAATGTGTCATTCCGAACGCAGTCTTCGGAGTGAGGAATCGCTAATGCCTGACATGAAGGATTCCTCCTCGCAGACTAGCCTGCCCTGAGACATCGAAGGGTCGGAATGACAAATTGTATGATTCACGCTGCCGACAACGTCACAGGTTGTTCCGTTGCCGGTTCGGTCAGATTGCGGAAAAAGGCCAGCGTCAGCCAGATGGCAAACACGCCCAGCACCACCCAGGACCCGATCATGCCGATGTAGACGCCAATGGGGAACGTGATGCCCGCCAGCGTTTGAAACACAGTTTGGGCAATCACCACCGCGCCGATCAGCGCGCAGAGAATGAGCAAGGGCGCAGCCAGTAAGTAGCCCACCGGATCGCGCCGCAGCAGGTAAACGGCCGTCACCATCGTCGCCGGGGCAATAATCGCTATGTCCAGCGCGTGCGTGACCATCGTCGTGTACGGGCCTAAGGCTTCAGCCGGAACCTGCCCTTGCCGCAGCGGGCCGATGATTTCGCTGAGCCAGATGAAGAGGACGCCTGCCCCGGCGACAAATAAGAAAATAGCCATGCCGCGGCGCGGCGTTTGGGGTGACAGGTGGGCGGCGAGGTACTGGGGGGAAACGGCCGTGATCGCAACCACAAACGCAAAAAAACTGGCCGAAAACAGAACGGTATACACCAGAAACAGGCTGTTAAACATCATCGAAAAGGCCAGCGAAACGCCATAATACAAAAAGTAACTGAGCGCCCCGATCAACAATACGCCCCCTTTGAGCGAGCCGCGCCGGGTGCGCCAAAAGGCATAAAGCAGCAGCGGTAGGCAGACAAACAATGTCACCGCGTCTGTGCCGCGCTGGATGGGCGCTTTGAAGTCCCAATCAAAGCGGTAAATGCCCTGTCCGTAAAGCTGCACGGTTTCGCCGTGCAGCGTGGTAAAAGCAACCGGTGCGCCGCCATCCTGCCAAAACAGCCCTGCCCCGGCGGCAACCAGCGCCAAAATAGCGATCAACGGGATCAGCCAGTCGAGAATCGGTTGTTTTTTCATCAAACCTCCAGGGTTGCCATGGCAGCCATTTGGGCATGAGCTTCTGCACGCTCTTTGATTCCAAGCAGGCATTTGCTCATCATGACAATATCGCCCATATCGTAAATAAGATAATAAATGATCCACGGGAAGCTAAAGTCGTAGGTTGTCCTTAAGCGGGTGATCAACCTTGTCTGGCCATCTGCGGTAAGCTTCAGGCGCCAGAGCCAGGTGGCGTTCTCTTTTTTGTCCCACCACAGGATGTATTCATATGTTTGGAATGATTTGACCCACATGCCGTTTTTCTGATCCGGCGTGAAGGGCACAAAATAGTCAGGCTCAATCTTTTGAAATTCAGGCAGTATCTCTCTGGCGCTGGGTTTACCAGCATTGTCCAGCCGGTCCAAACTGTACCAACCGGCGCGCGCAGAGCCGATCTGTAAGAGCCAAGGCCACACCTCGGCCGGTGACGCCTGTATGGTAACGGCGCGGGTGGCGATGAAATGAGAGCGTGCCACGATCTCGTCCCCCGGCATTGTTTGGGCTACTTCTCCATCGGTTGCGCCCCAGCGCATTTGCCAGGGACGTATGAACAAGAAGTAGAGAACCAGAACAGCGATTATTATCGCCAGTGTAATGATTAAGATGGGCATGTGTATCTCTCCTGTTTTATTAGCGTGATGCGTGAGTTTTAGGGTCACGCATCACGGCCGTTATAAATCCCCTCTGTTAGGTTGCAGTCATACAAGTCATGGTCGATTGGTGGTTGATCATCCATCGGAATCGGTGGCGTTTTTCGCAGCCAAACCAGTTGACGCAGCGTGGAGGTGAAGCCCGCCATGGCTGTCCCCGCCACAAAAACTGAGGTGGAAAAAACGGCCAGAATAATCAAAAAGAGGGTCATGGCCGCATAGCGCCCCATCTGTACCAAAAGTCCGGTACGCAGGTGAAGATAAAGCTTCCCGTGCAAACCACGCCGGCTGGCTTTGTAACCGATGATATTTCCCAGATGGGTACTGCCTACTATCAGGAATAATCCCCATACATATCCCAGGAAAAGCTCAAGATACGGATCCCCAAGAAGGCTCGCCGCGTAAGCGACAACCCCGCTTAAGAGGATGGCCACAAAAATGTGCCGCATTTCAAAAAACCGGGCTTTCTTGACCGAGGCTTGCAACAGCGGATTTCCCTCAATCGTGTTGATGGGGTAACTCTGATAATGCTCGGCGTAATGGCTGCTGCGCTCCCGTTCCTGTAACACAGTGAGCAGCCAATCACTCCACATCAGTAAAAACGTCATCAACCCCACAACAAGTGGGGATAATTCCTGCCATTTAATGGTCATGTGATCTTCCTAAATCTGATCTGTTCTCTTAATTCAATCAACCCAAGCGCGTGGAAGCGCCGGCGATGAACCAGAAAATAATCACATCCTGCGTGAAATGAATGAGCCAGGGCCAGAAGAAGCCGCGTGTTTCCAACATCGCCTTCGTCAGCATCCAGCCCATGAAGATGGTCAGGATGACGCCTGCCACCCCATTCACGGCCGAATAGTAGTGCATGATGGCAAACAACACGGCCACCATCCACAACGCCTGCCGCGCACCCACAGCGGGCTCAAGCGGGGCTAACTGCGCCGCCCGGTAGGTCACTTCCTCGTTAAACGCATTGAGCGCGGACAGGACGAGAATAACCGGCATCAAACCCAACGCGGCGATGAGGCTGTCCAGGTGTACCGTGCCAAAAATGCTCAACAATACCACCATGCCGATGCTCAAGAAGATGATCCATTTCACGCCAAAATGTGTCCAGGGTTCGGGCTTGGGGAAACCGAGCCATTTGACCGGGGTGATGGGCGCATTCAACTGCCCGCGCACCAGGAAGGCATCTTGGCGCCGGAAGCCTAGCGCGAACAGGCCGATGAGGACGATGAGGGTGCTGCCCAATTTCCAGACCTGCACGCCCAGATAGTCGCGGGCGAAGGAGCCGTTGAGGCGCGAGATGGTGGTTTGCCACACGGCCGTTTCCCGCACCCCATTCATCACCACCTGCGCCCCGGCAAAGATGAGCAAGATAGCGGCATATTTCCACAACGGCCGTAATGGCTGCCACACCCAGGAAACCACCACCAACACCGCCAAAGTCACCAACCGCCCCCACGTCACCCAGGCCACCAGGTCTGGCCTCTGTAAAACTTCATTCAACACAATCTCCGGCAAAATGCAGGCCAGCAACATAAAGCCCCAGGCGGCAATTACCATCAGATTGCTTTTGCGTGTTTCTACCGTCATGGTTGCCATAACAGGGGTCCTCCTTTTCAAGCAATTAAGCCATTACCTTTGGTTAGCTTCGTGCTGTGCCTCCGGCATCAAAACATCTGTCACCCCGCTGCCGCGCTGGAACATGTCGCGCCGGTTTAACCAGACAACAACCACAGTCGCCAGGAGGAACATCAGGGTGTCCCAGGGCTGGGCGTCCGGGAAAGCCGGGTTCATCATCTGGAAGTGGTATAGAGCGGCGATGAGCAGGCTGCCGCGAGCAGCATTGAAAAGGGGCGTCATGAGGACAGAAATCGTGACGACGCCGATGAAATACGGCCCAAAAGCCCAGGCGCTCTGTGGTGTCCCGCCAATCAGGAAGGAGGGAATGTGCCACGCTGCCCAAATGATACCCAGGATCAGACCGGCCCAAAATGGGGCGAACCGGCGCTGTAACAGGGGCAGCGCCACGCCGCGCCAGCCAAACTCTTCGATAGGCCCGATGAACAGGGCCACCGCCATAGCGGGCAATACCGTATACCAGGGAGTGAAAGGGAAGGGATCGTCGAGTGTTCCGCTCAAGGCTGCCCCAGCATAGACCAGAGCGGGAATCCCGAACAGCAGAAACAGCCACCAGGCGACGGGCGCACGCCAAAGGGTCAGGCGGCGAAAGAAACTGCCAAGCCCCCTGACTCCATAATGCCACCAGACCAGGAGGATACCGGCAAAGCCGGGGGCGTATACCGCCAGAATGAACAGGGGATTGGTCATGGTAATTTCACCGAAAAGGGCAACCACCTGGTCATAGAACAACATGAGGATAGCGGCCAGTCCCCATGTCAGGCCGAAGGAAATCGCCAGAAAGGGGCCTAGGGTTTTTGTCCCCATCGAGTGGACATGGGTGCTTGAAGTCATTTGAGCCATTAGAATTCTCCTTTGATGCTGTAGTACGATTTGGCAAATCGTGTTACGAACGTCGTTTATCTATTCCGTATACGTCTCCGGCAGTACGGTTTCGGTCATGATGTCGGTGAATGCCTCAAAATGTTCAAAGGCAGGGGCATGAGCGGCGTTTTCAAAGGTGAAGATGCGCTTGATCGGCGCGTCTACCTGATTAAACCATTCCAACGCCAGGTCACGGCGGGCAGATAGCTCCGCTGCGCCATCCAGCACGTAGAGCGGCACATCCAGCCGGGGCACGTCCTGGCGGAAGTCAATGCCCTGCAACTGCGGGTAGAGGACGGCGGCCGTGTCCAGAAAACCGCGAAACACGTTCACCTTTTCCACAAAGTTGTATTCACTGCCCAACACATTCCACGGCCCTAAATTGGCCTGGGTGCCTTTTTCGATGTACGCCTGCGGTGGGGTGTAGGGCTGATACAGCTTTTCGTAGAGGGCCATGACGTAGACGTAGGCGTATAAGTCCTGGTAGGGAGGTTCCCCGTAGGCCAGCATTTGTTCGGTCACGGCCGTGTCCCCCACACTTTCAGCATATTCCAACACGTCATAGTAAAGCCGCCGGTCGGTTTCGCGCTGGCTGACCATCTGGCCGCTGCCGATGATGGCGTGGTAGAGGTCGGGCCGCGCCTGCGCCGCCAGCACCGCCAGTGTCGTGCCCCACGATTCACCGAGCAGGTAGATTTTTTCCTCATCGAAACGTTCGCGCAGATAGTTCGTCACGGTGACCGTGTCGGCGATGGTTTGGTCGAGTGTCAGCGTTTCGGTCGGGTCGAGGGCGGCGTAGGATTTGCCGGTGCCCCGTTGATCCCAACCAACAAGGAGGAAATCACGCGACAGGTCATCAAACAGGACACGCGGCCAGGGCAGGCTGCTTTGGCCCGGCCCGCCGCTGAGGTAGAGCAGGATCGGTTTGTGTACGTCGTACCCGCGAATCATCAAGGCCTGTTGGCTGCCGTTTACGTCAATGGTGGTCAGTTCGGCGATGCTGCCGGGCAGCGGTTCGCCGTCCGCGCCGAGGATGGGCGGGGTGCTGGCTGGCTGGGTGACGAGGATGGCTAAGGCGATGACCAGGATGGCGAGTACGGCCGTTGGCAGCCACCTGATTATCCTCCCACCGGTTGGGGTACGGCCGTCCAATCGTCGCGCCGCCTGTACGCCCACTTCCACGCCTAAAATCATCGGCAGCAGCCCCACGATGCCATGAAATCCGCGCCCCAAAATGAAGGCCAGGATGCTAAAGGTATTATCGAAACGAATGGCGTCCACTGTGGGGCCAACAGCGTTCATCCGCGCCAGTTCGATGGCAATGATGTAGGCGATGGGGGCCAGCAACATCGCCCAGCGGCTGCGCATCACCAACCCGGCCAACAGCCCTACCGCCAGACTGCTGACCATGACGATAAGCGCCTGCACGGCCGTGGCCGGGCCGCGTGGCATGGTCAGGGCAATAAACACACCTAACAACGCCGTGACGCCGACAGTAATGATCAGGCTCCACCAGCGATGCTGCCACAACAGGGCTAACGGCCGTTGTTCCGTTTCCCGGTTTTCCAAAACAATGTTGCTCATCGTCAAACTCCTTTTCTCAAACTTAAAAGACCCTTGTCATTCCGAGGAGTCTTCGACGAGGAATCTTCTATGTGGGCCAGGGTGAGAGATTCCTCACTCCGAAGACCCCGTTCGGAATGACACGTTAAGGCCCTCTGGCGCGAATGTAATTGCTCACATCCACGTTGTAGACAATCTCTTCGGTGGTAAAGGTGGCCCAGGGTTTGCCCTGATCCTGCCAGGTGGCCGTACCCACCGTTTCCAATGCCGCTCCCGCCGCTGCGATGGTGGGGCTAGGCACGGTTTCGGCCAGCCACAGAATTTTCTCGCTGGCTTCGTCCCGGTAGCGCATCGCTTCTAACGCCCGCAGGCGGCCTGTTTGCGGGTCAAAGCGGGCCACAAACTGCTCCTCTCCCTCGCCGAAGGGCACAATGAGCAGCGCGGTTTCGTCATCTACCGCTTCCCAACGCACACGCGGGTCGGTGAGCCAGATGGCGGGCAGATTGGCCGACTCGGCCCACAGCCCCAGGTTGGCGCCCTGGTCGGTCTTGGGACCTTCGACGGTGCCGATGGGCAGTTCGAGACGGCCGTGACCATCCAGATACCACTCGTTCACCTTCATAATGGGGATGCCAAACCAGGTAGCCTCGATATAGTGGCGGTAGCCCTGCCCGGCTTCATGGGTGAAGCGGAAGCGGGCGGGTAGATTAAAGCCAAAGGGGGCTATCGTCGCCCGGCCACTGACGACGGCCGAGGTGATCACCGGAATCTCATCGCCATACAACTGACGGTAATAGCGTTCCACCGGCGCGGGCAGACCTTCCGGCAAGGGCACAGTTTGCAGATCCGGCGTCTGCGCCGGATAGGCAGCAAATGACTTGGGCTTCACGCGCAGCCCCAACCAGCCCAACCCCACCAGCACCACCAACCCAATCAAAATACCAATGACAATTTTCATCCTATTCTCCACTGTTCACTGCTCACTGCTTACCGCTCACTGATTCTTCACGCAGTGTCAGTCAAGAGAATATAGGACGGGGGTACGGCCGTCGTCTAACCAAAGTTATGTTGGGGGTTATGTTTGGGGATGGGAGAGGGAGGTGGGAGTGGGTACGGCCGTGCCCCAATCACCAACTCCCATCGCCAGCTGTTACCATCTCAATGGGGATAAGGTGTCAACTGAGAATTTAGGCTTTATTACGCAAAAACAATCTGTTTTGACTAGCAGTCAATAAATACTTGACAACCGTCATTTTTTCGACTAGAATCTTCGCATGGCTGGATGATACCGTCCAGGTGTACCTTGATAATTCAACTCCTAGCTTGGTGTTTGACAAAGCATCATTTTGATGTCACTTCCTCAATCCCCTCGATAACGGCGGTTAAGTTGTTTGTTACCGGTTATTACACTGCACCCACGATGGCAAATCATCTTTTCCCCTATCTCAAGAAGATCATTCGACGGGCAAGAAATAAGTAGTCCGGGTCCTCCTCGTTGTTCCTTCTCGGCACCAAGTGAATAAGACGGGCACGCTTGGTGCCCAAATAATCTTATCTAAAGGAGAACCATTATGGACAAAGAATTATTGAGGAATTCTGCAGCGATATTGATTGAGATTCGCGCAGAATTGCACGGCAACGTTGAGGACAGTGTAGTTGAACAGTTAGATGAGGTGATTCATGACCTTGAAGCTGCTCAATCTGGTAAGACCGAAAGGGTTATTACTGCGCTTGAGATTTTGCTCCTATTAGGCACTCTCATTGAAAAGGTGCCTGAAATCGCCAAAACACTTGAATTTCTAACTCTTCTGATCAAAAACACACCGAACTACTGATTTTTTATAACCTACCATGAATCTTGGAAATGCAATAAAGCTTTGTCGTATACAAAGAAACATGAGTCAATCTGAATTGGCAGATCGGGCTGAGGTGTCTGTTTCATATATTTCATTATTGGAAAGAAACAAACGTGACCCGAATTTGTCAGCAGTTCAGAAAATCGCCAATGCCCTAAATGTGCCTTTCAGCATCCTCATGTTTCTTGCTGCTGACAGAAACGAGTTGAACGATATAAATCCAGAATTAGCTGAAAAGCTATCCTACACTGCTTTGAAATTGATTGAGGCTTCAACGAATGAATCCACCAGTTTACCTTGATAAACCTGTTGAGGATATTGAGACTTTGGCACAAATTCTAGAAATTTCACCAGATAGACTGTATCAGCTCGCCCAAAATACTAATCACCTTTACTGGGCAAATAAGCCCAAATTAAAACCAGGTGGAGGGGTTCGACAAACCTACACTGTCAAACCCCCCTTGAAATGTGTGCATAGAATGATAAAGACAAAAATATTCTATGCCGTCTACTATCCACTCTATCTACAAGGTTCAGTGAAGGATTCCGAGACACCGCGAAGTTATATAACCAATGCTGCCCTGCATTCTGGAAAAAGGATCGTTATCAATGAGGATATAGATAATTTCTTTCCATCTATACAGCGTCATTTGGTAATGAAAATGTGGACGCAGTTCTTTCATTTTCCAATATCTGTCGCAACAATCCTCGCTGAGTTGACCACCTATCGAGGATTTGTTCCCCAAGGTGCACCTACCAGTTCTTATATTGCAACATTGGTATTTTGGGACAAGGAACCCGAACTTGAATTTGCACTACGCAAACAAGGATATACATATTCCCGTCTAGTGGATGATATTTCTGTGTCAACAAGCGAATTCACCAGCAAGGAAGACCAGCAGAAAATCACGTCGCAAATCTATGCCATGCTGTTTAGCGCGGGAGTAAAACCAAACAGAAAGAAGAGAAGTATCAGAACAAATAACCAAAGAATGACCGTAAACAAAAGGAACGTAAATTCCACTAGACCAACGTATGATAAAAAGGAAAGAGCTAAAATCAGAGCATCCGTCAGGGAATGTGAAATCTACGCAGAGCATGACCGAAGTAGTGAAGAGTACATAAAGCAGTTCAATGCAACTTTTGGTCGGGTTACAGAAATGTCAAAATGTCATCCAATAGCTAGTGACAAGTATAGGAAAAGACTGGAGAGCATACGCCCAGTGAGATAGTTTCTGATTTACATTGAGATAGCTCTGAATGGATGCATCGTGAAAACGCGAATCCACTTGTGACTTTTCAAAAACGGCCGTCCCCCTCTCCTCTCTCCTATCCCAATTCCCCCACTACTATTTCAGATGAGCCAACACACCGACTTTTCAGGTCTACTACTGTGCGTAAACCGACCTCATCGCGTGTAACGGCCGTACCCCTTGCAAACATTAGCGTGGATTGTGGGTGGGGCTACCGCCAAACTGCATTTAGCTCGTCACGACTGCTGTACATTTTTGTTGGCGGTCACATCATACAGAGTGCCAGAAACATATTTGTGTAAGATGCTCGATACCAGCGTCTGGTAGGGAATCCCTTCTTCCAACGCCCGCCGCTGAATAGCCGATAAATCACGGCTGGAAATACGGATGTTAATCC
>CAADGU010000471.1 GCA_900696625.1 uncultured Chloroflexota bacterium | reverse complement strand
TCGTCCACCACCCGCGCCGCCACGTAAAAGTTGGGCCGGCCGATGCTGCCGGCATGGCTGATGGCATCTTCGGCGGCCAGGGCAAAAATGCCGGGGCCAAACTCCGTCATGCCAAAGCCTTGTTTGAAGTGAATATCTTTTTCGGCCGTGTACTTTTGCACCAGGGGAACGGGCAAGGGCGCGCCGCCGCTGGTGCAGAAACGGAGGGAAGTGAGTACGGCCGTGTCCCAATTGCGCGCCTGGGTTAACAGTTGGTACATGGTGGGCACAGCCGCAAAAATCGTCACCCGCTCGTACTCAATCAGCCGCAATACCTGTTCCGGCTCAAACTGGCGCAGCAAAATCGTCGTACCGCCCATGATGACGTTGGGCAGCGTATACACAAACAGCCCGCCGGTGTGGAACAGCGGAAACACATTCAGATACACATCGTCGTGGTGCAGATCGTGGATGACGGTGTTGAGTGTATTCCAGGCGATCATGCGGTGTGATACCTGCGCCGCTTTGGGCAGCCCCGTCGTGCCGCCGGTGAAAATAAGCGCGGCAATATCTTCTGCTTCAATGGTGGGGTCAAAGATGGGGTTTGGCGCCCCGTTTTGCAGGGCGCTTTCATACGGCCGGCTGCCCGGCGCACCTTCGCCTTCCAGATGCACAAAATGGCGCAGGCTGCGGGCGTTGGCGTCGGACTGCAACTGGACTACCGTTTCCCGAAAATCATCAGAATAAAAGAGCGCCTGGGGGGTGGTCTGGGCCATGATCCCCGCCAGTTCGCGCCAGTGCAGCCGCCAGTTTAGCGCCGTATGGATGGCCCCTAGTTTGCTGCACGCAAAAAAACAGTCCAGGTGGGCAATGCCATCTCTGGCTAAAAAAGCGACGCGGTCTCCTTTGCCTATGCCCGCTTCCTGGCGCAGCCAGTTTGCCAGCCGGTTAGCGCGCTCATTCAACTGCGCATAACTCAGCCGCAATACCGGATCATGCCCCGCGTCTATCACGGCCGTTTTATCCGGTGAATAAATCGCCCGCCTGCCCAGGTAATCGCCAATATACATAGCTTGACTCCATACGCCGCTGTTTGTTGCGCGTTTTGGTCCCTTTAGAAGTTCAAATTCGCCGTCCACTTCCACACCGTGCAGGCCATAGCAATGCCGCCGCCGCTGGCGATAAACAGGACGTTGTCGCCTGGTTTGGGGCCAATGCCCCGTTCCAGGGCATCGTCCAGGGCCATGGGGATGCAGGCGGAGCCGGTGTAGCCCCACTTGTCCATGATCCAGTGCGTCTTTTCTAACGGCTGTTTGATGATCTCCATGATCATCTTGATTGTGTTCAGGTTGAGTTGGGTGAAGAGGTAAAAGTCTATATCGTCCAGAGTGAGGCCCGCTTTAACGGCCGTGCCCTCAATCAACGGCGGCCAGTTTTCGGCGTTAAAGGTGGCCGGAAACTTGCGCACAAATTGCACCCGGGGACGGCCGTTGTTCTCATTTGCGGGCGTTACCGGGCAGGCAGCCGCGCCGGTATAAATGCCCAACGCATCATAAAAGTCGCCCCGCGCCAGCCGCCGCCCGGCCAGAAACCCCGGCTGATCGCCCGCGCCCACCACCACCGCACCCGCGCCATCGGCAAACAGGGTGCAGGTGTACCGGTCGGTGTAGTCCACAAAACGGGTCATGCCATAAGCGCCGATGACCAGGACGTAGTTCATTTCCTCGTCGGTCATAATGTGGCGGGCGGCGGTGTCTACGGCCGTGACCCAGCCGGCGCAGGCGCAGTTCATGTCAAACGTCCCGGCATTCACCGCACCAATTTTGTGCTGCACCACGTTGGCTGTGGCCGGGCTGAAATAGTCCGGCGTGTCGGTAGCCACGATGAGCAAATTCACGTCGGCGGCGGTGATGCCCGCCCGCGCCAACGCCTGGTTGGCGGCGTGGGCGCAAAGGTCACTGGTCGTTTCGTCGGCGGCCATCACGTGCCGCTCCTTGATGCCCACATTTTGCACCAGCCAGTCGTCTACATCCCGGCCTAAAATCTCATTAAAGTACGAATTGGGCAGCATCTTTTCGGGCACATACCGGCCCGTGCTGAGAATTTGCGCATAGCGAGTCATGGTCATCTTCCTTGTGTCAGGTCAAGAAGTTCAACTTCTGCGCAGAAGTTGAACTTCTTGTGGTGTGTTTAGTTTGGTTCAATCTCCAAAATTGAACCAATCTGGACGATACCACAACCCGGTTACAAAGGAGCAACAATGGTTCATTCATCCGCTAACGCTTCTAAAATGGAGGGGAGGCTTCAGCCGATGTCGCCTGGGAATGGAATTCCCAGCCTGCAACAAGAAGTACGCTAAAGCGCACTGAAGAGAATGCGCCGCACAAAACAGACGGTCTTACAACGCACTTTCAGTGTGTTTCTTGTCTCAGACGCCGGATTACATCCGGCGGCATGACGCGCGAAATGCGATTTCATGTTAAAATCCTGGCGAAGAATAGACTTTGGAGGCAAAGATATGATTGTCCAGCAGGCAGAAAGGGTAAGTATATCCTCCCAGGAAGCTATGGAGATAGCGCAGGAATTTGTGGCGGATCATCTGACTGACTTGATGGGTGTGGGGACGCCCTGGCGAATGCAGTCACCCTTGGGGCGTATCTGGGTTGTGCCTGTGTGAATCGCTTATCCTGGTTTTGAACAGCCTGCCACCATTGGCTCTATTGCCGTAGATGAAACCAGCGGCGCTATCATCTCCTGGACGTCGGTAGAAGAGATGAAAACAAACGCTGCCCAATTCCATGCCGTCAATCGTGAGCAAATCGTTGCCAATTTTCAAGCCTTCCCCAAGAATTAACGGCCGTGTCCCTCCCCTTCTTTCCGCAAGAAACCGAATACTCTTGTACCGTTGCCTTGCTTTCTTTGCATCTTTAGCCCCTTTGCCTCTTTGCGTCAATGATCAACTCGTGTCTCCACCTCTGCCAGTCGGCGCTGTAGGAACGTGCGTTCCACCTTGTTTTGGGTCAGTGCTAAAGCGATGGCATACGCTTCGGCGGCGGCGGTATACCAGCCGGCGCGGCGCAGCAGGTCAGCGCGGGCGGCGTGGTAGAGGTGGTAGTTTTGCAGCACATCGGTCTCCCCCAACTGCTCTAACAGCGCCAATCCTTTCATTGGCCCCTCGGCCATAGCCACTGCCACCGCCTGGTTGAGGGCAATAACGGGCGTGGGTTGGAAGTGGTAGAGACGGCCGTACAAAGCAGCTATTTGTGTCCAATCCGCAGAGTTATATGAGGTGCCACCTACCTGCCGCGCCCCTACGACTGAGTGCGGCGGGATTCTAATTCGGCGCGGATTTGGGTGTGACGTTCTTTGGTCAGCGGATATTTGTACACGATGGGGAAACTGAACAACAGAATGAGGGCGGGGATAAGGCTGACAAAGAGACGCAGCGCCAGCAGCACGGCGTCCGGTTGGGTGGGGAATGGCGGGCCGGGTGCGGGGTCGTTGATATAGCCGGTGGCGGCGAAGATGAGGTTAGAGATGGCCAGCCCCAGGGAGATGCCGAGTTTTTGCAGGAAGACAAAAAAGCCGTAGTAAATGCCTTCGCGGCGCAGGCCGGTGTTCAGTTCGTCCAGGTCTACTACGTCCGGCAGCATACTCCAGGGGATGAGGTAGCCGACGCTGGCGCCAATGCCGGCCAACCCCGCCAGCAGCAGCAGCCAGGTCATCTGCCCTGGCTGGATGAAAAAGAGGAGGATTTCGATAATGATCCAGAAGCTGATGCCGAGGAAATAGACGTGCCGTTTACCGATGCGCTCGCTGACTTTAGACCAGATGACGAGGGAGACGAAGATGGACAACTGCAAGGTAACGGCCAGGTAGATGAACTGTTCGTCCGTGCCCATCCAGTAGCGGACGTACAACTGCATGTTGGCCTGGACGAATTGGATGCAGAGCCAGGTGAGCAGGTACACGGCCGTGACCATCACAAATGGCCGGTTCTTAAACGCAATCACAAACCCTTCAATGAATCCCGGCTCTGAGCCGCGCTCTTCTTTTTTGGTCTCTTCGTGGAAAAACCGCTCTTCGGTGAAGGCAAAGGTGATCAGGTTGGTGACGATGATGACCAGCCCCATGACGGCGGCGCTGATGGCAAAGCCGGTGACGA
>CAADGU010000470.1 GCA_900696625.1 uncultured Chloroflexota bacterium | reverse complement strand
TTAACTCGACAAGACATTCTCAAACTTGTGGCGGCAAGCCGCCATCCCCTCTGTTTACGGGGTGTAGACCTCCCTGGCTTAAACCTCGCCTACCTGGATTTATCCCACGCCGATTTTTCATACGCCAATCTGGAACAAGTTAACCTGGCCTACGCCCGGCTGCATGAAGCCGCTCTCTTTAGCGCCGTGTTGACAGCAGCTAATTTGACGGGGGTGGTGCTGCGACGCGCCGATCTCATCGGCGCTGACCTGGCGCGAGCCAACATCAGCCAGGCGGACCTGAACCAAGCCGCGTTTTGTGGCGCGAATCTTGCCGGGGCAAACCTGACGGGAAGCAACTATGAGGGCGCTGATTTTGACGGTGTGCAAGCCAACGCCATGACCATCTGGCCTGATGGTTTTAACCGTGAACGGTATCTGTTGACCATGGCGAACGATTGAGATGCCGCCCAAAACCGTGACAATCTCCACCCACATGCTTCCCTTTCTTGAGCGCAATGAGGAACTGAAAGCGCTGGTCAAATTCTACGACCGGGGCTGGCATTGGGGTGCCGGGTTCTTGTTGCTTTACGGCCGTAAAGGGGTGGGCAAAACACGTTTGTTGCAGCAGTTCTGGCAGCAGCAGGCCATTAGCGACCTTTTCTATTGGCAGGCGCCGGTGGGTGACGCAGCCGCGCAGTTGCGCGATTTTTCCCAGGCGTTGTTGCGCTACGATTCAGGCCAGACCTCATCGCCAGCCGCTGACTTTTCCTTTTTCAATTGGCGAGCCGCATTAGAGCATCTGGCACACATCACGGAACGCAGCCATGATACGAAGCTGTTCATCCTGGAAGGTTTTACCGATCTGTGCCATCAAGCGATGGGGATCAGCAGCTACTTTCAGCACGCCTGGGACGGCCGTTTAAAAGAGATTCCCAACTTGCGTCTAGTCCTCACCGGGTCGCATATCAGCACTATGATTCGTGAGGTGTTGGCCTATTCTGCGCCACTCTACTTTCGCACCAATGCAGTCCTGCACCTTCATCCTCTGCGTTATACTGCTTTGCTGGATTTGTTTCCCACATATGCACCAGAAGAGCGACTGGCAATTTACGCCATCACCGGTGGTCTACCGGCCTATTTGTCCACCTTTGCGCCTCCGTCTGACATATACACAGGGCTAGAGGCGCTCTGTTTCGCCCCGGACAGTCCATTCCTATCCGATATGCAGTCGTTATTTGACGAACGATTGGATAACCCCGAATTGTGCCAGGCCATCTTAACGGCCGTCGCCCACGGCTTCACCACTCCAGACAGTTTGAGCCACCAACTGGGAATGCCTTATGCCGAACTACAAAGGGATCTGTATTTTCTACGCTTGCTCCGGCTGCTGGCGGATGAAAGATCCGTTCAGGATCCCGTCGCCAGTTTGCGGGTACGCCATGTGATGGCCGAACCTTCCCTCTCTATCTACTACCAACACCTGCAACCGGTTTTGGGAAAACATGAGCCAAAAGAAACGGCGGCAGTTGTTTACAATCCTGTCCACGAATCGTTAGGAAGGCAACCGTTTGTTACCCTGTGCCGTGAGTGGATATGGGCGGCATCCGTGACCGGCGAACTTGACCTGCGGCCACACCGAGTAGGGGTATACTGGCATAACAGGCCCCCAATCCCTGACTTCCCCATTGCTGCGGCCGATCCCCAGCAAAAGCAGTTGTTGGTGGGTGAAGCTTATTGGGAAAACGACCGGCTCACCCCGGCCGTGGTACGTGACATTGTGCGCAAAAGCCGGAAACTCCCCCAGGTTCGGAAAGAGGGTTGGACAGTGAGGCCGGTGCTTTTCGGGCGACGGCCGTTTACGTCGGAAGTTCAGGCAATGGCGGAGGCCCAATCTGTTGGCCTGGTGACGCTGGCGGAAATTGAACCGCTGCTGCTGGCCGCCCGTACCCGCCTGCGCTATGAACGGGAGCATCCAGACAACGACGAGATTAAGTTCTGAGCCAAACGGCCGTCTGCCTCAATGCGGGTAACGACAAATCCGATTTCATCCATATGGCTGGCAAAGACACAGAGGGGAGCGGAGGGGTCACGGCCGTTGAGCCGTACCAACACGTTACCGGCCGCATCTGTCTCATAAGCATAGCCAATCTCGGCCAACTTCTGCTGCACCAGCGCCGCCATTCCACCTTCTCAGCCCTATGGGGCGGGTATGTTCAGTAATTCGGCTAACAACTTCACTGCTGGATGATCTGTCATCTATCTTCTCCTTTATCCTCAATTATTCAATCATGGCGAAGGCATTGTAAACGAATGGTATGGCCCGGTAAACTGGCTGCCGACCAGTCAGATGAATAAGATATCGTAGGCAGAACATCTGGCGCGTAACCGCGCCGATGGGGTGAAGTTTGCCCCCATCAGGAGACATGTTTATGCCAAAGTTTAAGACCGGTGATATGTGGACGGCTTACACGGCCGTAGACCTCTTCTTGATTACGACCAATAGCACCTTGAAGCAAGGTGAGCACGCCCTGGTCATGGGCCGGGGTATCGCCCGGCAGGCCAAAGAACGGTTTCCAGGACTAGATACCGCCCTGGGCAGACAGATACAAGCCCTCTGTGGCAACCAGGGCGTCTATGGACTGCTCATCAGCCTGCGCTGGCCGGATGCGAAGTTGGGCGCGTTCCAGGTGAAACGGCGCTATAGTCAGCCGGCAAGCCTGGAACTCATCCGGTGTAGCACGGCCGCGTTGTGTGTCTGGTGCGCAGATCATCCCCATGCCCAAGTCGCCTTAAACTTCCCTGGCATCGGCAACGGCCGTCTTCGCCGCGAGGATGTCTTGCCCATCATAGCACAGCTACCAGATCAGGTAACCATCTGGGAATACCTACTACCTGGCAAGGAGAACGCCGCATGACCAATCCTGATTGGAATTTGCAAGTAAAAATCAGCCGCGGCCGCCGTGATACCGGCGCCCACCATCGTGCTATCGAGATTGCCCGGCAATTGTTGGCAATTGGTCAGTGGCCTGATTATTTGAATACCCTCATCGTCATCCACGACGCTTACGATCTACACCGCCGTCTGCAACTATCTGGAACAGGCACGTATCACGAAGACTTCAATGTGGTCGTATATCCGGCTGCTCATGAATTGCAGCCTGGCCAGGATTACGAAGTCATCCGCATGAGCGATTCGTTTCGGGAATTGCACGACTTGTAACACCCCTACCCTATTCACAGGAGCGCACTATGGAAAAACTGAAAGACCACATAGCCGCGCTGCCTACCATCCTGGTGGGCGGCGAGGCCTACCTTTCCTACCAGGCGGTCACTGATGCGGTGGCCGCTTTTTTGTCCCCCGAAGGGGCCCCCACCCTACCGGCTGACCAGATTGATGAAGCCGGGTACCAGCGCATCCTGGAAATGGCCGATACCCTTTGCCGCCAGCTAGGATACACAGAGGTGGTGAAGTTGACACCGCCCGCTGTGCCGCTGGCCGACACAGGTTTGTACTGGACAACAGTGCACTCATTTGCGGCGGAATCAGACGCATTCGTGATTCACGCTGGCCCCAGCCGGGCCGAGATGCTGCAAGAAGGTCTGCTGCTGGATGTACGTCTGAGCCAGTTGGGGTTGGATGAAGTCACCCGGCAGCACTTCAATATTCCGGTAACAGCTTCGGATGCTGTCTTTGACTTGATGCACCGGGCGGTGGCTACCAGATGGCCCAATGATTACAAGGGGTTGTGGCACGACATCTTGGGAATGTGTGTGGCTGGCGGCAAGGACGCCAGCCCAACGGAGCGGTTGTTTACCGTGATCATTCACGGCCTGGGCCAGCAACGTTACTGGCGTTTCAAGGCGCAGTTGCAGTCAGATGACGGCGGTTTGCCTTTCCTTTATATTAGCCTGGTCGAAGAAGCAGACGGCAACCAAAAACAGCTATTCCCGTTGGGACATGTGGTCATGACGCCAGGCGCAGCCGGATTAGGGGTGGATCTCATGCCCTATCTGAACCGGCACGCGGCCGGGGATTGGGGCGAATTAGATGCCTTCGACAAACGACAAAATGACACGGCCGTTAAAGAAGGCTACCGTATTCTCTCCGCTTACCATGTGTCCAGCGAAAATGGAGAAACGGAGCGTATCTGGATCATTACGGAATCGGACAGATCAGCGACGACGGTTCTTCTCCCGTCAGAATATTGATTGGGTTCAAAAAATAGTACAATGAGACGTAACAAGAGCCGAAGGGTTAAGCAGATGACACATCAGACAAGACATTTTGCCCATACAGACATGGAATTGATGCGGTCACGACTCTCACTTTCGCCTGGGCAACGTATTCAGGCAATGCTGGATGCTCGCACCCTGGTTGTAGGCATAATCCGTGGCCGCTTGCGCCGTAAATACCCAGATATTCCTGAAACGGAGCTAAATCTGAAAATGCTAGAGGAGATTGAACGTGCCCAAAATGTCAAACCCTGGCTTCAATCTGTTTCTCGACATTCTGCTTAAACTGGAAGAACTGGATATACCGTACGCAATTATTGGTGGGTTTGCCGCCACCATTTATGG
>CAADGU010000469.1 GCA_900696625.1 uncultured Chloroflexota bacterium | reverse complement strand
GCCACCTTGATCGTCAAATCGTCAAACGTAACGTCCACATCCCCGCCATCAAAAGCGGCGGCCGCCAGGCCGGCAAAACCGCTGGTGTAGCTGGTATCCCTGAATTCCGAGACAAATTTGTCATTCACCCACATCCCCAAATAATCTCCCGCGCAGACGGCGCGGATTTTATTGGTGGCCTGCCCTTCGTTGATGGCCGAACTCTCCGTCCAATCTACCAGGGATACCACATCATCCCCCTGCCCTTTGCGGATGGAGTAGAAACCATCACCGCTGATGAGGAAATAGTAGCCATCACCATCATTGCTGGTGTCGGCGCGACACATCAGACCATAGGCATTGTTATCGTGGCTGGAAAGCTGCCGGGCGGTTGCTTCTATTTCCACATTTGTATGCTCGGCTTCATTCAGCCCCCAAATATAACCACCCGGCCCGGTTTGGATATGATAAGCGCCGTCGCTGACCTGCAAATCTGAATCGTCACTGACAAAGGTTTCCCAGGCGCCCGGTTCGCTAAACGTCTCGTTGAGCAGCACATCACCGGCTTCATATTTGGGAGCCTGCTCGCCACACGCAGCCAATAACAAAACCAGCGCCAGTAGAATGATCGGTAAACTTATTTTTCGAGACATGATTCACTCCTTATTGTTGTGATTGGGTAAATAGAGATGGGAGATCAGGAGATTGGAGATTGCGGGGGCACCGCATCATCACATCATCTGATCTGCCTTATCGAAGAAAACTCCTCTCATTGTAAGCGAACGGGAAGTGGAAGGCGACAAATCATCACCGGTACTTTTGTTTTAGGTATAATGGCCTGGTGAAACCGCAAAGGAGATGGGTGAAGTGGGTAATTGGTGGGTTGGCCATGCTGCTGGCTGTGCTGACCACACGGCCGTACCCCTCCCCCCTCCATGCCCAATCTTCCCCCACCGACAGCGCCTACTGGCGCTACTCCGCCGCCCGCCGCCTGACGCACGTTATCCCTGCCGACATGAACGGCGATGGCGTCATGGAACTATTGTTGGCGGCCGAAAACGGCCGTGTATACCTGCTCAATGCCCACAATGCCCTGCTGGAATGGAGCTACACCGCCGCCGCACCCGTATTAGCCCTACATCCCCTCAACACCGATGGCACTGACCAGCCATTGCTGGAAACAGCGCTGGTTACGGCCGACAACCAGCTTATCTTGCTCAACGAGCATGGCGAGGCAAGCTGGCGCAAACCGCTGGCCTTTACTGCCAGCGATGCCCCTTTGCCCACGGCGCGCCGGCTTGTGCCCTATGACATGGACGGCGACGGCCGTGATGAAATCCTCATCCTTTTTGACAATGGCCTGCTGCAACTGTATGACCAGAATGGCGATTTACTACACCGTCTGGATGACCACATCAGCAGTACCGGCGATGTGGGGCCACAAATGCAGGTGGGAGACGTAAACGGCGACGGCCGTGCCGAAATCCTGCTCGGCCTCTTCAACCCCGGCAAACGATTCAGCGAGCTATTCCTTTTTGACGCCGACGGCCGTACCCTGTGGGAAGATGCGCCCGCCGTCTCCGGGCATATCACGGCCGTCGCCCTGGTTCCGTTTGGTGAGAATGGCGCCCTGCAAATTGCTGTCGGCACCGACTGGGGCCAGTTGCACCTTTACGACGCAAACCGGCAGCGTCCCTGGTGGCCGCGCACCCTCAACAAACCGATCACAGCCCTGACCGTAGCCCACTTTCCTGAAGGCCCGGCGCTGTTGGTGGGCACAGAGGCCGGCATGGTGGTGGCCTATGCCGCCGACGGCCGTCGTTTTTGGACGCGCCGCCTGACCACCGACGCCGGCCGGCCCGTTCTCAGTCTCACGGCCGTGCCCTATACCCCCGACACACGCAGCCCCATTCTGGCAGCCAGCCTGGGGCCTCACGTCATCACCGGCGGCGAACAACAAGTTAAGCTGCTAGACCCCAACGGCCTGGAAGTGACCACCTTCACCGCCGGTGAAGGCAGCACCCCCCTTTCCTTCTTGCTCGACATCAATGGCGACCGGCGCAGCGAACTGGTTCTCACCCGTTTTGCCACCGTTGAACTGCAAGGGCTGGGATTAGGCGCAGCGGAAATTGCCCGCGAATGGGATTATTTGTTAGACGCCGACCCAGGCGCCGTACTGGTGGTAGATTTTGACAAAGACGGCCGTGACGAACTCCTCCTGGGTGCGCAAAACGGCAAACTCCATTACCTGGTGAATGGCAATGTGCTGGAATGGCTGCACGCGCCCGGCGGCGCCATCACCCAACTGGCTTATCTGGAACGCACCAGCCTGGCAGCTCCGGCGCCGGCAGTCGTGGTGGGGCGCAATAACAGCGCCCTTGAAACCGATGACCCAACCGATGTGCAAAGCTGGGTGGAACTGCGCCATACCAACGGCGAACGCATCTGGGAAGTGGAACTGGATGCACCCCTGACGGACTTGCTGGTAGAAAATGTTAACCGCAGTGGCGACCCGGAAATTCTCGTCAGCACTGCCAGAGGGGAGATCGTTCTCATTAACGCCGCCGGCGCCATTACCTGGCGCGCCGATCTGGAGCAAACAGAAGACGACGACCACCCCATCCAACAACTATTGGTGTTAGACACACCCGACGGTGAACCGGTCGTCCTGGCAGCGACTGCCCATCATCTCTATGCTATGACCGTTGGCTCCCGTTTACAGGCATTACCCATCGCCACCTTTGCCGATGCCCCGGTGCAATCTATTTTTAAGCTGAACCAACCCGGTGTGGAATTAGCCAACCGCATCCTGGTGCTGGCTGACCACTCCTATGGATTGAACTGGCGTGGTATTCTGCTGCCCCCCTGGCCACAATCGCTGAACGGCCGTGCCCTGGCCATCATTCCCACTAACGATCTGGCACAGGAAGCCTTTGCCCGGAACAGTGCCGAATCTTTTCTTGTTTCTACCGATAGTAACGAACTGCTGCACCTCACCGTGCAAGAGAACAAACCCGCCATTGCCTGGACCTTAAACGGGCTGGGGCAGTTAACGACGCTCTATTGGGGCGATCTGGATGGCAACCGGCTGGCCGAATTTGCCGTGGGGGATGCCAACGGCCGTGTCCGCCTCTTCACCAACACCTCCCCCAAACCACAATTCCTGGATGAACTGAATCTGACCAGTGGCGTCTTTGCCATCACCGCCCTCCGGCGTGGCCAGGAAAACCGCGCCGATTTGCTGGTCGTCACCGAAAACGGCGAAGTGCAGTTGTTCAACACCAAAGAAAATCGCCCCCCGCTGCTCACCAATCCCACCACAGAAGTGAGTCCGGGGCAGTATGGGTTTAGCGTGGCGGTGATGGATGCGGAAAATGATGCGGTGCGGTTGCGGCTGGATCTGTTAGACCCTGAAACGGGCGAATGGACAGCCCACCGCGAATCCGTGCTGAATAATGGCAACGGACCGGCCACATGGAACGTAGTCAACCCGCCCACTTCTGCCGAAGGCATCCGTTACCGCATTTATTACAACGATGACTCCCACAGCGGTTTTATTTATCCGCCTGCCGGCCCACAACCCATTGCCGCCCTGCTGCCACCTGCAAATTCCACCGCCATCCCCTTCCTGGTGGCTGTATTTGTGGGCCTGGTGGGATTGGTCGCTTTGCGGCAGGTGCAGTCACCGGCCATGCGTACCCGCCGTTTATACTGGCGGCTGAAACAATGGCCGGCGGAAACATTGGTGCGGCTAGAAAGCCGATATGTCGGCACCGGCGGCTCGCCCGATTTTTTGCTGGCCCTCTCCGGCCTGGCACGGCAGCGCCAGGATGAACTGGTGAGCAGCCTGGCCGATGGCCTCTTTTTGCTGGCCGACCGCCCCCAGGCCGGGCTGCCGCTTATTTTGGGGGCGTTGGACAAAGCGGCCCCGTTGGAACCACGCTGGCAGGCGGTGGATCGCTGGCAGGCGGTGTTCCAATCCGGCGCCGAACTGCTGGCCGCCCCCTCACTGACGGAATTAAGCCTGGAATGGCCGCAGTTGCAGAAGTTACTGGCATCGCTGGATGGTTGGGGCTATTGGTCGCCTTCCTTGCATGCCCTGTTGCCGGCGCTAACGACCATTCGAGATAGTGAACGGGTGGAGCGCCCCGATGACCGGCTGGTTTATCTGCATGAAGCCGTGCAACAGCTCACGGCCGTGCGCCAGGATTTGCGCGACTATGACACGGCGTTGGAAAAGCCGCTGGCGCTGGCGCTGGCCGAACGATGGGCCGGGCTGGTCACCGCCACCATGGAAGAGCTAGAAGGTCGCGCTGAACTGGTGATCCGACTGAAAACGCGGCGCATTGTGCCCCACGCCGCCAGCCAATTGACATTTGAGATCAGCAATCACGGCCGTGCCCCCGCCGAAAACATCATGGCCGTTCTCAAGGATGACCCGGCTTACGCCTACACCGGCCTACCCGAAACCATCCGCTTCCTGCCGCCAGGCCAGACGCGCGCGGTCGCCTTTGCCATTCGGCCGCAGGTAATTGACCGCTTCCGGGTGGAACTCACGGTGACGTTTGACGACCGTCACCAAAATGACCGGCAGGTGGCCTTTGGCGACCGTGTTTCCATTCTGACCCCCGCCCACGAATTTACGCCCATTCCCAACCCCTACCGGCCCGGAACGCCATTACGCCAGAACAGTACCATGTTTTACGGCCGTGAATGGCTCTTTGACTTCATTGCTGAAAATGCCGGCGGCTGGTCACAGCGCAATGTCCTTATCCTCATCGGCCAGCGGCGCACCGGCAAAACCAGCGCCTTGCTCAATTTACAGCGATACCTGCCGCCCCACCTCATCCCGGTCTACATTGACTGCCAGTCCTTGGGTGTTGTGCCCGGCATGGCCGCCCTCTTCCACGACCTGGCCTGGCTCGTTGCCGATACTCTGGCGGCGCATGACGTCGAACTGGTCGTACCGGAACTAAGCACATGGGAAATTGACCCGGTTGGACTGCTGCAGCGCCATTTCCTGCCCGCTGCCCACGCCTTGCTGCCGCCTGACTCCAGTCTGTTGTTGGTGTTTGATGAATTTGAAGTCTTTGAACATCTAGTGGATGATGGCATTTTGCCGCCCACCTTTTTCAACTACTTGCGCCACCTGATGCAGCACAGCGAGGGGCTAAGTTTCGTTTTTGTGGGTACCCGCCGTCTGGAAGAGATGAGCGCCGATTACTGGTCGGTACTGTTCAACATTGCTCTCTACCAGCGCATCACCTACCTGCGCGAAGAGAGCGCCACCCGGCTGATTACGGAACCGGTAGCCCCCCATCTGGTCTATGATGACCTGGCGCTGGACAAAATTCTGCGCGTCACGGCCGGGCATCCTTACTTTTTGCAGCTCGTTTGTTACACGCTGGTGCAGCAGGCCAACAACCTGCGCAAAGGGTATGTGACCATTTCCGATGTGAACACGGCGCTGGATGAAATGTTGACGTTGGGCGAAGTCCATTTTGCCTATTTGTGGCAGCGCTCATCTTACACAGAACGGGCGATATTAACGGCCGTAGCCCATATGCCCGAACGCCCCCATCCTTTCCACCCCCAAGAGTTTGTGCAATTCCTGGAACCATATGGCATTCACCTGCAACCGGCGGACGTGACGGCCGCGCTCAACACCCTGGTCGCCCGCGAAATCATGCGCGAAGTGCGGGAGGGGGCGACCGTGCAGTATGAACTGCGCCTGGGACTGGTTGGCCTCTGGGTGGCCCGGCAAAAGAGCCTGAGCAAACTGCATGCCCAGCCCACCCCCACCAACGGCGCGTCGCAGAACGGGCAGCAGCGGGTGAAGGCGGTGAAGGGGTGAGGGGGTGATGCGGTGAGGGCGTTGAAAGCGATGATGGTTGGAGGGCGGTGACTGGCGTTTTTGTTTGTTGGCGGCGTTGTTTATGTGGGGAGCATATGCTCTTTGGGCAACCATACACACGGCCGTGTTATACCAACGAAGGGCATAATCTGAGATTTTAGCCGGCGGTTGAAACCGCGCCTACAAGGGCAAAGTCGGCCTTCGCCGACTGGGCCCCAGACCGCGCAGGCGGTCTTTGCACTTGTTGCCGCGAATTCCATTCGCCGGGCAAAATGACACTTTATGGCCT
>CAADGU010000468.1 GCA_900696625.1 uncultured Chloroflexota bacterium | reverse complement strand
TCACTCATCACCTGGGAAACATTGCATGTAAACCGATAACCGATACCGTCTGGCCTGTTAGTACCAATGCCTTGTTGATCCATACCTATTACCCACTTTCCACCCCCATTTCTTCATACATCCCTTGACCAACTTGTGTTAACGTGGTACTGCTATGGGTAGAACACCACTCATCATACAGGCTCCAGTGGCCGAACCGTTTATTATGGATCGCTTGGCGTTGCCCTCCATTAACCACCAGATTATTACCTACCGGCTGCTGCGGGCGATTGGTGAATCGCTGGAACCGGAAAGTGTGGCTTATCTGGCGGTGGAGAAGACGGTGGAGCTAACCGGTTGGCCTACCGTTGCCATTCTGGCGCCAAATGCGAATGGCGTGATGATGGTACGCGCGGCCATGGGGTCGCTGCTGACCGACGTGGGCATTCACGGCCGTGCCTACCGCACCGGCGATACCCAAATGGCCGACAACCTGATTGGCGATTCAGACGAAGGGCCAACGTACCAAAAACTGTACAGCGCCCTTTCTATCCCCATGATGCGCAGCCGGCGGCGCTTAGGCATCTTTAGCGTTGAAAAAGATGAACCGTTCAGCCAAAGCGATGTACTCCTGGCCGAATCTATGGCCGAAGTGATTGCCCTGGCGCTGGATCATGCCGAGCTTTACGAACAATCACAACGCCGATTGGCCGCGCAAACTGCGTTACAAGAAGCCACCGCCACCATCACCACCTCCTTAGAACTCCCGGTGGTGTTAAACCGCATTGTTGAACAGATGTGCCGGGCCATTGGCGCTACCAGTGCCTATATTTGCAGCTACGAAAGGGCCACAAGAAACTCCACCGTCCTGGCGGAATACATCAGCCCATCAGCGTCAACTCTGGAACAGGTATCTGACCTGGGGGTTACATACTTACTATCAGATCAACTCTCGCAGGACGTAGCTTTTTTGGAACGCGGCGAATTAGGGGTGATCTATCGTAACGATGCCCACCTGTCTGAAGCGATGCAGACGCACATGGAGCAGTTTGGGGCGCAAACGGTGATGATTATTCCCATGGGCATTGGCGGCGATACTATCGCCTATGCCGAACTGTGGGACAGCAGCCACCGTCGCCAGTTCAGTGAGAATGAGATTGTGCTCTGCCGGGGCATCGCCCAACACGCCGCCATTGCCCTGGAAAATGCGCGATTGTTTCAAGCCATTCGAGAGGAACACGGCCGTTTCCAGGCTCTCATTGCGGCAGCCACAGACGGTATCATCCTGGTGGGCACAGACGGCCGTGTCTTGCTCATCAACCCACCCGGTTTTGCTTTCCTGCAATTAGATGACGCCCCAGAAGCATGGGTGGGCCGTTCGGTCAAAGCGGCCATCGCCCGGCTGCAAAAGAAATCACCCCAGGCCGCCGGCATCATCGAAGCAGAAACAAACCGGGTGGCTGCCGGTGATGCAGCGGTGGGTGAAGGGAAGTTTGATCTGCCGCCGCGCACCATTCATTGGCGTAACCTGCCCGTTTTGCTAGATGGTCAGCCGATGGGTCGCCTGATCGTGCTGCGCGATACCACCCAGGAACACATCCTGGAAAAAATGCGCGATGACCTGACCCATACGATGGTACACGATTTGCGCGGGCCGCTAACCGCTATTTCCATCTCGTTAGAAACGCTGCAAATGATGGAACAAACCGGCAATGCCAACACCGAACGCCGCCTGCAAATCATAGAGCGCGCCGACAGCAGCACCCACAAATTGCTGAAACTGGTGGAAGCCATTTTGGAATTAAGCCGGTTAGAAGGGGGGCGCCTGCAGTTAAATTATCAGCAGATAGCGCTGGCCGACCTGGTAAACGGTGTAATAGGTGGGCAATTGCCTCTGGCGCGCGAGAAACAGATAGATATGACCAGCCACATCACCGATGCCTTACCATTGTTAACGGCCGACCGTCAATTGCTGGAACGAGTGTTAGAGAATCTGGTAAATAACGCTTTGAAGTTCACGCCCCATGATGGGCACGTTCAGGTGATGGTGCAGCAAGATGTGGTTAATCCGGCGCTGGTATCGGTGACGGTGACTGATTCCGGGCCAGGCATACCGATGGATATGCAGGCGCACCTGTTTGAAAAGTTTTCACGGGGGATGCAGCAGGAGCGGGGCAGTGGTCTGGGTTTGTATTTTTGCCGGATGGCGGTGGAGGCGCATCACGGCCGTATCTGGCTGGCGCACAGCTCTGAAACCGGTACTACCATTCAATTTACGCTGCCATTTTGCCCTGAATCGCAATTGGCCCAAACAGTTCCGGCTGGCTGACTTCGATTTCCTGCCGTTTGACCAGTTCCAGCACTGCCAGCAGCGTCACCGAGACTTCTACCCGGTTACTTTCCTCGGACAGCAGCTCCCGAAACTGAAAGGATTGTCCCTGCCGGGCGCGGAAGCGCAGCCGGGCAATTTGTCCTTCAATGGTGATGCGGCGCGGCTGTACCAGGGTCACGCTCTCTTCGCGGTTTTCCACACGGGCCAATACGTCGCGCACGGCCGTGAGCAAACTATCCACCGTCACCCCACTTAAATCCAGCCGGTTTTCCAGCTTGGGCGGCGGCGCCACGCGCAAGAACGTGCGCAGCCCGGCTTCTTCGCGGTTTTGTAGCCAGCGGGCGGCCTCCTTGAACTGTTTGTACGTTTTGAGCTGGCGCACCAGCGCCGCTGCCGGGTCTTCTTCCTCTTCGCCTTCGAGGATGACCGGCGATTGCGGCAGCAGCGCCCGGCTTTTGATGAGTACCAGCCGCGCCGCCACCACCAGGAAATCAATTAACTGCTCCATGCGGTTTTCTTTCATCTGCTCAATTTGGGCCAGGTATTGGGTGGTGACTTGGGCCAGAGAGACGGCCGTAATGTCCAACTCCTGCCGCTCAATCAGGTGCAGCAGCAAGTCGAGCGGGCCGGAAAAAACGGGTAGGGCAATCTGGTATTGGTTCATTTCACTTAAAATAACTGCATCGCTATGACTAACAGGAGCATAACCAGGAAAGAAAATATGGCAATGAGCAAGAAAAGCTGCCGATCTTTCTGTTTACGAGCGGTGCGAAGGCGGGCCAACTCTGCCAGCCGCGCCCGTTCCTGGGCCATCAACTGCGCCATACGCCGTTGGGAATCTGCCTCCTCTTTCGCCTTGATCTCCCTGGCCCACTCCTGATGCGCGTGCAGCCGGTCGGTCGTCGTCTGCGCATAATTCACTTTGAGCAGTTCCAGAATGTCCATAGCCGTACCACACTGCTTGCAGTATTCATCACCGGCCCAGTTGGCGGTGCGGCATTTCTGGCAGACACGGGTGAGCGGGGCGCCACATTCGCCGCAGAAACCCTGCTCCTGGGCATGATACGCATTGCAGCGCGGGCAAATGTGCCCATCCAGCACAAACCGGCTCTGGCAGGCATCACAAGTCACATGACGGCCGTGCTGCCGGATGTCAATGGGGTGTAAACAGTTGGGGCAGGCTATTTCGGTTAACATTCCGTAATCGGTAATCCGTTATCGGTAATCGGTAAAAAGCCGAACTTTCAAAACCTTCGTGGATCATTCTCGTGGCCGCATGATGCAATAGACAAAGCCATTCATCTGCACCAATTCTTTTGTTTCATACCGCTGCCCAATCATATCCAAAACGGGCGGCGGATAAAACTGCGCTCTTAGTACCACTGTGTCAAATGCCTGTGCATCTAGCATCGCCAACATTTCCGTCAGGTCAACCTGATTGTTATTGTACAGGTTGAGCAGTTGCGTGGGATTGGTGATCACGTCCCGACCGATATAAAAATTGAAACCGGCATCTTCGGCAAAAGCGGCTGTATCTCCCTGGGCAATGGCGGCGGCAATGGTTTTGCCGGCGGCGGTGTCGGCCGCATTCGGCGGCCGCCCCAGCAGGGATACCCCGGCCGCATCCACATAAGGAATAGACTCCGGCGGGCGCGGCGCAGAGCAAGAGGTCTGCGGCGCAATCCATACCTCCGTCGGTTTGCCCAGGGCGCGGGCCACGCCCGCCAGCGCGGGCGTGTGCGTGGGCATATGAAACATGCGCTCCGCCTGCCACAAAAACAATACCGGCACAATCAACAGCGCCGCCGGATACAGCCACCGCCGCCATTGCATATTGTCCATTGTCCGTTGACCAACCTGTCCTGAGCTTGTCGAAGGATTGACCATTTGCAGGCGATTCAAGACACGGCCGTATGCCAACCCCGTCAAAATACAACTGGCGGCAATGGCGGTGGCAAAATAGGATTCACCCGCGCCCCATTTCCCGGCCGTCACGCTGTTCACTGCCGCCACCACAAACCAGATGGAATAGGCCGAGAGTCGCTCAAAATAAAGCTGGTAGACGGCATAGAGTACGGCCGTGACCACCAACAGCGTGTGCAAGTTAAACCACTGCCGGTACAAGCCCTGCGCCTGCCCCGGCACAAACGGATTGATGTTGGCCGTGACCGTATTCAAGAACCAGTAGCCATCCGTGGCCCAGTTAATCCACAAAAAGATCAGGCCGGTAACAGCAGCAAACGGGATGGCCCACAAAATGGCTCGTTTGGGGTGGCGAATAAAGAGGAAGATGAAGACGGCGGCGACGGTGGCATAGGCCAATTGTTTGGTGTATCCCGCCCCCAGCAGCAGCAGCATGACAATAAGCAGCCGTTTGGGGTAGGTACGGCCGTCGCGCTCTTCCTTATCAATCGTCACCGTCAGCCAGACAACCGCCAACGTCTCCAACATGACCATGAACATATGCTGCCGGAACAGCGGCCCCACATGGTAGACGTAGTTGGAGGCCAGGAAGGCCAGCCCCACCAGCGCCGCCAGCCACCAGCGCCGGATGTGCCGCTGCACGCCGTAGGAGATGGCAACGGCCGTGATCAACGTCCCCACAAACGAAACCAGCCGCCCCGTCCAATACTGCGGCCCAAACAGCCACACCAGCGGCACAATGACCACGTGAAACAACGGCGGGTAATTGGAGGAATAAAACGGGTATTGGTCATTGTCACGGTACGGCCATTCGCCCTGGCTGAACAACACCGTGTCCATTAACTCAAACCCCTCCCCCTGGTCATAATCAAACGGAAAACGAAACAACTCCACAGCATAAATGGTGTACACCAGCAGATAGCCCACAAACGCCGCCAACGCCAGCCCAATCAACACACGGGCTGCTATCAGGGTTGCTTTTTCTAATTTGTCATTTGTCATTTGTCACTGGTCATTTGTATGTTCATGCGGGACGGTTTCCTAAAGGTAAGAGCGTCAACCCCACCAGCACCGCCAGCCCGGCGGCCACCATGGCCTGCTTTTGCGCCGGGCCAATGCCCTGGTGCTGCCCGGCGCGCACAATATCCAGCGCAAACAGACCCAACACGGCCGTAACCCCCAGAGCAATAAACAGAAATCCTAATTGTCGTTTGGTCATATCATCCCCTCATTTCCCCGGGAACCCAGAGTTTCCGGAGGAATGAGGGGGAAGTTTATTGAAACAAACTGGACATTGCAACCGAATTTGCTATAATCCCGCCCCTAACTTCAAACTCAAAGGATGTATACCGCTGGCAGCAGCGGTATTTCCCTTAATAAGGCTGGAAAATGACAACTTTGAAACCTCATCTACTCACCCAAGAAGGCGTAGAAAAACTAACCAAAGAACTGGACTTCTTAAAGACTGTTAAACGCGAAGAAGTGGCCGACCGTTTGCAGGCAGCATTTGAAGATGGTCAGGACGACGACTTTGTGGAAAATGCCGGGCTGGAAGCGGCGCGCAATGAACAGGCTTTTGTGGAAGGGCGCATCCAGGAATTGGAAGAAATTCTCAAAAATTATCAACTGATTAAAGACAACGGCAAAAATGATGTGGTGCGCATTGGCAGTTGGGTCACTATTTCCGAAGAAGGCATTGACGACGAAGAAAAGTACCATCTGGTCGGCGCGGCCGAAGCCAACCCGGAAGAGGGGCGCATTTCCAATGAAAGCCCACTGGGTAAGGCGCTGTTGGGCGCCAAGCGCGGCGACACCGTGCGTGTGAATGCGCCTAACGGCATGATCGAATTTCGGGTCGTTAAGATTGAGTAGGCAGGCCACACGGCCGTCATCCCAAACAGTTATCAGCCCGTGAATCACACGGGCTTTTTTTTGAAAAGGTGAAGTATGAGTTGGCAACCAACACACCTGGAAGAGCAGCGCCTCTCCAAACTGGAACGTCTCCAGGAAGCAGGGATTGAGCCATACCCGCTGCGGGTAGAACGCAGCCACACCACCACCGACGCCAAAACCGCTTTCGAGGCAGATGAAGTGGCCGAAATAGCCGTTGCTGCAACGGCCGTCACCGTCTGTGGCCGCATTGTCAGTTTCCGGGACATGGGCAAGACGGTGTTCGCGCATATTGAGGATGGCTACGGCCGTTTGCAACTCTTTGTCCGCCAGGAAGAGATTGGTGAACAATCCCACCACATCTTTCGCCGCCTGCTTGATCTAGGCGATTTTGTCCAGGCCAGCGGTCTCATGTTCCGCACCAAAGCCGGGGAAGTGAGCCTGCGCGTCGGCGAATGGAAGATGCTCAGCAAAGCGATCAGCCCACTGCCCGTGATAAAAGAAGAAGAGGTAGATGGCCAGATTGTGCGCCACAGTGAATTCTCTAACGTGGAAGAACGGTACCGCCAGCGGTATGCCGACCTGGCGACCAACCCGGAGGTGCGCCACGTTTTCCGCACCCGCGCCAAAATCATCACCGCCCTGCGCCGGTTCATGGACGACAACGACTTCCTGGAAGTGGAAACGCCGGTTTTGCAGCCATTGTACGGCGGGGCAGCGGCACGGCCGTTTACCACCCACCACAACCAGCTCAAACAAGAACTCTACCTGCGCATTTCCTTTGAACTGTACCTGAA
This sequence comes from uncultured Chloroflexota bacterium, assembly GCA_900696625.1. Classification (GTDB taxonomy): domain Bacteria; phylum Chloroflexota; class Anaerolineae; order Promineifilales; family Promineifilaceae; genus CAADGU01. The sequence goes on along the minus strand of CAADGU010000468.1, from coordinate 20,319 downwards.
ACGGCTGCTGGTGGGTGGCATCGAGCGCGTGTATGAGATCGGCCGTGACTTCCGCAACGAAGGCGTCAGCTTCAAACACAATCCCGAATTCACCATGCTCGAATTCTATGCCGCCTACTGGGATTACCACGACGTGATGGCCTTCACCGAGCGCATGATTCAGCACGTGGCTCAGGCCGTTACCGGCGGCGACACCATCACCTACCAGGGGCAAACCATCCATGTTGGCGGCCAATGGCCGCGCCTGACCATGCGCGACGCCATCAAGCAGTTCGCCGAAATTGATTACATGGAACATCTGGACGCTGCCAGCCTGCGCCAGGCCATCCGCGACATCGGCGGGCACGCCCCGGAAAGCGCCGGGTGGGGCAAATTGATTGATGGCGTGTTTGGCGATTTTGTCGAGCCACGTTTGATCCAGCCCACCATCATCACCACCTACCCCCGCGAAATCTCGCCGCTGGCCAAAGGCATTCCCGGCGACCCGCTGCACGTGGAACGCTTTGAGTTTTTCATCGCCGGCATGGAGATGGGCAACGCTTTCACCGAACTGAACGACCCGTTAGATCAGCAGGCGCGTTTTGAGATGCTGCAAACGCTCTACGCCAAAGACGAGGACGAGCGCAACCCCATTGATGAGGATTACCTGCGCGCCATGCGCTATGGGATGCCGCCCAACGGCGGTTTTGGCGTGGGTGTAGACCGCATGGTCATGCTCTTCACCGACAACGCCACCATCCGCGAGGTGCTGCTCTTCCCCCACCTCCGCGAACGGGAGTAGCTGGAGTAATTGGGTATTTGGGTAATTGGGTAATTACCTGACGAGTTCGTTCAGGCCATCCAGAACCTGTTCAAGTTCCTCAGGGGAGACACGCCCTAACTTGTGACTTAACCGCTTCACCGATAATGTCCGAATCTGGCTGATTTTGACCCATGATTGCCTGGGTAAAGCTACAGATGAGAGTACCAGAGTAAGCGGGAATCCGGCTTTGGGTTTTTGGCTGGTGATGGCCAGAGCGATTACCGTTGCCGAACGGTCATTGAAAACATCATGGCTGATGACAAGAACAGGACGTGTTCCCGCCTGCTCGTTTCCAATGACCGGTTCTAAATTTGCCCACCAGATATCCCCTCTCAATATTCGGGCCATTCTGCCAACTCCCATTCCATCCCTTCTTCAGCCATTGCTTCTTCAATATCCGGATCGAGGTTGGCACATTCACGCGCTAATCGGTTTCGTTTGATTTTTTCCAGGGAGTCGCGCAAGGCTTCTTGAATAGCCTTGCTACGATTGGGGAACAGGCGTTGCGCTACCAGTTGGTCAATTTCGGCCAGAAGCTCACTTTCAATAGTAACTGCTACCTTTGTGGTTGCCATTAGGTATCTCCAAAAAAGTATGATGAAGTATCATACCCTCAACGGATAGTCAACACAACTTTGCCGGTGGATTGGCGATTGATGAGGCTGTTCAGGGCATCGGCGGCCTGTCCCAATGGATAGGTCTGGGAGATGTGAGGCCGAATTTTACCCTCGGCGTACCAGGAGAGCAGGGTGCGCAGGGAATCGGTGATGACACGCGGCTGGCGGGTGGAGTAGCCGCCCCAGTAGACGCCCACGACGCTCATGTTTTTGACCAGCGCCAGATTGACCGGCAGTTGGGGAATACGGCCGTCGGCAAACCCAATCACCAATAACCGCCCCTCCCAGGCAATGCAGCGCACCGATTCGTCGAACACATCGCCACCCACCGGGTCGTAGATGACATCCGCCCCTTTGCCATTGGTGATCTCCTTCACCCGGTCGCGGAACTTTTCCTGGCGATAGTTGATCAGGTGGTCAGCGCCATACCGCTGCGCCAGCGCCAGCTTTTCCGGCGTACTGGCGGTGGCGATGACGGTAGCACCCAGCAGTTTGCCAATTTCTACGGCCGTCAACCCCACCCCTCCTGCCGCCCCATGCACCAGCAAAACCTCCCCCGGCTGCAACCAGGCGCGGTGCGCCAGGGCAATATGCGACGTGCCATAGGTAATGGCAAACCCAGCCGCCGTCACAAAATCCATCATGGGCGGAATGGGAAAGACGGTGCGGGCGTCGGCCACCACCTCTTCAGCATAGCCGCCATGCCCGGTAACAGCCGCCACCCTGTCGCCCACACGCAGATGGGTCACACCCTCCCCCACCTCCAGAATCTCCCCGGCCACTTCCATGCCCGGACTAAACGGGAAGGCTGGCCTTTCCTGGTACAACCCCTGAATGATCAACGTATCGGCAAAGTTGACGCCACAGGCGTGAATGCCTATGCGCACCTGCCCCTGACCCGGCGGCGACGACGGCCGTTCCCCCACCACCAACGATTCTGGTTTTCCCCATTCACGGCAGATAATGGCTTTCAATTGTTTTCTCCTTCATATAGCTTACCAGATGGCATAAGCTCGCACGGGGAATGTACCCATGCCGCGCACCTTGACGGGGGCAGCAAAGAAGCGGAAGCCGGTTTCCGGCAGTTGTTCCAGATGGCAGAGATGTTCCACAATGGGAATCTGGCTGCCGAGCAAGGTGGTGTGAACGGGCCGACGGCCGTCGGCCGTATCGTCAATGTTCAGCGAATCAATGCCCACCAGCGCCGCGCCCGCCTCTTTCAGGTACACGGCCGTCGCCTCGGTTAAAAACGGATGCCCTTCAAAGTATTGGTCGGTGCGCCAGTGCCGGTCCCACCCGGTATGCACCAGGACGGCTTTACCTGCCAGGTCGTAGTTTTGGAAAAGCGCGGGGGTAAGTGTACGGCCGTGACCCACCGCCCGAATCACCACCCCTGCCAGATTCACCAGCCCCGCCAGCGGCAACTCAGAAACATCCAGCCCATCGGCAAAACGGTGGAACGGCGAATCCAGATACGTGCCCGTATTGGCCACCATCTCAATCTTACCAATGTGAAACTCCGTGCCCGGCGCATACAGTGCCCGCGACGCTTCCCGGCTGAGAAAATCACATACCACTGGCGCCGGCAGCCCTTTATACGTCATCAGACCGTCTTCAATTGTATGGCTCACGTCAAGCAACATTTTCTTTCACCTCACGCTTTGATAGAGCGCAATTGTATGGCAGAGTCAGGCCAGGCCAAAATGTTTGAAGCCGCCACCGCTAACGATATACTCCGGCTGTATGATGACCACAGAAGTAGACAAACAAACCAACACCCTGATCATTGGCGCCAGCGCCGCCGGGCTGGCCGTGGCCGCCTGCCTGCAAGAGCAGCGCGTCCCCTTCATCCTGCTGGAAAAGAGCAGCCAGGTGGGCGCAGCCTGGCGCAATCATTACGACCGGCTGCACTTGCACACTGACCGGGCACATTCCCAACTGCCCCATTTGCCCATGCCCAAATCATTCGCCAAATATCCGGCGCGGACCGATGTGGTGACTTATCTGGAAGAGTATGCCCGCCGGTTTGGTCTGGAACCGCGCTTTGGGCAGGAGGTCACGGCCGTCCGGCCCCAAAATGGCCGCTGGCAGGCGGAAACGGCAGACGGCCGTTACCAGGCGCAAAATGTGGTGGTGGCTACCGGTTATACGCGCGTGCCGCATCTGCCCTCCTGGCCGGGGCAAGAATTATTCACCGGCAGCATCAGCCACAGTTCGGCTTATAAAAATGGCAAACCGTATGCCGGGCAGCGGGTGCTGGTGGTCGGTTTTGGCAATTCGGCCGGGGAAATTGCCATTGACCTGGTGGAAAACGGCGCAGCCGAAGTGGGCATGGCCGTCCGCCATCCGGTGAACGTCATCCCGCGTGATTATCTGGGCATTCCCATTCTGACCATCGGCATTGTCATGGGCAAAATCCCGCCCAAAGTGGCCGATCTACTGGCTATCCCCATGCTCAAAACTTCCATTGGCGACCTGACGAAGTATGGCCTGCCCAAGCTGCCCTACGGCCCCAATGTGCAAATCCGGCAAGACCGGCAAATTCCCATTTTAGACATTGGCACGGTGAAGTTGATCAAAGACGGCCGTATCCACATCCACCCCGGCCTTGCCCAATTCAACGAAAACGGGGTCGTCTTCACGAACGGCGCCATCAAACCATTTGACGCCATCATTTTGGGCACCGGCTACCGGCCCCAGGTGAATGAATTTCTGCAAGGCGCAGCGGGCGTTTTGAACGAAGATGGCGCGCCCCAATCGAGTGGGCAGGAAACCGCGCCGGGTTTATACTTTTGTGGCTTTTATATCTCCCCCACCGGCATGTTGCGCGAAATTGGCATCGAGGCCAGACAGATCAGCGCCCACATTGCCGGTAAAGGATAACGATCATGCATCCCGGTCAAATCTATGGGCAAAATGTGGTAGGCATACGGCCGTTGGCCGGCGCGCTGCAAGATTTTCAGAAGGCGCGGCAGCAAGCAACGATGGAGGCCCTGATGGGGCGGCTGCGTGGGCGCTCTCTGGAGTTGCTGTCCTATAATGAAGTGGCCGAGATGCTCAAAGTGCGCGGCCGTTCCGAGCGGGGCACCAAGGAGATTCCGGTAGCCGCCATTGTGGGCAGCGTGGGCCGCTACCATGATTTTTCCCGCTCCTTCCTGCCGCGCCACGATGCCGACGCTCAACGCTGGGCCGGGGTGCGCGCCGCCGGGCACGTGGCCGATCTGCCACCCATTGACGTGTACCAGATTGGCGATGCCTATTTTGTGCTAGACGGCAACCACCGTGTCTCCATTGCCCGCCAAGTGGGGTTGGACTACATCCATGCCAACGTCATTGAAGTGCATACCCGCGTGCCACTCTCCCCTGATATACAGCCGGATGAATTGATCATTCGCGCCGAATACGCCGCCTTCCTGGACTATACCCGGCTGGATGATCTGCGACCGGGTTGTGATCTACGGGTGACGGCGCCAGGCCAGTATAACCGGCTGGAAAACCACATGGAGGTGCATCGTTTTTTTGTGGAGATGGCCGAGGAACGTGACCTGCCGGACGCCGAAGCTTTTGGCCGCTGGTATGACGAAGCGTACCTGCCGCTGGTGCAGGCCATTCGGGAACAGGGCGTCTTGCGCGATTTTCCGCAGCGCACGGAAACCGACCTCTACCTATGGCTGGCGACGCATCAGGCGGAGCTGCGCAATGAGTTGGGCTGGCAGGTACGGCCGAACACGGCCGTGACCCAATTTGCCGCTCACCTGAAACCCCGCCGCACCTTGCAAAGAGTGCTGGATGTGATGATCCCGGCCAACTGGAAAGGCAAACCGGCAGCCAGTGATTGGGCGCAGGAACGGCTGTTAGACCGGTACAGTCGCGCCCTCTTTACCGAAATTTTATTACCGTTGACCGGCCGCCAGGAGGCGGCGCTGGCGCAGGCCAGCGCCATTGCCCAGCGGGAACACGGCCGTCTCATTGGCCTGTTCCTGGGCGACGAAAACGAAAGCATGACCCACGCCTGGTTTGAGGGGGCGTGTGCGGCGGCGGACGTAACGGCCGTGTGGGGGCGCGAACAGGGCAGTCTGCCGGAAGTGGCGGCGCGCCGGGCGGCGCTGGCCGACCTGGTGATTGTGGATAAAACGGCCGTATCGGACACGGCCGTGACGCCAATCTGGCAAAACTGCACCCGTCCCGTGCTACTATTAGCTGGCCAGGCCAGCGCCATGAACCGGGTGCTGCTGCTCTCCTCCCGGAACCAACAGCGAAACCAACAAAAGGAGACGGCGCTGTTTGCCGCCGCTTATCTGGCCGAACAGTGGCGCAGCCAACTGGTAATCGGCGGCTCGCCAGACAGCCTCTCCCTGGCCCGCGCCTACCTGGAAATGCACGAAGTGAACGCCGAATTTGTGACGGTACAGGGGGATGTGGACACGGCCGTGTTATCCGATTGTGATCTGGTGGTGATGGGGCGGCACGGCCGTTATACTGCCCAACTACTGCCCCTACTAACCGTACCTGTGCTTATTTGCCCCTGAGAATAGGGGATTATTTGCTGCACTTCAAAAACTTTGCCAGATGTTCAAAATTGTCCCCATCGGTAAAATCGGCCTTTACTAACCGCTCCACCTCAATGACTGGCCGTGTTTTGCCAGTGCTGCCTGCAACTGCCGGTTGACCGGCACGTTGTTCAGGAACGATGCCCGCATTTCCGGGTCTTCGATGGCTACGGCCGTTCGTTTCATCACCACCGCCGCCATGTGCAGCGCCGCCCCGGCCCGCTCATCACCACATGCTTCGGAGTTGAAACTCCCCCAATCCAGCAAAGCGAAGCGCAGCGAAAAACTGCGGGCAAATACCAGCCAGATGCTCGTTCGACCTATTGTCTGGTAGCCGACCCAGGCTTCTATGTAGATACACTCGCCGCAACAGAGCAATATGCCTGCGCTCCTGGCCACTACCAACCGGTTAGCGGGGCCATCAGTTGCTTTGCGGCCGACCCCGGCTACTACGTACCTGGCACAGCGGCGACCGAACAGTTGGCGTACCCGGCCGATTATACATCGGATGCGGCGGCAACAGCGTGTACCCCTGTCGGCGGAGGTTATACTTTCATGGGCTTCTTCGCCCCGGTGGATATGACGGCGCTGAATGTGGTCAAGGCCGGACAGGCCATACCCATCAAATTTAGCCTGGGCGGCGATTACAGCCTGGATATTATGGCCGCCGGTTATCCGGCCTCAGCCCCCGTTGCTTGTGACAGCAATCTGCCCCTCAACAATGTGGAAGAAACGGTAGTTCATGCAGACGAACTGGAAAGTTTGCCCTTTTAGGCGTTCTTTGGCCGCTACCTGCCCTACGCGCTGTGGGGCAGCGCCACCAACCATCTGGTACAATTGGCGCAGATTTATCTGCCGGTTTGAGGCATAGGCGATGACCCTGACGGAACAAGAAATACGGACGTAATACATCACCCCGGCCATTCAGGTGCGCCATTTACACCCTCACCCCAGCCCCGTCCCAGGGGGAAGGTTAGGATGGGGATCAGTACACCTGTATAGATACAACGGATTACGCATTACTGTCTATTGCGCCAGTAACAAGACTACAATCAGAATCAATAACCAGATCAGGCTGCCATCACCTTCCAGAATGGCGGCAGCCTCTTCAAATGCGCCGCCCATGCCGTGCAGCCATTGGCGCAGCGGGGCGGTGTTCACCGGCAGCCGGAAGGTAAAGGCCTGGCGCACAGCGGCCACCGTGCGATTAAATTCGGGCACAAAACGCAGCAAGAAGACGCTGCCAACAGGCACAACCAGCAGCAGCAGCCAGGTAAACCAGGACACGGCCCCCCACGCCACGCCGCTCACCGATACCAGACCTAACACCGGCAGGAAAATCGCCGCTTCTACGGCCCATTCAGCCGGCGCGCCGGGTAACACATCATCTCCTCCGGCCACGGGCCAGAAGAGGCGCAAACCGGCCGTCAGCAGCGGGATTTCCAGCAGCACCACCACCAGCAGCGCCAGGTAACGGCCGTGCCCCACCACCCCTTCCATCAGCGCCACCTGCCCCGCCAGACCGGCCGTCAGCGGCAGCCCGGCGATAGCGGCCAGCGCCGCTAACGGCGGGATGGCTCGCCACCACAACCGGCGGCTCGCCGGTCGCCCGGCCGCCAGGTAAAAGATGCCGCCGGCCAATAACAGCACCCGCAGCATAGCCAAAACGCCATTCGGGCTGGCGACAGTCTGATTGCCCCACACGGCCGTCAACAGCAGCAAATGAACCAGCGCGGCGGCCAGAAAAAAGACGGCCGTACCCGGCAAATGCAGCCGCTCCCACAACTGGCGCACCCCTTGTAACAAACCAAATAACCCGGCCAGGGTCAACAACATCCCACCCGCCCACACAGTCAACGAGGTTCCGTCGGCCAGCCGCACCAGCAGCACCCCACCTGCCGCCACCGGCCACAAACTGAAGATGAGCGCCACAGCCGGCGGCGTACCCGCGCTGGCCCGCCAACCACCGAGCGGCCAGACGCCCAGGGGCAGCAAGGCCGCCAGCAATACCGCCAGCAGCGCCGTCTGCGGCCAGGCGGCGGCATCCCAGCCTGCTGTATCCACTGCGGCCGCGCCAAACCATAGCAGCAGCACGGCCGTCAGCAGCAGCCCCATTTGCCAGGTGAAACGGCGTTGCCACTCCCGCCCTCGTTCGGTCAGCCAGACGGCCGTACCCCAGGCCACCAGCAGCGCCGCCCAACTCACCATCATGGTGGTTGGCGAACCGGCCCAGATGACAGGCAGGGTGAAGGCGGTGACGATGAGGAAGGACGCGGGCGTGTTGGCGTGTTCGGGTGTTGCTGTGGTCAGGTGGCGGGTGATGAGCGCGATGAGCAGGAGAAACAGCCAGAGGGTGACAGGCCAGGAGATAGCGTCAAGTTGCCAGATGAGGGACGGCAAGGGAACGGCCGTATGCGCAGCTGCCAGGGGTAACTGACCACGTAAGGGCAGCCAGAGCAACAGGCAGAGAATGGGGATGCTGACGGCCGTTGCCGCCCCATAAACACGCCACCGCCCCGGCCAGACCGCCAACAGTACCGCCCCAGCCAACAACAAGCCAAAAATCAAAACCGGTATCCACATCACACAAATCCCAATGCTCGTTCATCGTTCACCGATTACCGACTACCGATTACTAAAGCCGGCGCATTGTAGCCCGTTGGCCTGTAGCTGGCAAAGTGGCGGGGGTGTGATTACAATTGGGTGCATGGCTGGCAAAAAGAGCAAGTGGCAAGTGGCAAGTGGCAAGTGGCAGGTGACAGGTGGCAAATCGCATGTCGCAGGCGAAAAAGCATCTACCAACAACCGGCAACCGCTAACCTATCTACTCCTGCTCACCCTTATCCTGGCGCTGCTGGTGGGTTGCGGACCGGAAGTAATACCCACCCAGGCTGCACCGCTGCAACTACCCCAGCCCTCCCCCACCTCAAATCTACCGCCGACATTGGATATTAGCAGCCAGCAAGTGGTGGAAACCGCCACCCCCGCCCCCACCATGACGCCGAAACCAACCCGCACGGCCACACCGGTGGATGTGAGCATCAACATCAGCTATCCCAAAGAAAATGAAGTGCTGACCCTGGAGGAAGAGATTACGGTGGGCGGCCTGGTGAAAAAGGAGGAGGCTCATTCTATTTTGGTGTCATTGGTCACGAGCAACGGCCGTGTCCTCTCCCAAACCCCTGGCGCGCGCACGGCACAAGGCTGGAACGCATCCTTTATTTTGCCGCCACAGGTCAGCGGGCTGGCTTATTTGCGGGCGGCAGTGTTGGATGAGGCGGGCCAGGTGCTGGCCGAACACCAAAGCCCGGTGCTGTTGGCGCTCAATCCCAATACCACGGGACGCTTCCTGGAATTGCACCGACCCCAGGTGAATGACACGGCCGTGGGCGGCTACAGCATCTTCTTTGACGGCATGGTTAACCGCCCGGTCAACAACTTCATCGCCGTTTCCATTTGGGCCAACGAGTGCCAGGAACAGGTGGCCCGGCAGGGTTTCCAATTGGGCAGCAGCAGCCGGCCGTATTACTGGTCTGGTTTTGTGGTCGTGCCCAAAGACCTGGTTGGCCCCGCTTGCGCCGTTGCCTATTTCGGTGAACCGGGCACGGATGAGTGGCGCGAAGCCCAAATCCCCATCGAAATACTGGCTCAGGATGACCCCAATGCCAGAGGCGTGGTGGTTGCCAGCCCGCTGCCGCAGGCTGAGATTTTTGCCGGGGAGGAACTGTCTTTGTATGGCACGGCCTACAATGTAACCAATGGGCCGGTGACGGTGGATGTGGTGATGGAAAACGGCCGTATCGTCGGCCAGACCACCAGCCAGACTGATTTTTGGGGCTACTGGCAAGCCTCCCTCTTACTGCCATTTGATATATTAGGGCTGGCCGAGATTACCATCACCGCCGGTGAAAATGAAACCCAGTCTCAAACCACCTTGATCATCAACGTCCTGCCCGCCCCCACCCCAACCCCCTGAAAATTGCCAATGGTTAATTGGCTCTACAGGATTTCATGGGGTTCGGCGTGACATGTGACGAGTGATGCGTGTGGTCTCTCTGGTCACGCATCACTCGTCACGCATCACAGTCTGCCCTGAGCTTGTCGAAGGGGCCTGTCAGCCCCCTGAGTTCCCAAAGAACCGGTTAATTGACAATGGACTATTGACTATTGACCATTATGAACAAAGGTTATCTCTACGGCATCGGCGCGTACCTCATCTGGGGGTTTCTGCCCATCTACTGGAAAGCACTACACGATATACCGGCTATTGAGTCATTGAGCAGCCGTATTGTCTGGTCATTGGTCCTCATTTTTCTGCTGCTGGCGGTGCGCCAACATTGGCGCTGGCTGCCGCCGGCCTTAAAGAACCGGCGCGTGATGCTCACCTTTTTGCTTTCCGGCAGCATCCTGGCGCTCAATTGGGGCACGTATATTTGGGCGGTGAACGCCAATCATGTGATTGAAACCAGCCTGGGCTACTTTATCAACCCGCTGGTCAGTGTCATGTTGGGGGTGTGGTTTTTGCAGGAAAAATTGCGGCGGGGACAGTGGACGGCCGTAGCCATTGCCACGCTCGGTGTGTTATATCTCACCCTGATTCATGGCTCGCTGCCCTGGATTGCCCTGACGCTGGCGATCACTTTTGCCATTTATGGCTACCTTCGCAAAACAGCGCCATTAGGGGCGTTGGAAGGCTTAACGCTGGAAACAGCCTGGCTCTTTCTGCCTGCCCTGGCTGTGCTGCTTTATTTACAGCAGCAGGGGCAGGGCCATCTGGCGCAGGGCAATTGGCAACTAACGCTGCTGCTCATGGGTACGGGGCTGATCACGGCCGTGCCGCTCTTGTGGTTCAGCACCGCCGCCCGCCTGATCCCCCTTAGCTCCATTGGCCTGCTGCAATACATCGCCCCCACCTGCCAGTTTCTCATCGGCGTTTTTTTGTACGATGAGCCATTTACCATTGCACAGATGGTGGGCTTTTGCTGCATCTGGCTGGCGCTGCTCATTTACACGGCCGAGAGCATAAACTATAACCGGCGGCTGCGGCTGGCCAGGGCGGCGGGATCGCCAATTGGGTAATTGGGTAATCGGCGCCAATTACCCAATTACCCAATTACCTCCAGAATCGCTTCCGCCGCCGCCAGCCCGGAGAGGGCTGCGCCTTCGACGCGCGGCCCGCTGAAAGCGTCACCGGCAAAGGCCAGGGGCGGTACACCCGCCGCCAGCAATGTACGCTCCGGGTGTAAAGTGGTAGGTACAGCATGAAGCCAGCGGTGAATGGTGATCTCATTGACGGTGGCGTTGGCAGCTAAAAATGGTTGTAACTCCCGCCGCAGCGCCCCCGCCAGCTCCACATCCGGGGAGAGCCACCATAACCGGCTGTACGTCGGGTTTACATGCACCGAAACCAGGCACACGCGCGGTGATGTGCCTTTGCGCTGATTATCGGCAATCCAACTGATGGGGTGATCGGGGCGTTGCAGTGCGCCCGGTTCAGGTAGATTGATGGCGCCGTTTATGTGGCAAACGGCCGTTAGACAAGGCGCATAGGTGATGGCGGCCAGTGCCGCCTGGTCAGCCGCCGCCAATGCCACCTGCTCCACCGCCAGCAGCGCCAAAGAGAGGGGGGCAGGGGGCGTGAGAATGAGCGCCTGACATTGATAGGCAGCGCCAGAATCAGCCACCGCCAGCCAGCCGGCCACAGCCGGCATGACTGTTTCAATGTTGACGGCTTTGTGGATGGTGAGGTTTTGGGCCAGGCGGCGGGGTACGGCCGTTAACCCTTCATACGCCGCATAACGGGGATGGGCATCATCGGCAGGGGGCAACAGCGAACCATCCGACCACCCGGTTGACCATTCAAAAATCAATCCTTCGGCCAGCCACTCTGCCACAAAACGACCAAATTCAGGATCACGCACGGTGAAAAATTGGGCGCCGGTGTCCGCCCAGCCGCCGGCTACATGCTCGGTGATCATGCGACCACCAACCCGCTCCTCCCGATCCACCACTACCACCATTTTGCCCGCCGCTTCTAGCCGATGGGCGGCCATCAGCCCGGCTATCCCGGCGCCCACAATTAACACATCGCAACTAAATGTCCCCGACATAAAAATTTCTCCCGATCAACTGTCCAGCAGATCTAACAGGTCTTGGCGTATTTTTGCCCAGCGAAACAGTTCTACCTGGTCAGGCTGGTCAAAAAAGTACTCTTCCAGATAGGGTTCTATTTCCATGCGCCAGATGGCTTCCAGGTGTGTGGGCAGGGCCGGATGCATGAAAAAGGTGTAGCCAAGCGCGTAGTGCGGATCGGCTATCTGGCGGTTGAGCCGCTCCACAATTTTGATGAGGGCATCCGGGTTGCAGCCGGTGTGCTGGTGATAATGGCGCAATGTTTGGGCATCTGGCGGCAAGTGGATGAAAGCAAAACGGCGGCGCAGGGCATGGTCAACCAGGGCAATAGAACGGTCGGCCGTATTCATGGTGCCGATGAGGTACACGTTGGCGGGGATGCTAAAGCGGGTGGTAGATTGGCCGGCAGCGTAGCCGCCTTCGGCTAATTCAATGGCGGCCTGGCGATATTCCAACAGGTACATCAGTTCGCCGAACACGCTGGCCAGGTTGGCGCGGTTGATCTCGTCAATAACCAGGACGCAAGGGCCGCTATGTTGGGCGGCGCGGGCACAAAATTGGCGAAAACGGCCGTGAACCAGTTCGTAATGCAAATGGCCGCTGTCATCGGTAAACGGCCGTATGCCCTGCACAAACGCTTCGTAGGTATAAGCGGGGTGAAACTGTACCAGTTCCCAGAAGCCGTCGCCCTGCCCCGCCAGGTATTGCGCCAGCTTTTGGGCCATGAACGTTTTGCCTGTACCCGGTGGTCCATACAAAATGGCCTGCCCTTTGCGCTGCATGGCGTTGACCCAACGCTGCAATTCCGCTTCGGGCCAGCCGGTTTCGGCGGCACAGTTAGCCAGGGTGTAGGGTGATACCGGTTCGGTGGGGGATGGCAGGGGAGCGGGGGGTTCGGGCACGGCCGTTTCATGCAGCACCGCCGTAGGCGCCGCTACCTGATAAGCAACGGGCATGGGTAACACAGACAGCGTCGGCGGCACGTCCAGTTCCACCTGACCGCGTGCATCCAGACGGCCCGACTGTTCCCGGCTTTCTTGCTCGCACACCCAGACAAAACTTTGCACATCCACCATATCACGCGCACCAAACGGGGACAGCGCCTGCCGCAGTTCGGCAGAGTGCGCCAGCAAAGCGCCGTAGCTGCCCGCGCCTGGGAACATAGAAATGAGGACTTTTGTTTTGAGCGCCAACTCTTCTTCTGGTTCTTCAGCCCAGGTAAACTTCAGAAACCAGCGGGCCGTGCGCGGCTTGACAAACATATCTGCGTCCGGGTGGCACAAAAAAAGGTAATACGTGGCAAACGGCCATTTGTTGGGCAAATCCTGTTCTTTTAGATAATCGGAAAAGGTTTGCAGGCGCTCTGGCGAGGGCCGGTCCCCGTAGAGCAGGTTGCGCATCTGGACGCAAAACGTGGGGGTATCCAGATTGGGGTGGTAGAGTACGGCCGTGTCTCCCGACGAAGGCGCCAGCCGCCATAATAAATTGTTATCTTTGGCTAAACGATTCAACCGGTCAACAAACCCATCAAAATCACCCTGCGCCAGGAGTGCATCCAAAGCCGATTGGCTCAGAAGCTGCTGCGCTTTCTGCACTGAGGCCCGTTTAGGCGCTATTTCTTCGGCCACAAACGCCGGATGCGAAAAGCTTTCCCAATCGGGGTAACGGTGGCGAATAAGCGCCAACAGTTCCTGTAACTTCCAATCTGGAAACATCATGTTTGAAGTGTAAAGTTAACGGCTTATTTTGGCAAAATCGCACTTCTCAGGGGTTATGGAAAATCTGATAAAGCAATTGGGACAATTTTTCCAACGCGACCGGTTTCATCAGCCAACCGGCAATGTCCATTTCAAGCAGTCTGGTCTGATCATCATCCAGAGGGTGCCCGGTTAATAGCACAAACGGTTTGCTCTTCAGTTCCGCCGGCAGCAGGCTGTGCAGGCGCAAACCATTGAGATGAGGCATCATCATATCGCTGAGAATAAGGTCTATTTGCCGGTACTTCTGGCGGCCAATGTCTAGTGCTTCCCGCCCATCATGGGCGGAGATGACCTTATATTTGAGCGCCGTCAGGCTGTTGATGAGCGCTTCCCGCACAAAGGGGTCATCTTCTATTAGCAGAATGGTCTGGTTTTGCCCCAGGTGCAGGCCGGTCCATTCGTTGGTGTCATCCAGCAGCGTGGGCTGGGTTAGCGCCGGAAAAAAGAGGGTAAAAGTCGCGCCTTCATTCACCTCACTGGTCAATTCAATGTGCCCATCGTGCTGTTTCACAATGCCATAAACTTGCGCCAGTCCCAGACCGGTACCTTTGCCGGGTTCTTTGGTGGTAAAAAAGGGTTCAAAGAGACGGGGAATGACATCTGGGGGAATGCCGCAGCCGGTATCGGCTACGGTCACTTTTACCCACTCTTTAATTTGCGCGTTTAAGCCGGGGGCCGGGTGTTGGTGTGCCGGGATGCGTTGTAGATTCAGGGAAAGCTGTCCGCCGTCTGGCATGGCGTCACGGGCATTCACCACCAGGTTCATAAAGATTTGTTGGATGCGGGTGGGATCGGCGAAGATGGTGACATCATCCTGTCCGGCATCAAACCGAAGCTGGATGGGGCTGGGGAGGGTGCGCTGCCACATGTCGGTCAGGTTTTGCAGCAACGGCCGTAAATCTACCAACTGCTTTTCCAACACCGTCCGGCGGCTAAAATCTAGCACCTGCTGAATGAGTTCGGCGGCGCGGCTGGACTGCTGGACAATGGTTTTAACGGACATGGCGGCGCGGGGTGGCAAGTGGTTAGAACGCAGCATCATGTCCGCATAGAGCATAATGACGGCCAGAATGTTATTAAAATCATGGGCAATCCCCGCCGCCAGTTGGCCCACCGCCGCCATGCGTTCTTGCTGCTGCATCTGCCGGTCTTGGGCTACTTTTTCGGTGACATCGCGGAAGATGCTGCCGCTCATGGCGCCGGCTTCGGTGGGAATGGCAAAGGTCATCACCTGCACAATGCGCGGCTGCCCATGAATTGTTTGTATCATGCGTTCGTCTATGTCATTGGCCGGCGCCGCTTCTCTTATCTCATCGAAAGCGCGCACCTGATTTTGCAGGGTATACATATCCATCCAATGACCATCACCATCTGGCAGCAAGCGGTTGGTCATTTCCCCCAAAGCCATACCCAGGGCCACGTCACGGCCGTAGCCGGTAATACGCTCCATGCCCGGATTCCATTCTACAATTTCGCCGGCCTCGTTGGTGAGCATAATGCCATCTACCGACCGTTCAATGATGCTGCGAAATCGTTCTTCGCTGCGCTGTAACTGGCGTTCTGCTTCTTTGCGCTTGGAAATGTCGCGGAAGACAACCTGAGAAGCATGAACACCCATGTAACTGACAGAGGTTGCCGCCACAGCCACATCTATGGCACGGCCGTCTAGCCGGATAAACTTCTCTTCCACCATAGCCACATCTTGCCGCATGGTATATAGCTGCCGGATGCGCTCTTTGACGCCTGCCAGATCATCTGGATGGATAAAACTCCAAATGGAACGACCCAGAAAGTCATCGGCCGTTTGCCCACCCATTAGCCGCACGGCTTCCGGGTTGATATACACGATTTTTTCATCAGCATGAACAGCAATACCTAACGGAGACGCCTCTACCAGGTTACGGTAACGGGTTTCACTTTCAGCCAGTGCCGCTTCTAGCTCCTGTTTGGGTTGTCTGTAGTCTGGTTCACTCATAACATCTTGCCCCCAGTGAAGATGGATAACCGTCCAAGTGGAAGGTGTTTACCGGTTAGTATAGCCCATCTAAACGCAATTTTCAGCAGAGTCAAACATGGGCAATTACCCGCCACGAAGGATGAACAGGTATTTGGTTGGACCCCCTTTGGCGTCACTTTTTGCACGGAATTGTTTCCTGGCGTACCGTGCCGCCCTGAGAATATTTGCAGGCGTGCGGAAGGGTGGTTTTGTCGGGCAGCGGATGGATGATAGCAGATAAACGGATGGGGCACGACCGTTACCCTGCGATGTCCTTATCGCCCACCCCTTCATCTGCTCACCCCATTATGGGAGGGGTACGGCCGTGTGGCTGCGGGAAGGGGTAATTGGGTAATTGGGTATTGGCGTCTCAATTACCCAATTACCTGCCAATTGCAGGTAATGGTTGTACTTTTGTGGCAGCGTTTCGGCCCAATCCGGTGGGCGGGGGGCCAGGCGGTTGTTGGGCAGACCATGTGTTAATTCGTACATGCTTTGGGTAAAAATGACGACCCAGAAGGTGAGTAGGAGCGGGTAATAGGCCCAGATGCGGGTGACGGCCGTGTCATCCTCCCACCGTTCCACCACCTGCTGCACCACCCATTCCCAGATTGCCATTGGCACATCCATGTAAGCGGCATGGGCCATCAGGTCGGCAATTTCCAGCGCCGGATCGCCCCACCCGCTGTTTTCCCAATCCACAGACAGCCAGCCGGACGGCCGTCGCACAAAATTGCGCAGGTTAGGGTCACAGTGCAGCAGCGCCAATGAGGGGGCCGGCCAATCGCGGAACTCCCGTTTTTCCAGGCCAGCCAGCAAAGCGGCGACCGGCTCGATGGTGGCATCAGGTGGCAAGGCGGCAGCGCGTTGCTGCAAAAAGGCCAGCAGTTCATGGGGGTGGGTGGCGCGCAGGGTGGCAGGGGGGAGGGGCACGGCCACTTCGGCTATGCTCAGTGCAGGTGTGTCTGACGGCCGTACCGTATGCACCGCCAGCACATGATCCAGCAGCATCTCCCACTCGGCCGGTGATTGGGGTGGTGTGGGGATTACGGGGCCATCTAGCCAGGATTGGATAACGGCCTGACGGCCGTGATACCGCCCTTCTGCCAGCACAAAAGGCACAGGGGCCAGTTCCCGTCCCACTTCTTGCAGCGCCCACAAGGCGTGGAATTCCCGGCTGGCGCGGCGACGTTCATCCAGCCGCGTGAATTTGACAGCGACAGTGTCGCCCTCATCCTCACGGTGGGCATGGTAAAGCAGATTGTTTTGGCCGCCAAAGACGCGCTCAATAAACCATTCCTGCCAGCGGTGCGGCTGGTCTGGCTGCGTCTGGTGCAGGTAATCGAGTATCGGAGGGAAATAAAGCTGTTGGGCAGGTGTGCAGAATTTGCTGAATTGCATGTCCGTCCTCTGTGAACCGTAATCCGTAAACCGCCTACCGATTTACAGATTACGGATTACAGATTCTACTCCTCCCCTTCCAGGTAGCGTTTCAGGGCAACGGCCGTGTTGTAGCGAGCATCTTTGGCGATGAAGAGCAGGGTAATGTGGTCGGCGGTGGCTTGTTGGAAGAGGCGGGTCACGGCCGTGCTGTTGTCATCCAGTTCGTTGTAATAACTTTCCACGAATTCGTCCCACTTCTCCCGATCATCGCGGAACCACTTTTGCAGGCGCGGGCTGGGGGCAATCTCGCCCAACCACAGGTCTATGCGCGCGGATTCCTGCGTCAGTCCCGGCGGCAACTGCCGGTCTACCAGCACCCGAAAACCGTCATCCGGGGATGGTTCAAGGTAAATGGATTTGATGTGTACGGTGATCATGATTTGGTTTACATCCAGATTTGGGGAACGGTATAAGCCTGCATTAGCTGATCCTGCGTTACCAGAATCAGGTTGTTGTGTTTTGCCTGAGCGAGCAATAAGCGGTCAAAGGGGTCTTTATGGTGAGGTGGTAGCAATGTTGAGTCAATCATTTCTGTGGCGGAGGGGTTAATCAGTTGGATATTTGTCTGGCTCAAGAGTTCATTTTTCCAGGCATGTATGTCCAGGATGGCTAATCTGCCTTTCTGTACTAAAAAAGCGATTTCCCAAAAGGTAATTGAAGAGACGTATAAAGCGCCTTGTTGTGCCTGGTTATCGAAAAATTTAATGAACTCCGCCGATACTGAGGTTTTGTTCGCCCAGAAAATGAGTGCGTGTGTGTCGAACAAATAAGCATCTTGGGTCACATGTACTCCTCCCAGATATCGTCAAGTGGCTTTATAAATTCTTCAGGTGAAACCAGAAGTTCCGGTGTGATCTTCATATTTTCTCGCCAATCACTCTGCACAACCGGGATCAGACGGGCTACTTCCTGATTGTTACGCTGGATCACAATGATCTCACCGCCAGCCGCTCTGTCTAAATAGTCAAATAGATGTTTTCTAAAGTTTGTCGCCGAGACTTTGGTCATAGCTGTTTCGCCCTATATGTACATATTTACGCATGAATGTACACATCTTACCTATCAACAAACGTCTTGTCAATATCGTTAAATGCAGCGATTGAAACCGCTGCTACCATTGCCAAGCCGACCTTTCAAAAGGTTGGGGCAAGCACTTCGTCGGTTGACTGCCTGACCGCGAAGGCGGTTTTCGCCTTGTGCAGGCACGAATTTATTCGCCGGTTAACTGCGCTGCCAGCGATTCCGGCGTGTTGACCGGTTGTTGGCAGACGAAGCGGCGGCAGACGTAGGCGGTGGCACGGCCGTCGCGCTGCTCACGGTTTGCCAGGAGGGGGATCGTATCGCCATTTTCGCCAACGGCGACTACCAGGTGGGGCCGGTATTGGGCGAATACGGTTTCGATCAGGGCTTGCGTATCGGCCGCGTCCGGCTGGCCGATGATGGCAACTTCTTGCGGTTCACCGGTGAGGAAGTTGGCGGCGATGAGCCATTGGGCAAAGGCGTTGGGGTGTTGCAGCATGGGGCCGTAGAGGGCGGACACGGCCGTTTCCGCCACATCCCCATACAACCCTTCGCCGGTGTACAAACCCAGCCGCAGCAGTACCAGCGCGGCCAGGGCATTGCCGCTGGGGATGGCGTTGTCTTGCACATCTTTGGGGCGGTGGAGCAATTCCTCGTGGTCGTCAGCGGTGTCAAAAAAGCCGCCGTGTTCGGCGTCCAGGAAGCGGGTGAGCATGACTTCGGCCAGTTCCCGCGCCCAGGTGAACCATTGCGCGTCAAAGGTGGTGTGGTAAAGTGCCAGCAGGCCGTCGGCCAGATAGGCGTAATCTTCCAGGTAGCCGTTCAGGCGACCCAGGGGTTGGCCGGATTTCCAGGTGCGCAATAGACGGCCGTCTGCATCGCGCATTTTCCGGTATAAAAATTGGGCGTTTTCAGTGGCTACGGCCGTGTAATCCTCCCGTTGCAGCGCCCGGCCTGCTTCGGCAAAGGCCGCCAGCATCAGCCCGTTCCAGGCGGTCAGCACTTTGTCGTCCAGACCGGGCGGCACTCGTTGGGCGCGGGCGGCCAATAATTTTTGTTTGAGGATGGCGAGTTTGGCTTCCAACACGGCCGTGTCCAGCCCCATTTCCTGAGCTGCCACCCCTGGTTCGCGGGGGATGTGCAGGATGTTGACCTCTTCCCAATTGCCATGTTCGGTCACGCCAAAGTAAGCCATAAAAAGGTCGGCGTCATCAACCAGAAGTTCGCGGATTTGGACGGCCGTCCACACATAAAATTTGCCCTCCTCCCCTTCGCTGTCGGCGTCATAGCTGCTGTAAAAGCCGCCGCCGGGGTGGCGCATCTCCCGCGCCACAAAGTCCAGCGTCTCTTCCACAATGCGCCGGTAAAGGGGTTTGCCGGTGATTTGCCAGGCGTGCAGATAAACGCGGGCCAACAGGGCATTGTCATAGAGCATCTTTTCAAAGTGGGGCGCCAGCCAATGGACATCGGTGGAGTAGCGGGCAAACCCGCCGCCCAATTGGTCATAGATGCCGCCATAGGCCATCTTTTGCAGCGTCAGTTCGGCCATGTGCAGCGCCATGCCATCGCCTGATTGCTGGTAATGGCGCAGCAAAAATTCCAGCGTCATAGACGGCGGGAATTTGGGCGCGCCACCAAAACCGCCCAATTGTTTGTCAAATTGGTTAAAGAGGGTGGACGCAGCGCGGCTGAACATGCCGCGCTCCAAAACGCCGGGTTGTTTTTCCAGGGAAATGGTGCGGCTAATATGCCCGCCAATATCCTCCGCCTGCTTTTCTACCACTTCCCGCTCTGTCTGCCACACCTGGGCGATGCGCTGCATGAGCTGCATGAAAGAGATCATGCCGTAGCGGGGCGTGGGGGGGAAGTAGGTGCCGCCGTAGAAGGGACGGCCGTCGGGCGTCAGGAACACCGTCATCGGCCAGCCCCCCTGCCCGGTAATAGCCACCACGGCCTGCATGTAGATGCTGTCCAGGTCGGGGCGCTCCTCGCGGTCTAC
>CAADGU010000467.1 GCA_900696625.1 uncultured Chloroflexota bacterium | reverse complement strand
CCGCCGGGGTTGACCGGGAGCATGTGGTGGCAGTGACGGATGATTTTAGCCGGGCTTGTTTTGACGGCCGTCTGGAACTCTGGCAGCATATCGGCAACGTCCTGACGGCGATGCAGGGGGCGGCGGAGGTGTTGGAGTTGGACGGCCGTTTGGCGCATGGGTAATAAGTGAGCGGTTAGTATGATAAAATAGGCAAGAAAGGAGATACGAAAATGGTAGCGGATGCTGATGTTTTGGACGATATTCTCAAGCAAGTGAATCAGCTTTCACCAGACTCTCGCTTGCGCCTTATTCAACGAGTGACAGCCACACTCATACCTTTTCCCGCTCAAGAATCAAAGCCTCTGCAATTTGGCAAGTATAAAGGTAATCGCATGTCATCCTTAGAAGATTTTGCTATTGCCGAATGGCATCGAATGGAGAAGGATTAGCAATGACTATACAAGAAATTACACGACTTCATCATTGGATTGACCGACTGCCGCCGCGCCAGTTTGATCTGGTTTATCGTCTGGTTGAAGAGTTGATTGACGACGAATTAGATGAAACAGAATATCTATTGGGCAGCGAGAAGATGAAGGAGCGGTTGTTGGCGGCCCGTGACAGCGGCGAAGGAATTCCAATCGAGGTTGTGCGACGTTCACTTGCGCTTCATACCTGGGAATGAATTCCCAGGCTGAGATAAAAAGTACGCTAAAGCGCACTGAAATAGGCTTCTCTAACGTGCTTTTAGCACGTTTTTTATTTCAGACGCCGAATTCCATTCGGTGACATTCTGGCTGACATTGCCGGAGATGCTCATGCCCGTACCGCCTCATCCCCCACACCCCCATCATCCCGCATAAACCCCCCACAGCATCATCCATTCCCCGATCACCGTGCATAAAGTCGTCGCAGCACCGCGACACATTAAATCATCATGCATAAAGGACTTGCAGTACTGCAAGCTATTAAATCACCGTGCATAGAGAACTTGCAGTACTGCAAGCTATTAAATCACCGTGCATAGAGGACTTGTAGTACTGTAAGCTATTAAATCATTGTGCATAGAAGGCTTGCAGTACTGCAAGCTATTAAATCACCATGCATAGAGGACTTGCAGTACTGCAAGCTATTAAATCATCGTGCATAGAGGGCTTGCAGTACTGTAAGAAACTTCTGCATGGTCAATCTCCATATTTCCAATTAAAATAGTGTCATTCCCTCGTTTTATTGGGCAGAGGAGACAGGCTTATGATTATGGTGCGATTAGATTATAGAGGTGCATATCAGGTGAAGTGGCCGCGCAGTGATGCGGATGTTCTGGCATTGGGGCAGGCATATATTGCTCAGGAAACGAGCCTGCCCGCTGCCGAACGGGTAGCCGCACCGTCATTGGCGGAGGTGGAATTGGCATACACGGCCGTGCAAGACGCCCACACCACCGCCCGCAGCGGCGAAATTAGCCGCGCCTCCGCTGCCGAAACCTACCGCCAGACATTGGCCACAGCCAGCGCCAATCTGGAAATTGCCATCGCGCAATTAAAAGTCAACCATTACACCAATCTGGCCCAATTAGAACAATGGGGACTGGACACCGTAGCCAATGGCCGCCGCATCATCGTGCGCAAACCCCGCACCGGCAACGGCTGGGCCGCCCTATTGGCCGCCTATGTGCGCCAGGAAAACAGCCGGCCGCCCGCCGACCAGCTTACCAACCCCCCATTGGCCGAAATGACCGCCCTGTTGGACACTTTGCAAACCGCCCACGCCGCCCGCACCACCGGGCGCAACCAACGCGAAGCCAACGTGCAAACCCGCACCACACAGGCCCAGCGGCTGCTCGATTTGCTGCAAACGGCCGCCATCGTCCTCGTCGCCACCCGTTACAACGGCATGGTGACAAACGCCTTGCAAGCCTGGGGCTATCACGTCATCGCTGCCAGACCACCGCGAAACAGAGAACAATAAACATGGCAGACGCACAGGTTGGCGTTATAATGTCATCAAATTGATAGGATGAGGTGAGGCGATGACCACAGCTACCATTACCATACCGAATATCGAAGTGGAACTGACCGTTGAACAGTTGATCACGGCCGTGCGCCAGCTAGAACCCAGAGAAAGAGCCAAAATTGCCAGAGCCTTAACCGACGCCGAATTAGACCAGGAGTTAACCCAACTCATTGCCCAACTTTACAGCCAGCCGCCCATTGATGAGATTTCTGACGATGACATCCTGGCCGAAATTCAAGCCGTGCGCCAGTCACATTCATTATCTCCCCTTAATTGATGATTCATATGACAAATGTTGAAAATTTAACAGTGCAGGAAGCACTTACGGCCGTCCTCGCCCCCCTCACCATCCTCCCCCCCGAACAAGTGGCCTTGCCGGATGCGCTGGGCCGCGTCCTGGCCGCGCCCATCACCGCCCAAGACAATCTGCCCCCCTTTGCCAACTCCTCAATGGACGGTTACGCCTTCATCGCTGCCGATCTCGTCGGCGCAACCGGCGACCACCCGGCCACCCTGCAAGTCATCGGCGACATTGCTGCCGGGTCTGCACCCACCATCCACATAACACGCGGCACGGCCGTGCGCATTATGACCGGCGCGCCCATCCCCCCCGGCGCAGACGCCGTCATCCCCGTGGAAGACACCAACGAAAACTGGCGGGACAAGGCACGGCCGTTGCCCGCCACCATCCAGATCAACCGCGCCGTCAACCCCGGCGACTATATCCGCCCCCCCGGTGGTGACATCCAGGCCGGGCAAACCGTCCTCCAGGCCGGGCACATCATCCGCCCCCAGGAAATTGGTCTGCTGGCGGCATTGGGCATCGCGGAACTATTGGTCGTGCGACGGCCGTTGGTCGGCATCCTCGCCACCGGCGACGAACTCATCCCCATCACAGAACCCCTGCAACCCGGCAAAATCCGCAACAGCAACGGCTACGCCCAGGCCGCCCAGGTCGCCGCATTGGGGGCCATCCCCTTCTCCCTCGGCATCGCCCGCGACAGCGAAGATGACGTGCGGGCGAAGTTGCAGGCCGGGCTGGATGCCGGTGTAGACCTGTTCATCAGTTCCGCCGGCGTCTCCGTCGGCGCGTATGATGTGGTCAAAGCGGTGCTGGAAGCGGAGGGCAACATTGGTTTCTGGCGGGTGCGGATGCGCCCCGGCAAACCATTAGCCTACGGTTCATACAAAGGTGTGCCCTATATCGGCCTGCCCGGCAACCCCGTTTCCGCCATGGTTTCCTTTGAACGCTTCGCCCGCGCCGCCATCCTGAAAATGGCGGGCCACACCCAACTGGAACGGCCGCAGGTATTAGCTGAATTGCAAGAGGAGATGGAGTCGGACGGCCGTGAAAGCTACATTCGCGCCATCGTCAGCAAACGCGACGACGTCACCATCGCCACCCCCACCGGCAGCCAGGACTCCCACATGCTCTCTTCCCTCGTCAAAGCCAACGCCCTGCTCATCATCCCCGAAGGTATGCGCCACGTCCCGGCCGGCCACACCCTCACCGCCTGGCTGCTCGAATAAAAAAAGCCCCTGTTCAGGGGCTTTTTTATTCTAATTTTGATGCACATGCAGTGTGCGGCTTAAAATATCATCCTGCTGCGCTCGAATGCGGTCCCGTTCGTTGCGGCGGCGATTCTTGCTCGCCTTCTTGTTGCGATTGCGGCTGCCTTTGCCACTGTCATACTCATCACCAAGCGCCTGCCGCAGCGCAAACTCCATTGCCGACAGCGCTTCTTCCTCTTCTTCAAACTCCTCAAACTCTTCTACCTGCGCTTCCATTCTGGCCGGGGCAGCCACAGCTTCCGGTTTTTCCAGCGTCGCCTTAATACTCAGGTCAATCCGCCGCTTGCGCCGGCTGAAGCCCAACACCTGCACCTGTACTTCTTCGCCAACGCGCACCGCTTCGCTGGGGTGTTTCACATAGTTGTGGTTTAGTTCGCTGATGTGAACCAGCCCTTCCCGCTCCGCGCCGATGTTGACAAAAGCGCCAAAATTCTCCAGCCGCGTAATTGTGCCCGTGTATACCTGGCCGATTTCCAGGTCATTCCAGTCTACGGCCAATGGCTCAATCATCGAGACCATAATCTGGTTACGGGCCACATCCACCTTATCTACCCACACAGACACTTCTTGCCCCACGCTCAACACATCGGCCACCCGGTTGACGTGTTCCTGGCCCAATTGTGAAATGTGGATGAGGGCATTGACGCCGATGCCCAAATCAATGAACGCGCCATAAAGCTCTATGCGCGTCACGATTCCACTAAGCTGCATTTTGGGTTTGAGGTCGCCAATGCTCTGTGGTTTGGGGGCTGGTGCTGCGACCATAACGGGCGCCTCCACCTGTGTTGTTTCTGTTTCTTCACTCATGACAAGTTCTCCTGACGCAGCGTTGTTTATTGCTTTAGTCTGCGCCTTTCCCATTTGTAAGTTTTTTTGACTACGGATGCTGGGGATGAAGCAATTGCTTTTTAAGCCAGATGTAGTGATTGGTAATGCTCGTTGGATCCCACACCTGTATGCAGACCAAAAAGCCAGGAGCAATTATAACAACAGCCTTATGCCTGTCAAACTGGACGAAGGGGCAATTCCAAGAAAAAACGGCCGTACCGGGAAGGGTACGGCCGTTTTCTAACCAGCAAAACAATACTGCCTATTCCGTGTACATAGACTCTATTTCTTCTGCAAAATTTTTGTTGATAATGCGGCGTTTGATTTTCAGGGTGGGCGTCAATTCACCATCTTCAATGGAGAAGTCACGCGGCAGCACCCGGAACTGGCGCACCTGTTCCACACGGGCAAAAAGTGGGTTCACTTTAGCGTCAATCTCCTTCTGGAGATGTTCCTGCACCTTAGGATTGTCGTGTAACGTTTGGCCTTCAATCCCATTAGCCTGGGCAAAAGCAGTTGCCGCCTCTGGGTCTAACGTCAGCAGCGCCGTGATATAACGCCGCTGTTCGCCAATCACCACCGCCTGCGATACCAGGTCACACTGCTTCAAGGCTGCTTCGATGTTCTTGGGTGCGATGTTCTTGCCGCCGGAGGTGATGATGATTTCCTTCTTGCGCCCCACAATGCTCAGATAGCCATCGGCGTCAAACTGACCCAGGTCGCCGGAGTGCAGCCAGCCATCAATCAAGTCAGCATTAGTCGCAGTTTCATCTTTGTAATATCCCAGGAACACATTGGGGCCGCGCAGGATAATCTCGCCATCTTCACCCAATTTGATCTCTGTTTCCGGCCAAAACTGGCCGACGGTGCCAATTTTGTTGGCGCCAGGGCGGTTCGTGCTGGTTGGCCCGCTGCCTTCGGACTGTCCATACAGTTCATAGATGAAGATGTCCAGGTTGGCAAAGAACTGCAAAATTTCAGGAGCGATGGGGGCGGCGGCGGAAACACCGACACGCATCTGAGTGAAGCCCAATGCCTCCTTTACTTTGCTAAAAACGAGCTTGTTGGCAATGTTGTATTGCAGCCCCAACATACCGGATGGCTCTTTCCCCTGGTTTTTTAGCGCCGAACTCTTATTGCCCACACCCATGGCCCAATGGGCAATTTTAGCCTTGATGCCGGTGGCATGGCCCAGGTTGGTGGCGACACCCGCCTGCATTCGCTCCCAAATGCGGGGGACGCCAAATACCAGGGTGGGATGTACTTCTTTGAAGTTTTCGTTGAGGAAATCTTGGGGTGGGTATTGGGCAAAATATATCTGGTAGCCGGCAGTAACGGCCGCATGAATCGAGACCATCTGCTCGGCAATGTGGGAAAAGGGCAGGTAAGAAACGGCCGAATCAGCCGGCCCTAAATTGAGCAGCTTGACGGCGTTATGGGCCGTGCGCGCCAGGTTTTTGTGGGAGAGCATGACCCCCTTGGGGGGGCCGGTGGTGCCAGAGGTGTAAATCAGGGTTGCTAACTGGTCTTCGCGCAGTGACTCCATCCGTTTATCTACTTCGGCGTCGGGCACGCTGTCACCTTTCGCCATAAACGAATCCCAGTCTAACGTCATCGGATCGTCTATCTTCGTGCCTTTCATGGTCACAATATGCTTCAGACAGGCGATGTCGTCTCGTACTTCTTTAATCTTTTGCCACTGGCCTTCATTCTCCACCAGGATGATGGGGGTTTCGGCGTTTTCGATGATGTATTTACATTCGCTGGGGGAGTTGGTGGTGTAGATGCCGGCCGGTGCGCCGCCGGCCAGCATGGTAGCCAGGTCAAAAATGACCCATTCGGGACGATTAAAACCCAAAATGGTGCTGTTGTTGCCTGGTTCAAAGCCTAGAGCAATTAATGCTTTGGTGGCCTGGCGTACCTGTTTTAAGTATTCTTGCCAGGTGGTGGGTACCCAGACGTTGTTCCGTTTTTCGTAGTAGGCGGGGGCGTTGGGGCGGGTACGGCCGTTTTCGTGTAAGCGGTGTAATACAGTGTCTGCCATCACTATCCTCCTTCAATTTGGTGTGGTATTTAAGGTATTTAAGGGACTAATGTACCTAGTATACATAAAAGGTTAAAAATTGCGTAGTGTGGAAAGTCATATAGGGGTAATT
>CAADGU010000466.1 GCA_900696625.1 uncultured Chloroflexota bacterium | reverse complement strand
TGCTGCCGGAGGATATACAGGAAACCCTGCTCACCAACATCATGGCCTGGTTTACTGCCGGCGCCGGTGGATAGGTTGGTCTAACCTTGCTGTGGCCGGTTTTTGACCGCGCCACCTCTGGAAAAACATGTCAGATTCCCTCTACCTGCAACTTTTCCTCGAGCCGGTAATCAGAAGCAAGACATATCGGCCCAGGTTTGGCGTTGGCAGCAAGGAAGAGGGTGTTTCCCGTGACGAATTTTTGTCGCTTTATGGGGCTGATCCCTTTTATGCCTGGATCGGTCTAAATTCCGATCTGATGTATGCGGCTCATCGGGCAGCCGGCGGGATGACTTCCCTATACAGGCAAATAGGCATTGGCTGTGAGATGTTGTTTCGTCAGATCATTTGTGATCAAACAGAATACAGTGATCCCACGTTTGCCTCCTGGTCTTATACGACCACGGCATCAACGGGCAAACCTAAAACACTTCAGCTTGATGCCCGGCTAGAAATTGACCAGATTAACAATGCACCCGTTGCCAACAATGTTCAGCAGTGGATAAACAAAGTCTGTCATCTACTTGATGCCAACACCCCCACAAATGGCGCTGTGTTTGAAGTGCGGCAGGGTTACAAAAGTAAAGATAGCAAACGACAAAATGCAGACATTGATAACACGGCCGTAGCCTGGTCAAAAGGTTATCTACCCATATTTGCCATCTTCTCTGCCCAGATTGACACGGACATCGTGCTTCGCTACCGCAATAATCGCAGCGGTATTTTGATCGGCCACATGGCCGATGATCCCACTATTTCATTGTACGCCTTTATGAAGGATGTGTTGGGGTATGATCTGGCTGCTTTTTTTATGCGGAATAGCCCAACCATTCGGTCGCAGGTATAGGATGTTGTGCAAACATTATTGAGTGTATCATGACCATCGTTTCCAGAAGAGGTGATTACACTTTCCAGTATAACCAGCGCCAGAACCGCCACGGCTGGCTGCGGCTAACGCCTGCTTATTCTGTGAAGCTGGTTGAAGAAATAACGCAACAAATTGAACTGGATGTCGGCGAAAGAAGCATAATTCTTGACCCATTCTCCGGCACGGCTACGACTGGCCTGGCGGCAGCGCAGATTGGGCTGACAGCTCACCTGCTGGACATTAACCCCTTCCTCGTCTGGTTTGGCAATATCAAATGCACCGACTATACGCCGGATGAGTTAGCGGAATTAGAGTGCCTTATTCCTATCATTGTGCAAACGTATAAACGGTTTATAGGCCATAACTTGTGGCTGCCACCCATTCACCAGATAGAACGATGGTGGTCTGAGTCTACTTTGCAAATTCTGGCAGCCATGCACCATGCGCTGGTCGAACAGGTAGGTCAACCAGGCATAGATCACACAGGCGACTTGTTGTGGATTGCTTTTTGCCGGGTGATGATAGACACTTCAGCGGCGGCTTTTAATCATGTTTCTATGTCTTTCCATGAGGAGACCACCAACCACACAACACAAACGATTGATCTGTTTTTCAGTGAAATTGCCACCAACATTTTGCACAACGCCCGTTACCAAATGCCGGGTTATGCCCGGGTTTTCCAGGCAGATTCCCGTCTGGCTCCCCCAGACAGGGGAGTACGTTACACGCATGTCATCACCTCGCCCCCTTATCCAAACCGTATGAGTTATATTCGTGAGCTACGGCCGTATATGTACTGGACAGGCTTCTTGAAACAAGCCGATCAGGCAGGATCGCTGGATTGGGAGTCCATTGGCGGCACATGGGGTGTGGCCACCAGTCGTTTGAAAGATTGGCAGCCGGCACAATCGGCGCTGCCAGATGGTTTACCAGAATTGTGCGCCAAAATTGAGCAATCCCATGAAAAGAATGGGGTGTTGATGGGGCGTTACGTATACAAGTATTTTCACGATATGCACCAGCATTTTCAGAACCTGCGCGCCACCTTAGCGCCTGACGCCAGACTCAAATATATCGTCGGCAATTCTTCCTTTTACGGTATTCCAGTACCGACCGAAAAAATTTTAGCCAACTCACTTGACCAGCTTGGCTATGCCCAAATTGAACGCCAGATTGTGCGGAAACGTAACAGCAAAAAAGAGTTATTTGAGTACTGTCTTTCCGCAGTCTGGAACGGATAAACCATGATCCTAAAAGAGTTTGAAGCAATGATTGGCGAAGAACCGGAACAGAACGCGCCGCTATCTGCCCTGCCGCCGGACCATTTGGAGATGGTGGCGGGGTGGGGTGAGGCGTATAAGGGCATTGGCTATGTCTACCGGCCCGTCAACGTGGCCCAGTTACGGCAGGTATTCCAGATGGCAAAGGCACACGGCCGTACCGTTGGCCTGCGTGGTGGTGGCAACAGCTACGGTGACGCCGCCCTGAACGATGAAAACATTGTCCTGGATATGCGGCGTATGAACCGCATTTTGGACTGGCAGCCGGAAAACGGCCGTCTCACCGTCGAACCCGCTGTCACCTTGCAGCGCGTCTGGGAATACACTGTCGAAGATGGTTGGTGGATTCCCGTGGCCACCGGTACCATGAAAATTACCGTTGGCGGCGGCGCAGCCATGAACGTACATGGCAAAAACGCCTGGAAAATCGGCACCTTCGGTGAACACATCGCCCAATTTGACCTGATGTTGCCCTCCGGCGACATCCTCACATGCAGCCGCGAGCAAAACAGCGACCTCTTCCACGCCGCCATTGGCGGTTTTGGCATGTTGGGCGTCTTCACCAGCCTCACCTTGCAGCTCAAGCGCGTCTACTCTGGCCTGCTGGAGGTAGAAGGGTTTACCCGCCCCAACCTGCACGAAACCATGGCCTATTTTGACGACCACCTGCACAACTCCGACTACCTGGTCGCCTGGTTAGACGCCTTCAGCAAGGGCAAAGCATTGGGCCGCAGTGAACTCCACCGCGCCCACTACCTGCGCCCCGGCGCCGACCCGCACCCCGCCCAAACCCTGCGTCTGGATAACCAGCACGTGCCACCCGATATTATGGGATTTTTCCCGCGCTCCGCTTTATGGCGTTTTCAGGTTCCCTTTTGGAATAACCTGGGGATGCGCTTCGTCAACACGGCCAAGTATTACGCCGCCCGCCGCAAAGGGCATCTCAAATACCGCGAGGCGCATGGCGTCTATCACTTCCTGCTCGACTC
>CAADGU010000465.1 GCA_900696625.1 uncultured Chloroflexota bacterium | reverse complement strand
TGACACAGCCATTCTTCACCACAGAGCAGTTTACCGGCATGGGCGGTAAGCTGGTACCGTTGGAAGAGGCGCTCACCGGCTGTGAACGCATCTTGCATGATGAATTCAGCGACTACCCAGAACAGGCGTTGTATATGATCGGCGCGATTGATGAGGCGGAGGCAAAACAGTGATACTGAAGGTGCTGCTGCCCAAGCAGGTATTGGTAGAAGAAGAAGTGCGCAAGGTGATTGCCGAAGGGCAGAATGGCTCTTTTTGCCTGCTGCCGCGCCATATTGATTTTGTCTCGGCTCTGTCGCCTGGCCTGTTGGTCTATGAAACGGCCGTTGGCGCAGAAACCTACCTGGCTGTTGACGAAGGCGTTTTGGTGAAGTGCGGCCCGGAAGTGCTGGTCTCCACACGCAATGCCGTGCAAGGGGCAGACCTGGGACAACTTCAGGCACTAATCCGCGAGCAGTTTGCCGAACTGGATGAACGAGAACGGCAAACACGCTCGGCGCTGGCGAAAATTGAGGCGGATTTTGTGCGCCGCTTCTTAGAGTTGTGATCCAGACCTGACAGGTTTTCTGAAACCTGTCAGGTCTATTAAAGGGTTTAATGATGGATGAGGGTAACGGCCGTACTCCCCACAAAGACCTGGAACGACGCATTGCCCGCAAAGAGCAGCGCAAACTGTGGGCGCGTCGTCACGAGAAAGAGCGCGTCTGGTTTGGCCTGGGCATGTTCGGTATTGTGGGTTGGTCTGTTACCATCCCCACCTTGCTCGGCCTGGCGCTGGGCCTGTTCATAGACGCCAACTGGCCCAGCCGCTTCTCCTGGACATTAATGCTGCTGATTGGCGGCGTCTTGCTCGGCTGCTGGAACGCCTGGTACTGGGTTAGCCAGGAACAGGCCCGCATCGAACAAGAACGGGCCGAACTGCCACCACAGCAAACAGACGAGTAGACATGTTGTTATTCAGCTTTCTGGTTGGCCTGCTGGCGGGCAGCCTCTATTTTGGCGGCCTGTGGTACACCGTGCGCCAACTGTCTACCACCAGCCGCCCGGCGCTGCTGCTTCTGGGCAGCTTCTTGCTGCGGCTGTCCCTACTCCTGGGGGCGCTTTACCTGCTAACCAGCGCCCATTGGAGCTACCTGCTCAGCGCCCTGGTCGGTCTCTTGCTCGCCCGCACGCTGCTCATCCGCCGCTGGGGACCAAAGGGCGTGACCCGTGATGCGTGACCTTTCTGGTCACGCACCAGGCATCAAAAAATGGAAATTAGTCCTGACAACATCCTGTACGGGCCTTTTGGGCCTTTCAAACTGAACGCCACCATACTGTTTACCTGGCTAATCATGGCGCTGCTGGTGGGTGTCTCCTGGCTGGTCACACGGCGGCTCTCCAGTGATGAACAACTGTCGCGGGGGCAAAATTTGCTGGAAGTGCTGGTGAAGGCGCTGCATGACCAGATTAACGAAATCGGCCAGCAGCGGCCCGAACCCTATCTGCCCTTCATCGGCACGCTTTTTATCTTCATCGCTACCGCCAACTTGCTGGCTGTTGTGCCTGGCTTCCGGCCCCCCACCGGCTCGCTTTCCACCACAACGGCGCTGGCTATTTGCGTTTTTGTGGCCGTACCGCTGTATGGCATTAACCGGCTTGGCCTGCGAACCTATCTGAAGCAGTACACCAAACCCACGCTCATCATGCTGCCTTTCAACATCATTGGCGAATTGTCGCGGACTCTGGCTTTGGCGGTACGTCTCTTTGGCAATGTGATGAGCGGCACGATGATTGTGGCAGTGCTGATTTCTATTGCCCCCCTCTTTTTACCTATTACGATGCAGTTATTGGGGCTGGTTACCGGCCTGATTCAGGCCTACATTTTTGCCGTATTGGCCATGGTCTACATCGCTTCTGCCACACAGGTACAGGAAGAGGCACGGCCGTTGCCAGATGATTAAAACCTGTAAACCGTAAATCGTGATCCGTATTCCGTAATCGGATTACGGATTACAAAATACGGATTACGGATAAAGGAGTTCACTATGGAGAACATGGAATGGATTGCTATCGTTTCAATTGCTACAGCCGGACTGACCATTGCCATCGGCTCATTAGGGCCGGCATTGGGCGAAGGGCGCGCCGTCGCCCAGGCGCTTAGCTCCATCGCCCAACAGCCGGATGAAGCCAGCACCATCACCCGCACCCTCTTCGTCGGTCTGGCGATGATTGAGTCTACCGCTATTTATTGCTTTGTGGTGGCCATCATCCTGCTCTTCATCAATCCGTTTTGGAACTACGCCACAGCATTGATTGGAGGTTAACGGTGCTCATTGATTGGTATACCGTTATTGCCCAAATTATCAACTTCCTGATTCTGGTGCTGCTGCTGCGCCGTTTTCTCTACCGGCCAATTTTGAATGCCATGGCCGAACGAGAGCGCAAAATTGCTGACCGGCTGACCGAAGCGGAAGCCCAACGGCTGGCTGCGGTCGCGGAAATTGAAGCGTACCAGCAAAAAAACGCCGCTTTTGCTGTGGAGCGGGAAAATCTCATGGAAGAAGCCCAGGCAGAAGTGGCTGCCAGGCGGCAGGCGTGGCTGGAACAGGCGCGTACCGAAGTCAATGTCACCCGCACGCGCTGGCAAAAAGCAGTGGCTGAGGAAAAAGAATCGTTCTTGCAAACGGTGCGTCACCAGACGGAGCAGCAAACGTACCAGATCATCCGCCGCGCTCTGACCGATCTGGCCGATGCCGACCTGGAAGCACGCATTGTGCAGATTTTCCTGGCGCGGCTGGATTCTCTGCCAGAGACAGATGTGCAGTCGATCCGGGATTCACTGCAAGCAGAGCAAGCCATTCTCACGCTTAACAGCGGCTTCGATATTGACAATGAACAACGCCAAAGACTGCGGCAGGCCATCTTTCGCTTGTTTGGCGTAGGCCAGCCCATGCACATACAGACAAAACCAGATGTGATCTGTGGCCTGGAACTCACGGCGCCAGGATACAAGGTGGCCTGGAGCCTGGCCAGCTATTTAGACAACATGGAGGAGTCGTTGGCGGAGGTACTGGCAACCATGCCGGCAGACACGGCCGTAGAGGGACAACCCCATGGCTGATGGCCTGCTGCACCCGCTGCTAGAGCAGACCTATGCCGCCTTTGCCCAGGCGCAAGAGCAGGTACGCCCCCGGCTGCACACGCAGGGGGTGGGGCACGTCAGCTATGTGGGGCAAGGCATTGCCCGTGTGCATGGGCTGCACGAGGTTCAGGCCGAAGAATTGATCCGCTTTCCCGACGGATTGATGGGCATGGCATTTAATCTGGATGAGACAGAGGTGGGCGTCATTTTGTTGGGCGACAGCCAACATCTATCCGCCGGGGATGAGGTGCGGCAAATGCACCGGGTGCTGGATGTGCCGGTGGGCGAAGGGATGTTGGGGCGTGTGGTGGACCCAACCGGACGGCCGTTAGACGGCCGTGGCCCCCTTCCCACCGTTGAACGCTGGCCGGTAGAGCGCCCGGTAACGCCCATTATGGACCGCGCCCCGGTGACAGTGCCCTTACAAACGGGATTGAAAGCAATTGACGCGCTTATCCCGGTGGGGCGCGGCCAACGGGAGCTTATTTTGGGAGACAGACAGACGGGGAAAACGGCCGTTGCCCTGGACACCATGTTGAACCAGAAAAACAAAAACATCATCTGCGTCTACTGCGCCATCGGCCAGCGCAGTTCGGCCGTTGCCAACGTCATCGCCGACTTGCGTGAACGCGGCGCGCTGGCCTACACCACCATCGTCGTTGCCGCCGGCGAAGACCCGCCCGGCCTGGAATTTATTGCCCCTTTTGCCGCCACCACCATTGCCGAATACTTTATGGAACAAGGCCGGGATGTCCTCATTGTGTACGACGACCTGACCCGCCACGCCTGGGCTTACCGCGAACTCTCCCTCTTGTTGCGCCGCCCGCCTGGCCGTGAAGCCTTTCCCGGCGACATCTTTTACCTGCACTCTCGCCTGCTGGAAC
Source organism: uncultured Chloroflexota bacterium (assembly GCA_900696625.1). Lineage (GTDB taxonomy): Bacteria > Chloroflexota > Anaerolineae > Promineifilales > Promineifilaceae > CAADGU01. Next base: position 9,740 of record CAADGU010000465.1, on the reverse strand, counting down.
GTTCCACCCGGCTGCGCCCGGAATTGGGCGGTGGCTCGCTAACGGCGCTGCCCATTGTGGAAACAGAGGCCCAAAACGTCTCCGCCTACATTCCTACCAATATCATCTCCATCACCGATGGGCAGATTTACCTCTCACCCGACCTGTACCAGAAAGGGACATTGCCCGCCGTAGATGTGGGGCGTTCTGTTTCCCGCGTGGGTGGCAAGACGCAGCTGCCGGCGTACCGGGCGGTTGCCGGGGATTTACGCCTGGCGTACAGCCAGTTTGAAGAGCTGGAAAGTTTTGCACGATTTGGCACACGCCTGGATGAAGCCACACAAAAGGTTATTGAACGGGGCCGCCGTGTGCGCGAGGTGTTGAAGCAGCCACAGTATGAGCCGCTGCCGGTAGCGGAGCAAATTGCGGTGCTGCTGGCTGTTACCACCGGCTTGTTTGATGACCTGCCGGTAGACGCAATCGGCCCGATCAGCCAGACGATTCGGGAGGAGGTGGTGCGCCGGGAAACGGCCGTGTGCCGCCGTATCGAACAGGGTGAAAGACTCAACGACGCCGACCGCGACGCGCTGCTACAACGGATCAAGATTATCATCCATGATTATTCTGGTTAGGACTATAAGGACTTTCCCCATGACCCGCTCTCCCTATGCTCTGATGAATCCGCTCACCCGGTTGCTCGACAAGCCACGTCAGGAGTTCACTCGTGAAGACCTGATCGGCGTCATTGAGCAAAAACAATTGGAGCGCATCACCTTTCATTACACGGCCATTGATGGCAAACTCAAAGAGCTAAAAATCCCCATTGCCCACCGCGCCCAGGCGGAACGCATCCTGGCCGATGGCGAGCGGGTGGATGGCTCTTCCCTCTTTCGTGGCCTGGTAGATGTCTCCGTCTCTGATCTATACGTTGTGCCCGTTTACAAAACCGCCTTCCTGAACCCTTTTGATTCCGGCAGCCTCGATTTCATTTGCCGTTACCTGACCCACACAGGCCAACTGGCCCCCTACACCCTTGATAACATCTTGCTGAAAGCATACCACCGATTCCAGGCGCAAACCGGGCTAGACCTGCATGCCATGGGTGAATTGGAATTTTTCCTACTCAGCAATCCGGCGCATAACACCTATGCCATGGCCAAACAACGCGGCTACCACACCGCTTCTCCTTTCAACAAAACGGGTGACATTATCAACGAAATGGTCAGGCACATTACCCAGATTACCGGCGCAGTGAAATACGCCCACAGTGAAGTGGGTAATCTGCACGAGGTACGCAGCAATCTGGAGGAAATCGCCGGGAAGCGGGCCGATCAGTTAGAAATTGAGTTTTTACCCAGGCCTATTGACGAGGCGGGAGACAACCTGGTGCTGGCGCGCTGGCTCATCCGCAATGTGGCTTACCAGCATGGCTGCGTGGCTACTTTTACACCGAAGTTGGAAGAGGGCATCGCCGGGAATGGGCTGCACATACACATGGAATTGCGACATGACGGCCGTAACATCATGCGCGATCCCCATGGCGAACTCTCCACCACCGCGCGGCAGATGATTGGCGGCCTCAGCCGGTACGCCGGCACCCTCACCGCCTTCGGCAATACCGTCTCTTCCGCCTACCTGCGCCTGGTGCCCAACCAGGAAGCGCCCACGCGCGTCTGTTGGAGCGAATCCAACCGCAGCGCCATGATCCGGGTGCCGCTGGGCTGGACCAATACCAGCAACCTGGCGCGGCAACTGAATCCGCAGCAGCGTACCGACTTTGTGGAAGAGGTGGGGCGACAAACGGTGGAGCTGCGTAGCCCAGACGGCAGCGCTATTGTCCACTTGCTGCTGGCAGGCATTGCCATGTCTGCCACCTGGGGGCTGACGCACCCGGTGGAAGCACAGCAGTTGGCGGATGATTTGCACGTCACCGGCAACATTTTCCGCGATACCACCGTTTTGAGCCGTTTAGAGCCACTACCCTCAAGCTGTGTAGCGTCGGCGGCGGAACTGCGGCAGCAGCGCCACCTGTACGAGGCGGATGGTGTCTTTCCGCCCAGCATGATTGATTATGTGGTACGTCTGTTGGAAGAAGAAGATGACGCGGAAATGAATCGTCAACTGGCAGACCTGCCCGCCGACGACCGCCTGCACCGGACACGGGCAATTATGCATAAGGATTTGCACCGGCATTGATCAAATGGACATTAGAGATTGGAGATTTCTCAATCTCCAATCTCTAATCTCTAATCCCCTATGGAAAATATCGAAGACATCCGGCGGCGCATCAAAAATGCCAGCGATTTACATGCCATTGTGCGCACCATGCGGGCATTGGCGATGACCAGTATCCGCCAGTATGAGCGGGCGGTGGAGTCGTTAACTGAGTATTACCGGACGACGGAATTGGGGCTGCATGTGGTATTGACAACGGCCGTGCGCGAAGGACACGCTCTCCCTCCAGCCTCCCGCAAACCGGTGGCCGAACGGGGCACCGGTATCCTCGTTTTTGGCTCTGACCAGAGCATGTGCGGCCAGTTTAATGAGCAGATCGCCGGTTACGCCGCCGAAAAGCTGCACCACCTGGGCATTCCCCGCCACAATCTGCACGTCATCGCCATTGGCGTCCGTGTGACGCCACCCTTGAACGAACACGGCCTGGACACGGCCGAACTGTTCAGCCTGCCCGGCAGCGTGGCTGCCATTACCCCCATCGTGCAAGAGCTGCTGTTACAAAGTGATGAATGGCAAAACCCGGCCACGCCACCCGTTATTGAGCAAATTTTCCTGTTTTATAACCGGCTGCACTCCACCATTGCTTACCGACCACGCATGCAGCGCCTCCTGCCCATTAATCTGCGACAACTGCGCCACCTGGAACAGCAGCATTGGCCTTCGCCGGTGCTGCCCACCTTCAGCATGGATTGGCAACCGCTCTTTTCGGCGCTGCTGCGGGAACACCTGTTTGTCTCGCTGTTTCGTGCCTTTGCCGAATCGTTGGCCAGTGAAAATGCGGCTCGCCTGATCTCCATGCAGGCGGCCGAGCGCAATATCGAGGAGCGGCTGGATGAACTACACCGGCTGTACCATCACCAACGGCAAAACGCCATCACCAGTGAACTGCTGGACATCATCTCCGGTTTTGAACTGCTCAGCCAGGCACATCGGTTTTGAGATTGGGAGATTAGGAGACTGGGAGACTGATGTCGTTCTAATCGCTCAATCTCTCAATCTCCCCCACCATCTCTCTCAATTCCGCCTCACTCACCACCGGTACACCCAATTGTTCAGCTTTAGCCAGTTTACTGCCGGCGTTTTCACCGGCAAGCAGGTAGTTGGTGTTTTTGGAAACGGAACCGGTTACTTTGCCGCCGTGTGCTTCAATAAAGGCTTTGGCTTCATCGCGGCTCATGGTGGGCAGGGCGCCGGTGATGACAAAGGTGAGGCCGGTGAGGGATTGGGTGGTGGCAGGCACGGCCGTGCGCCTACTGGCAAATGGTAATCCGGCTGCCCGAAACTTTTCTAACAAGGCCTGGTTGCGCTCGTCGGCAAACCAATCTACCACACTGGCAGCAATCTGCGGCCCCACCCCTTCCACTGTTTCCAACTGTTCCCGCGTGGCGTTTGCCAACCCATCCAGACTGCCAAACGCATCCAGCAGCAGCCCGGCGACCACACTGCCCACAAAACCGATGCCCAACGCCGTCAGGAAACGTTCGGCCGATTGGTTTTTGCTGGCCTCAATGCCGCTGAGCAAATTATCCACCTTCTTCTCCTGGAACCCTTCCAGCGCCAACAGCGCCGCCCGATCCAGATAGTAGAGATCGGCAATATCGTGAATAAAGCCCTGTTCAATCAGCAGCGCGCCGGTTTTGCCGCCAAATGTGCCAATGTCCATGGCTCCCCGGCTGACAAAGTATTCCACGCGGCGCACCAACTGTTCCGGGCAGGCCGGATTGTCACAGTAAATAGCCACCTCGCCTTCGATACGTTTCACCGGCTGGTCACAGAAAGGGCAAACGGCAGGTAGCGTTATGACCTGTTCTGTGCCATTACGCTGCTCGATAACCGGGCCAATGACATAGGGAATCACGTCCCCGGCCCGTTTCACCAGCACGGTATCACCGATGCGGATGTCTTTGCGGGCGATTTCGTCGTAATTGTGTAGGGTGGCGTTGCGCACCACCACGCCGCCAATCTCCACCGGTTCCAGGATGGCGTTGGGGGCCAGGACGCCGGTGCGACCCACGTTGACCTGCACGTCTAACAGACGGGTGGTTTTTTCCTGGGCGGGGAACTTCATGGCAATGGCCCCACGGGGGTCTTTGCCCACAAAACCGAGGCTGTCGGCCAGAGAGCGGTTGTTGATTTTGACGACGATGCCATCTACCTCGTAGTTGATCTGGTTGCGGCGGGGAATCCAGGCTTCATAGGCGGCGGCTACGGCCGTTAAATCTGCACAATACACACTATCCGCCGACACCGGGAAACCCAACTGCCGCAGGTAGTCGAGCCGTTCCCATTGGGTATCGGGCACCGGGGCGCCCTCCCAGGCGATGAGGTCATAACAGTAAATGGTGAGGGGGCGCACGGCCGTGATCTTGGGGTCTAACTGGCGCAATGAGCCGGAAGCGGCGTTGCGCGGATTCATGTAAAGTGGTTCGCCCGCCGCCAGCCGGGCGGCATTAAACGCCTCAAACTTATCCAGCGGAAAAAACACTTCACCGCGCACCACCAGGTAGGGCGGGGCTGCCAGGCCACTATCCGGCGCTACCGGAATCTTTTGCGGAATGGCCTTGAGTGTGCGCAAATTTTGGGTGACATCCTCGCCAATTTCGCCATTGCCACGAGTTGCGCCCTGGGTGAAACGGCCGTTGACATACGTCAGCACCACCGTCAACCCATCCAACTTCGGTTCGGCCACATAGTCCAGCGACATGGCCGGGTCGGGTAGATACCGCTCAAGGCGCTGCCGCCAGGCAAACAAATCGGCCACACTAAACGCATTCGCCAGACTGAGGATGGGCGCAGGGTGGCTCACTTTGGCAAAGGCATCCAGCGGTTCGGCGCCGGCGCGTTGGGTGGGGGAATCGGCCGTTACCCATTCCGGGTGGGCCGTTTCCAATGCCAACAGTTCGTGATAGAGGGCGTCATACTCGGCATCACTGATCACCGGCGCGTCCAGCACATGGTAACGGTACAGGTGATAATTAATCCGGTCACGCAAAACAACAATGCGTTCTTCATCCTTCATAATTCATCCTTCATAATTAATCCTTTGTTGCAACGGCGCTGTCAGCGAAGATGGCAGCAGCGTGACGCGGTCTTTAAACCCTTTGGCATCACGGATGATGATGTGCTGCTGACCAAAGTCAATATCCTTAACGCGCAGACGCAGGCACTCCATTAGCCGCAGACCCCTGCCGTAAAGTAACTGGGCCGTCAGCTGGTGGTTGCCAGAGAAATGGGCAATGAGGCGGCGGGTTTCTTCCTGGCTAAGCACAGTAGGTAAGCGCTGCGGTTTCTTTGCCCAGACGACTTCTACCTGTTCCAGCGGCTGCTGAAACACCTCGCGGTATAAAAAGAGGAGGGCGCACAGTGCCTGGTTTTGGGTGGAGGCCGCCACCTGGCCCTCGACCGCCAGATGGGTTAGAAAGGCTTCAATTTCAGCGGCGCCCATTTCGCGCGGGTGGCGTTTATCATGGAAGAGGATGTAACGGCGAATCCAGTAAATGCATGTCTGCTCCGTACGATAAGCATAATGTCGGACACGGAGAGCGTCCGCTACCTGATCCAGCAACTTTTTGGGTGGATTATCCATTATTGACCTCCATATTGATTGACCAGGCCTGAAAGAGTGCTTAATACTTTAGCCAATTACTGGCCAGAAAGTGTGCAACATATGACGCCCGATATTATACGGACAAATGTTCTATCTAACAACAGCCAATTCTTGTTCAGCACCGTTACTTATACGGAACAAACGTCCGCATAAGTCGAGACTGACAACAGCCCCCGTTTTGAGGTGGCTGACATCTTCCGTCTGTATGGGGATGAGTTTCGCCGCCAGTACAGCCTGTCTTACCAACAACAGTTGGTGATGCGGGATATTGGGCAGTGTCGCACGGCCGTACTCGGCGGTCATGTGGACGAGTGCGACAACTGCGGCGGGGTGCGCGTCTCGTACAACTCTTGCCGCAACCGCCATTGCCCCAAATGCGGCAGTCTGGCCGAGGCCCGGTCTAAAAAATGGCAGGTGTATGCTCAACCGCCGTTTGGTCAGCCGGAGCAAGTGCTGGATTATCCAGATGTTAGGCCATGACCCAAACCAATGCCCGCTTTGCAGCGTGGGCGGTTGGCGACCTTATCAAACGATTGCGCCGCATCCCAGCCGGCGCTCAGGGGATGATTGCGCCTATTGGCTGACAGATGGGGCAAAATTGGGGTATCATGCAGGTTGAATACAGGGTAAAATCAGAATGTGATTTTAGGTTAGCTCTTTGGACGATAAACCATAGCTTTCAGATCGTCATTTTAGTCAAAGCGGGTGCAAAAGATAGCAGCTTAAAAATCCCATAGCCACGGTGTTACGCAATTCGTGCAACTATGCTTGCACCAGACGCGGCAGACCATAAAGGACAGCGTTCTGTAGTTATGGGGGATTATTTGGTCAACCGACCGCGCTGGTGAAGCAAGTGTTGGGCGGCTTGAAAAAATCGCTTTCAAGCCTATTATCAGAGCCGAATGGCAAACAGTTACGTCAAATCTTCCTGATCCTAAATAATGAGACTACTTAATCTGCTAACACCAATGGAGGTAAAAATATGGAAGTCCCTTTGTCACCCCTGGAGTTTGCGCGACGAGCGCGTAGATTATACGCCAACCGTGAAGCGGTTGTAGATGGAGAACTGCGGTTAACCTATGAGCAGTTTTTCGAACGTTGTGACCGATGGTCCTCGGCCTTGCAAGCGTTCGGCATTAAGCCGGGCGACCGGGTGGCTTATATCGCGCCCAACACCCATGCTCAACTTGAGTCATTTTATGCTGTGCCACAGATTGGAGCGGTTGTTGTGCCGGTTAACTATCGGCTCATCGCTGATGACTTCGCCTATATTATCAATCACAGTGGGGCACGTATTGTGTGCGCCCATAGCGACTATCTTCAAGCTGTAGACAGCGTCCGCGCCGAATTACCGAACGTTGAGCAATTTGTGGCTCTGGAAGGAGCCAGAGAGGGCTGGCTTGATTATGAAGCGATCCTAACCGCTGCTGCAACTGACTTTATACGTCCGGCTATTGCTGAAAGCGACCTCATTTCTATCAACTATACCAGCGGCACTACGGCGCGTCCTAAAGGGGTGATGATTACCCATCGCAATGCCTATCTGAACGTGGTGGGAACGCTGGCGCATCATGCTTTAGCGCCCAAAGACCGCTATCTTTGGACTCTCCCGATGTTTCATGCCAATGGATGGACGTTTGTGTGGATTGTCACAGCGCGGGGTGCAGCCCATATCTGTTTACGCAAAGTTGAGCCACGCACCATTTTTGAACAGATTGAGACTGAGCATATCAGCATCTTTTGCGCTGCCCCAACGGTACTCATCGGCGTTGCCAACGCGCCTGACGAGTTGCGCCAAAACGCGCGCCGGGGAGTGCGCTTGCTCACAGCCGGCGCCCCGCCAGCAGCTGCCACCATCGAACGTGTCGAGGGTGAGTTGGGATGGGATCTGACCCAAGTTTATGGGTTGACAGAAACATCGCCATTTATCACCATTTGCGAAGAGCGCCCGGAACATCTCCAACTCTCGCCCCAAGAACGTGCGGTTATCAAGGCGCGACAAGGTGTTGAGCTTATCACCTCCGGTGAACTCCTCGTTGTGGACCTCAATGGTGATGAAGTGCCACATGATGGGGAGACGATTGGCGAAATTGTGGTACGCGGAAATGCGGTCATGAAAGGTTATTACAACGACCCTGAAGCCACGGCCGCTGCGATACGCGATGGTTGGTTCCATTCGGGCGATGCTGCTGTGGTGCATGAGGATGGCTATATTGAAATTCGTGACCGCTTCAAAGATGTTATCATCAGCGGCGGCGAGAACATCTCCTCAGTGGAAGTTGAAGGTGTGCTATTGCACCACCCGGCCGTACAAGAAGTGGCAATTGTGGGTATGCCTCATAAGAGGTGGGGCGAATCGCCCCACGCTTTTGTGGTATTGCGTCCAGGCACAACGGCAACAGAGGATGAGATGAAACAGTTTGTGCGTGATCGTCTCGCGCATTTTAAGACGCCGCAATGGGTAACATTTGTGGATGACCTACCTAAAACGGCGACGGGGAAAGTTCAAAAATACATTTTACGGGGCGGAGGCGCATCAATTGCCAAGCAATAGTGCCGCCCAATAAATCAATGCCCGCGAATTGCTACCCTTCGTTTTCACACATGAATGAAATGACCTACAAACTATTCCGCGAAAGTCGAATACGACCCTGTAGACAAAATCTTCGTTGGACACATTATCGGGATTCGAGACATTGTTGGCTTTCATGGTAGCAATGTAGAAGAACTGGAATCAGCATTTCATGATGCTGTAGATCACTGTAAGCGTTCAGTCCCTCAAGAGACCTGACAGGTTAGTCTCGATTTGAACTGGTAAAAACCTGTCAGGTCTGGACGGTTACAGATCACTACCTGGAAGTGTGCGACAAAATTGGGCAATCGCCACAACGGTCATATTCAGACAAATTAACGCTGCGGATTCCGTCAGAGATTCATATGGCTGTTGCAACAGCAGCAGAAATCAACAGCAAGAGTATTAATCAGTGGGCTACTAATGTTTTGAAGCAAGCCGCAATGTCTGAGGCGGTTTCATAGTTTTCGGACAAGATATAGGCAGTCGTTCTGGGCAGAAGTGTTGGAAATTGCTGCTCAGAAAGAGAAAACAGACCTAACAACCCTTCCACCCGACGCTGGCGCGATGCCTCGGACGGCTTGCGTTTTGGTGAATGGCAAAGGCGTTGGACGGCCGTGCCAGCGCAACTGAACAAGGCGTCAGATGGCCTATCTGGCTAAGTAAACCTATATGGGGGATACAAGCAATGAGTTCACAAGAAATCACGCCAGCTACCTACCAGCAGCCGGTGGAACTGCTGCAAAAGCTGATTCAATTTGACACGACAAATCCACCCGGCAACGAATCTGAGTGTATCTCGTTCATCAATGGCCTGCTCACTACAGCCGGAATTCAAACCAGGATTCTAGCCAAATCGCCGGAACGCCCAAACCTCATCGCCCACCTGCCCGGTCAGGGTCATGCTGCGCCCTTATTGCTCTATGGGCATGTGGATGTCGTCACCACAGAGAAGCAGCAATGGCAGCAGCCACCGTTTGCGGGCAAACAGGTAGACAATTATGTGTGGGGCCGGGGCGCGCTGGATATGAAAGGTGGCATCGCCATGTTCGTAGCCGCCGTCTTACGTGCCAAGGCCGAAAACATGACACCGGCGGGTGACATCGTTTTGACCATTGTGTCTGATGAAGAAGCGGGTGGTGATTTTGGCGCGAAGTTCCTGGTTGAAGAACACCCGGAAGCGTTCGCGGGTATTCGTTACGCCCTGGGCGAGTTTGGCGGGTTCACCCTTTCTATTGGAAACCATCGCTTCTATCCCATTCAGATCGCTGAAAAGCAAATCTGTTGGTTGAGGGTCACGGTGCGTGGCCCAGGGGGGCATGGCTCCCTGCCTGTGCGCGGTGGCGC
>CAADGU010000464.1 GCA_900696625.1 uncultured Chloroflexota bacterium | reverse complement strand
GGTCTATTCCCATTGGCTGGATGAACAGCGTCACCAATTACGTGCTGATCGGTTTAGGGCTGGAAGGCAAACAGCCGCGGGCGTTTACGGCCGGGGTACTGTTTAACATCATCACCAATCTCATGTTTATTCCCCTGTTTACTTATGTGGCCGCTGGCGTTACCACGATATTATCGGAGGTGGTGCTGCTGCTGGTGTTTGCCTATTACCTGCGGCAGCGGATGCCGGGCGTGGCGTGGCGATTTATGGTGAAGCCGGGCTTGATCACGGCCGTGACCGTCCTCATCATGTACCTGGGCGGGCAAATTCATCTACTGGTGGGTGTGTGGGGCATTTTGCTCTACCCGGCGGGGCTGCTGCTGCTGCGGGTGGTGGGGCCGGCCGAGCGCAAAATTCTGGCCGACATCCTGCCCACGCCCATTGCCCGGCGGCTGCGGACGGGGGGATGATACGGCCGTGACCGCACACCCCCGCCCCCTCCTCCTCCTTATCCTGTTAACGGCCTTTGCCCTGCGCATCGTCGGCGTAGTGGGCCAATCGCCGCCCGGCGTGGCCCATGACGAGGTAGCCCACTGGTTGATTGCCCGCGATATTCTGGCGGGCAACCACGCCGTCTACTTCACGGCCGCTTACGGCCACGAAGCAGGCTACCACTACCTGGAAGCCCTTTTCCTCGCCTTGCTCGGCGACAATTTGCTGGCGCTGCGTTCCCTGGCGGCGTTTTGTGGGCTGCTCGGCGTGGCGGTGACGTATGCGCTGGCCAGACGGCTGTTTGGCGAGACGGTGGCGTTGTTGGCGGCGGGGCTGCTGGCGGTATTGTTCTGGCCGGTTTTTTACGGCCGTCTCGCCCTGCGCGCCATCTCTTTACCGGTAGTCGCCGGATTGTCTGCCATTTTTTGGTGGCGGGCATGGCAGGTATCAGGTGTTGAGGTGTCAGAGCCTGCCCTGAGTCTGACGAAGGGTGTCAAGTCACCCCCTCACCCCCTCACCCCCTCACCCCTTCACCTCTTCACCCTGTCAGGTCTCTTCGCCGGGCTAAGTCTATATACCTATCTGGCGGCGCGGGCGGTACCGATATTTTTTTTGTTATTCATTTTGTATCTGGCATTGGTGCATCGGCGGGATTTGAAGGTGCGGTGGCGGGGTGTGGGGGTATTCACGGCCGTGTTCCTCCTCACCGTCTTCCCCCTATTGTACTACCTGCAAACCCACCCTGGCGCGGAATTCCGCGTGGCCGAAGTCAACCAGCCGCTTACCGAATTGCTGGCGGGGAACCCACTGCCGGTGTTGCAAAACGGGCTGAAACTGGCCGGTATGTTTGGCGTAGTGGGCGGCCCCTTGTGGCGGGAAGGGGTGCCTGGTGTGCCCGTGTTTGAGCCGGTGCTGGCATTGCTTTTTTATGGGGGGGTGTTCCTGAGTGTGTGGCGGTGGCGCGACGGCCGTTACGCCTTCATCTTGCTCTGGTTGTTAGTCAGTTTGCTGCCCAGTTTGGTCACCATTAACGCCCCCAGCCACATCCGCAGCATCAACGCTCTGGTCGTTATGTCAATCTTCCCGGCGCTACTTATTCACAATTTGGGTGAGTTATCCACAGATTTCGCCCGGTTATCCACAAAAAGGGTAAAACTCGGTTTGACAATCCTGGCCTTCACGTTCTTTTTACTCTATGCCGGCCGCACCCTCTATTTGACGTTTCAGGTATGGCCGGCGGGTGGAGATGTGCCCTTTGTCTGGCAGACGGCATTGGCTGAAGTGGCGGCCGTTTTAGATGAATCAGACGGTACGGCCGTCGCCCTGGCCGGTTGGTCGCCAGACACCATGGACAGCCCCACCATGACCCTCCTGCGCCAAAACGACGCCGCCCCCATCAGCCATTTCAATCCGCAAGAAGGGACGCTGATCATCCCGGAAAGTGGGCGGGTGATACGGCCGTCCACCCTCCCCCTCGATCCCTATTGGGAAAGCCAACTCACTGCCTGGGGTGTGTTAACCACCACCCATCAACACACCACCCACTACGCCCTGCCCACCGTCCCCATCCCCACCCCCCCATTCCCCGCCAACACCCCATTCGGTGACGAACTGACCTTTCTCGGTTACGACCTCACCCCTTCTCACCTCATCACCTACTGGCGCGTCACGGCCGTGCCCGCCCACGCCCGCCGCCTTTTCATCCACTTCCTGGACGAAGACGGTCAGCAGATTGGCGATATGTACGCCTTCGACACGGCCGATCCGCAATCCCTCTGGTTCCCCCACTGGCAGCCCGGCGACCTCCTCCTGCAAAAACACGAAATCCCCGTCCCCCTGGCCGAAGTCGCTCACATCCGCCTGGGCTGGTTTGACCCCTATAGCTGCGATTCCGGCCCCTGCCAAAACCTGCTCACCCCGACCGGCGAACCCTTTCTCCTCCTGACAATCGAGCAAGAGTTAAGAGGGGATTTGAAGTAACGACAATTTGTAGCTACAATCCTGTCATGCAAGATTTTGTTTGGGATGAAGATATTGACCTGTCTGATATTCCTGAAATCACCCCAGAAATGTTCGCCAGATCAGTTGTTCATCGTGGACTTGCTCCTGCTTCAACAAAGCAGCAAGTCACTTTGCGCATTGATAGTGACGTGCTTGACTGGTTTCGTGGGCAAGGTCGTGGCTACCAGACCAAAATAAATGCATTACTCAGAGCCTACATGGAGGCACATCAATCATAAATGGCTTAATTTGCAGCACTTGCCACCCGGCGTCACAAATTTTCCTTGACGTGCCTGGGGGAGAGTGTTATCCTTCGCCCACCATGAACGGTAAACGATTTTTTGGCTTCTTTTTTATGTGCCCCACCCGCGCCGTGTTTGCGCAGGAGCGTGGTTCTGCCTGAAAAGAAGCAGCCAACCGAATTTCCTGAAAGACGCGGCGCAACCCGCGTCTTTTTTGTTGGTCAGAGCAGGCGACGGTAAGATTAAGAAGGTGATCAAAGATTTCGCAGATTACGCAGATGGAAATTTCAAGAGTACGTAGCACGAGGGATCCAGAAACTTATCGCATTATTGGTGCGGCGATGGTTGTGCATCGAGAATTGGGCCATGGCTTTTTAGAAGATGTTTATCACGAAGCGATGATGATTGAATGCGAAATACAAGGAGTTCCCTTTTTGCATGAGGTTGAACTACCCATCTCTTACAAAGGGCATCTGTTGAAAAAGGCATATCGAGCAGATTTTGTTTGTATTGGCAATATCATCGTTGAACTCAAGGCATTACGCCAAATTACAGGCAAGGAAAAAGCGCAAGTTATCCATTATTTCAAGGTCACAAACTTCAATAGAGGTCTCTTACTCAATTTTGGCGCTGAGTCTTTGCAATACGAGAGATTATCCAATAAATGGCAAGAATCTGCGTAATCTGCGCAATCTTTGATAAAAACGCTGAGGAAGTGAAAGATGTTGGACGAACTGGAAACTTTATATACAGAATCATTGGCAAAACTCGATCAGGTGGACAACACGGCCGTACTCGAAACCTGGTACCACGACACCCTCGGCCGGAAAGGGGCGGTCTACCTGCTGACGCGGCAGGTGGGGCAAATGGACCCCGCCATCCGCCCCGCCTTTGGCAAGCGGCTGAACGAGGTGAAGAGTGATTTGCAGGCGGCGTATGACGGCCGTCTGGCAACCCTCAAAGCCGCCGAACTGGAAGCCACCATTGCCGGGTCCGCGCTGGATGTGACACTACCGGGACGGCCGTTGCCCACCGGCGGCCTGCACATCATCACCCAAACCCTGCGTGACACCTACCGCATCTTTGGCGACATGGGCTTCCAGGTTTACCGTTCACCAGACGTAGACACCGACGCCAACAACTTTGAGCTGCTCAACTTCCCGCCCCACCACCCGGCGCGGGAGATGCAAGACAGCTTCTATACCACCAAACCGGATGTCATTTTGCGCACCCATACCAGCGCCGGGCAAATCCGTGCCATGCAGGAGTATTACCCCGAACCCGTGCGTGTCATTCTGCCCGGCATGTGTTACCGCAACGAACAAATCACCACCCGCAGCAGCATCCAGTTCACCCAGGTCGAAGGATTGGCCGTCGGCCACAACATCAGCATGGCCGACCTGAAAGGCACGCTCACCGAATTCGCCCGCCGTATGTTTGGCGCCAACCGGCAAACCCGCTTCCGTGCCAGCTACTTCCCCTTCACCGAACCCAGCGCCGAAATGGACATCACCTGCTTCCTCTGCGAATCAAAGGGCTGCCAGGTGTGCAAGTACACCGGCTGGCTGGAAATTCTGGGCAGCGGTATGGTCCACCCGAACGTCCTGCGTAACGGCGGTTATGACCCCGATGTCTACACCGGCTTCGCCTTCGGCATGGGGCCAGAACGCATCGCCATGCTCAAATACGGCATTGACGACATTCGCCAATTTTGGGGAAATGACTTGCGGTTTTTGCAACAGTTCTAATTACCAAATTACTCAATTACCCAATTACCCAGTTACGTAAGTGAGTAATTGGGTAATTGCGGAGATTTTCCATGCTTGTACCACTATCCTGGCTCAAAGATTTTGTGACCATAGACCGCCCGGTGGCCGAGGTTGACCGCATCCTCACCAATGCCGGGCTGGAAGTGAAAACGATTGAATATATCGGCATCCCCGGCGCAGACCTGGTGTGGGATCGTGGCCTCATTGTGCTGGGGCACATCCTCAAGGTGGAGCAGCACCCGAATGCGGACAAGCTGGTGCTGGCTACGGTGGATTATGGCGCTGACGCGCCCGAAGTAGTCGTCACCGGCGCGCCCAACCTGTTTGAATTTGTGGGGCAGGGTGACATCAGCAGCCGGGGGTTGTATTCGCCGCTGGCGTTGGAGGGGGCAGAACTGTACGATGGTCATAAAGACGGCCGTCAGAAGATGAAATTGAAGGGACGGCCGTTGCGCGGCATCCACAATCGCTGCATGGTCTGTTCCGAAAAAGAGTTGGGCATCAGCGACGAACACGAAGGCATCATCCTCATCACCAAAGATGAATGGTCGCCCGATTATGTGGCCGGGACGCCGCTGCAAGATGTTCTCGGCGACGCTGTGCTGGAAATTGACATCATCCCCAACATCGCCCGCTGCGCCTCCATGCTCGGCGTGGCCCGCGAATACGCCGCCCTCACCAACCAGCCCCTCCGTCTGCCCGACTACCATGTCGTCATGGACGGGCCGCCGGTCGAGGGCAAGGTACTCATCACCACCGACGAGCCAGAACTTAACCCCCGCTTTGTGGGCATGGTGATCAACAACGTCCGCCAAATTGACAGCCCCTACTGGATGCAATATCGCCTGCGGCTGGCCGGGCAGCGGCCCATCAACGTCGTCGTGGACATCAGCAACTATGTCATGCTGGAAATGGGGCAGCCCAACCACACCTTCGACTACGACTTCCTGCGCCAGCGCGCCGATCAATACGCCCCTGATGGCCCCATTCACATCCACACCCGCCTGCCCCAACCCGGCGAAACGCTGACTACGCTGGACGAAAAGGTTCACAAGCTGCCGCCCCACGCCATTCTGGTGACGGACCCCCTCAGCAACCTGAGTCTGGGCGGCATCATGGGTGGCCTGGACAGCGAAATCAAACCGGAGACACAAAACGTGTTGCTGGAAGCGGCCGCCTGGAACTTCATCAACATCCGCCGCACTAGCACCACGTTAGGCATTCACAGTGACGCTGCCTTTCGTTTCAGCCGGGGGGTGCATCCCAGCCAGGCATTGTTGGGGGCACAACGCGCTGCCGAACTCATGCGGCGGCTGGCGGGCGGCACAGTGGCGCAAGGGATTGTGGATTACTACCCCAACCCACCGCAGCCAACGGCCGTGACATTGAAATATGAGTATGCCCGGCGGCTGAGCGGGCTGGATTTGTCTGGGGAAGCGATGGCCGGCTTGCTGCGCCGTCTGGAATTTGAGGTGAAGGTACATGGGGATCACCTCATCGCCACTGTGCCCGATCACCGGTTGGATATTGAAGGGCCGCATGACCTGGTGGAGGAGATCTGCCGCGTTTACGGCTACGACAATATCCCCAATACCATCTTGTCTGATCCCTTGCCACCGCAGCGGGGCAACCCGAAGTTAGAACAGGAGGAGCGCATCAAGGATGTGTTGGCGCAGGCCGGTTTGCAAGAACTCATCACTTTCCGCCTGACTTCACCCCTGTATGAGGCAAAGCTGCTGCCGGGGAGTGAGGGGGATGCACGGCCGTATGTCAGCCTCACCAACCCCAACTCCGCCGAACGGGCCGTGATGCGCCACTCGCTGCTGGCCTCCGTGCTGGAAATTGCCGCCCACAACAGCCGTTACCAGGATCGTATTGCCATCTTTGAAATTGGCCCCATCTTCATCGAAGATGAAGAGGAAATTTTACCCACCGAACAAACCCGGCTGTCACTGGCGCTCACCGGGCAGCGTGGTGTCCCCGGCTGGCAGGGTGGTAACGCCGGGCAATATGACTTCTTCGATTTGAAGGGCATCCTGGAAACGCTGTTTGGCGAGGTGCACCTCCCCATCAGCTACGAAGCGGCGCAGCACCCCACCTACCGGCCAGGGCGCACGGCGCGGCTGCTGCTGAACGGGCAGCAGATTGGCGTGATGGGCGAACTGCACCCGCTGGTGGCCGAACGGCTCGACCTGCGCCTGGAGCGCGACCAGCCGGTGCTGGCGGCCGATATTGACCTGGACGCGCTTATCCCGCACATTCCGCCCTACTATCCGTACACCCCCATCTCGCCCTACCCGCCCATTGAGGAAGATTTGGCGGTGGTGGTGGATGGGGGGGTCACGGCCGTGACCGTCGAACAAACCATCCGCCAGGCCGGCGGCAACCTGCTCAAGGATGTGCGCCTCTTTGACGTGTACGAAGGAGAACAAATCGGCAAAGGCAAACGCAGTCTGGCCTACCATCTCACCTTCCAGGCCACTGACAAAACGCTCAACGATAAAGCCGTCGCCAAACAGCGCCAGCGCATTATTGCGGCGCTCGCGCAACGACTCAACGCTAAAATCCGGGAATGAGCAGGTGAGCAGCTGGAGGGGTGAGGGGGTGAGGGGCGAAGAGAAACATGATTGGCATGGGCATAGTGGTTGGAATGATAAGGTTTTTCCGACCTACCGTGCCCTGACCGATTCAGGAGGAAGTGATGACAAAGATTATTCGGTCGCACAAGGAGTTGGAAGTTTATAAGCGGGCATTTGTGGCGGCAATGGAGATTTTTCAGGTGTCGCAAAAGTTTCCCAAAGAAGAGGTCTATTCACTGACCGATCAAATCCGGCGGTCATCATGTTCTGTTTGCTCTAACCTGGCAGAAGCATGGCGCAAACGGCGCTATGAAGCAGCGTTCATCAGCAAACTATCCGATTCTGAAATGGAAGCAGCGGAAACGCAAGTATGGTTAGATTTTGCCGTTGAATGTGGTTATCTGGACGCAAAAGAAGCGGCCAAACTTTATCAGGTTTACGACGGAATTCTGGCAACGCTGGTCGGCATGATCCACAATGCCGATTCCTGGGTCTTACCCACCAAAAGACCATCTCCAAATAAATAACTCGGCCAGGCATTCACTTCCTCACCCCTCCACCTGCTCACCCCCTCACCTGCTCATGAAATTCCTCACCCGCCTCCTTGCCTACCTCATCGGATACCCACTGTTTCATACGGTGATGAAAGTCAAGGTGGTGGGGCGGGAGAATTTGCTGCCGAAGGGGGAGCCGCTCATCCTCATTTGTAATCACTTTAGCTGGTTTGAGGTGCCGCTGCTGATTGGCAGGCTGCCCTATAAAATTGTTATTTTGGGGTCGGCGGAGGTATGGGAGCATCCGGTAGGCAAGTGGCTGGCGTGGGCGTTTGCGGGCATCCCCATCCATCGGGGGCAGGTAGACCGGGAACCGCTGAAGCGGGCGCTGGCGGTGCTGGCTGAAGGGGGCGTGTTGGGCATTTTCCCGGAGGGGGGGATTGATCCGGCATTACGGCCGTTGACCGATGCCGGTATCAACGTAGCCGGGCTACCCGGACAGACGGCGCGCATTCCCGGCGCACTCATTCAGGCCAAACCAGGGGCCGCCTATCTGGCGGTGAAAAGTGGGGCGCGGGTGCTGCCCACGGCCGTGAACGGCGCTGAATACGTCTGGCAAAACCTGCATCGTTTACGCCGCACCCCCGTCACCCTGCACATCGGCGCTCCCTTTGGCCCCCTCACCATTGACCCTCACCTGAAAAACGCGGACAAACGCGCTGCCATTGACGCCTGTGGTGACGAGATGATGCGCCACATCGCTGCCCTCCTCCCCCCCGATCAACGCGGTTATTATGCTTAGGAATCATCTAAAAATCAGTTCCGGCTTTGAGATTGAGAGATTGGCGGTGCAGACACCGCGAGATTAAGAGATTGACATTGCTTAAATCTCCCAATCTCTCAATCTCTCAATCTCTCAATCTCTCAATCCCACCCAATAGATAGACGCTAAATATGTGTTACCTGATGAAGTCGGCAATACGGGTGATGGCGTGGCGGCTTTCAGGGATGAGGACGGCCAGGGCGTGCCAGACGTGTACCATATCCGGCCACACCTCCAGGGTTACGTCTACGCCGTCGGTGCGGGCACGGGCGGCCAGGCGGGTAGCGTCGTCCAGCAAAATTTCGTTTTCGCCGACCTGAATGAGCAGGCGCGGCAGCCCGTCCAACGAAGCATAGAGCGGGGAGATAAGCGGGTGGGTGAGGTCACGGCCGTCTGCATACCACCGGGCATAACGCGCCAACAACTCTGGCGATAGCAGCGCATCGGCCTGCCGCTTACCGGTCATGGAATCGCCGGTTCCGGCGAGATCGGCCCAGGGGGAGAGGCACACGGCCGTGCCCGGCAATCGTTCCCCGGCATCTCGCAGCGCCACCAATGCCGCCAGCGCCAACCCCCCACCGGCCGAATCCCCCATAATGGTCAGGTTTTCTGGTTTATACCCGGTTGCCAGCAGCCAGCGATACGCCGCCACCGTGTCATCAACCGCTGCCGGGAACGGGTGTTCGGGGGACAGGCGATAATCGGGCAGCAGCACCCGTCTCTGCGCCGCGCGGGCCACATACCCGCCCAAAAAACGATGAGAACGAGCCGAACCCAGGCAGTACGCACCGCCATGCAAGTAAAGAATGGCACGGCCGTCCGCAGCCTCTGCCGGGATAACCCATTCTGCTGCCAGTGAGCCAATTGTCGCCGATTCAGCCCGGCAACCGGCGGGCAGCCTGGCCCGCGCCCCCCGCTTTTCCATGCTGCGCCGGGTAACTGCCAGATCTTCATGCAGCCGCACGGCCGTTTGCTGCCGCAGCCGCCCCGCAAACATCCCCCACATCACCCGAAATTGCCAGCTTGCCATCTGTTGTTTTCCCTTGAAGTCCATCACGCATCACACATCACCGAATTGTCGCCTATTTCCCCAGAACGTGGTACACATCCCGTTGTGCGCGTGGCAATGATTGGGCCGTTTGGCCTGCACCCCAAACAGACGATGCGCAGCCGGGCGCTGCCGCTGGCCAAAGAACTAACCCGACGCGGCCATCAGGTCTGCCTGTTCATGCCTTCCTGGCACACACCGGCGGAAGCCGATAAAACGTGGCAGGAGGATGGCGTGACGCTGCGTTATGTGCCCCTGGGCGGCGGTGTGCCCGGCATCACCTGGCGGCTGGTGCGGGAAGTGATAGCCTGGCAGCCGGATGTGGTGCATGGTTTTAAGCCGAAGGCATACAGCGGGTTGACTTTGTGGTGGCTGTGGCAGTTTCACCGCCGCCGCCTGTGCCTGGTGCTGGATGCGGATGATTGGGAGGGCTGGGGTGGCTGGAATGAGCGGGAACCGTACACGGCCGTGCAAAAACATTTCTTCGCCTGGCAGGAACGGTGGGGGCTGACTCACTGCCATACCCTCACCGTGGCCAGCCGCGCCCTGCAAACCATTGCCCTGAGCCGGGGCGTACCGCCGGAGCGGGTGGTCTATGTGCCCAATGGGCCGGGTATCAGTGAGCAGTATGCAGTGAGCGGTGAGCAGTTTTCAAGGAACAGTTTACCGCTTACTGCTGACCGCTCACTTCTTACTTCTCATCGCCCCACCCTCCTCCTCTACAGCCGTTTTTTTGAATTTGAGGTTTCCCGGTTGGCCGCGATATTACAGGGGGTACATACGGCCGTGCCCCAACTCCAAATCCTGCTGGTGGGGCAAAGCCTGTTTGACGCCGACGCTGCCCAATTTCAACAACTACTGGCGGTGGGCGGGGTGCTAGAAGCAATTACGGATGTGGGTTGGGTGGAGACGGAAAAGCTGCCGGACGTTCTGGCGCAGGCAGATGTGGGCATTTACCTGATGGATGACACGCTGCTAAACCGCACCAAGTGCCCGGTGAAGCTGGCGGATATGCTGGCGGTGGGGCTGCCGGTGGTGGCGGAGGCAGTGGGGCAGGTGAGCGAGTATGTGGTTCACGGCCGTACCGGGCTGCTACGGCCGTCTGGTGACGTAGAGGGTCTGACGGCCGACCTCGTCCACCTGCTGAAAAACCCCGCGCGGCGCCAGCAGTTGGCAGCCAACGCCAGCGCCCACATCCAAACCCATTTTTCCTGGGAAAAATTAGCTGAGACGCTAGAAAATGCTTACAGCCTGTTGTCCCATGACACATGACACATGACACATGGGTCTCTCTGGTCACGCATCACGTTGGTTCCCCTACGCGGCGGTCATCTCCAAAAGCGTCGGCAAATCGAAATCGGTGTGGTGGTGGGGGCCGCCCACAATTATGCCCGCTTGGGGCAGCGGCGCATAATCCAGGAACGCTTTGGCCAGTTCGTATGACTCCTGAATCCGCGCCGGGATGTTGGAAAAATCAAGCAGCCCTTTGGAAATCGAGCAGGGCGAAGGCAGATACAAAACAGGGATTTGCTCGGCGATGGCCGGCGCTTCTACCAATGCCCGCTGGCGCAGGGCGGCATGCAGCGCCCAGGTGACCATTTCGGCTATATGGCGGGGCGGGGCGGTACGTTGGCAGGCGTCGCCCACATCCAGCACCACCAGCGAGGCGGCGCCCATTTGCACGGCCGCACTCATGGGCACATAAGCCGTTAACGCCCCATCCACATACAGCTTGCCGCGAATTTCTACAGGCGGGAAGATGCCGGGGATGGCAGTGCTGGCTAACAACGCCTGGTATAAATCCCCTTTGGTGAAGAGGGCGCCATGATAGGTCATTACTTCGGTGGCAATGGCGCCAAAGGGGATGGGCAGCGCTTCAAATTGACGGGTAGGCAGGGTGCGCACGCCCAGGTCAATCAGGTTGTGGTTGGGGAAGATGCTGGTGCGGTTGCTGAGGAAATGGCGCGCCTGGTCAATTTTGCCGCCGGGGAAGATGGCTTCGCGGGTGATGTAGGGCCACACGGCCGTTAAACTCCGCACCCCGTCTGCCATCCCCCAACAGGCAATGACCGCGCCATTTAACGCGCCCACCGACGCGCCTACGATCAGGTCGGGCTGCACACCGGCTTCGTGCAAAGCCTGTAACATGCCCACCTGCACCGCCCCGGAACCGGCCCCGGCGGAGAAGACAAAAGCAACAGGTTTGGGGAGAGATTGCCAGCGATCACTCATAATTGTATTGTAGAGACGTAATGTCTTTACAATACACTGTTCTCACCATTTTGGGGCGGCGGCGAGAGAAAAGAAGAGTGGCCTTTTTGTACCATCGGGGCGCAGCAGGCTGTAGCCAGATTCGGAGAAATCGGTTCCCAACAGGGGGCCAAAGTTGAGATTCCACAAAATCATCGGCCCGGCCACGTCTCCGGCTTGGGCCATTTCTACGGCGCGCAGCGTGTAAACGGCTTGCTGCCATTCACTGACATCGGCCATAAATGCCGCTTCGTCGGGGGGGGCGGCGGCCACGTTTTCAAAGCTGCCCCAGCCGAACTCTGTCACCCACAGGGGCAAATTGGCCCCGTGTTCGGCCAGGAGGTGGCGATAGTCGTTCAAAGTGTCGGCGAAAAAGAAGCTGGGGTGGGTGTTGTGGCTGCGGGTGAGGGGGGAGGGATGTACGGCCGTGCTGTCCGGCGGATTACCATAGCCATAGGGGTGTACGCCAATGCCGTCTACCAGACCGGCCACACCGGCCTGGAGCATTTCCTGGAGAAAGAGACGGTCATCTACGGCCGTAAGGCGATCATTGATCCCCGTCACGGCCGGCGCGCCAGCAATCAATATCGCCTTTGGGTCGGCTGCCCGCGCGCCGGCTGCGCCCGCTAGTAATAATTCCCCAAATAACGCCCCGCCCAATGGGAAGCCGTTCCATTCCCGCTGCAAATTGGCTTCGTTCCACAGTTCATACGCGGCCACCCGCCCCCGGTAACGTGCCGCCAATGTGTGCATGAATTGTTCATAGAGAACAAAGTCTAACGGTGGGCCATCCATCTCGGTGGTGGGGCGGCTCCATTCCGGCGCTTTGCTCACGCCGAGCAGTACCTGAATGCCCTGAGTATTGGCCCGCTGCACAAAAGCATCCAGTTCGGCAAAACGTTCCGGGTGCAGTTGGCCCGGCGTTGGCTCATACAATTTCCAGGAAACCTGCACTTTCACCCAACCCACGCCCAAAGCGGCCAGATGCGCAAAAATCTCGTCCTGGTCCCGCTCCATCAAATGAATTTGCACACCCAACAGGTCACGGTGCAGCGGTGGGCCGGTGTAGGCGGGGAATGCCGGGGTGGGTGTTGGCGATGGGGACATCAGCGGGGGAGCAGGTGACGGGGTGGACGATGGGGACATCGTGGGGTGAGAGGGTGAGGGGGTGAGCGAGGGAGACCTGGTAGGGGGAGCGGGTGTTAGGGTGACCGGGTGAGTGGGCTTCGCCGTGTCATCCGGTGTGGGTGTTACCGTATCATCACCACAGGCAGCCAATAGCAGACAGAACATAAGCAGGGGCAGGCTCACACGCATGGAGTGATTCTAAGGCAGGTGGCAGGGGGGCGCAACGGCCGTTACAATTCGCTCATGTCTACCGAGAAACCATACCCCATCCCGGCGGCGGAGACGCGCGTGGAAATTGAGGTGAAAAATTCGCGGTTTATTGCTACGGCCGTGCCTGTTTTCACCGTAGACGAAGCCAAAGCCTTTATCGCCCGCATGAAGGCCGAGTTTAGCGACGCCAGCCACAATGTGCCTGCCTTTTTAGTCGGTTTTGGGGCGTCGGTGACGGCGCATTGCAATGATGATGGTGAACCGCCTGGCACGGCCGGACGGCCGTTACTGGCGGTCTTGCAAGGCAGTGGTTTGGGCGATGTAGCGGTGGTGGTAACGCGCTATTTTGGCGGAACGAAGCTCGGTACGGGTGGACTGGTGCGGGCTTATACCGACGCGGGCAAAGCGGTGCTGACGGCCGTGCCCCGTGCCGAAAAAGTGCCCACCCATACGGTGATGCTGGCCCTGCCTTACCCTTTGCTAGAACGGATGCGGCTGCTGGTGGGGCAGTTTGACGGCCGTATCCTGGAAGAAGCGTTCGCCGCCGACATCACCATTACTGCCCAGTTCCGGGTGACACATTTTCCGGCGTTCCAGGAGGCGCTGCAAGAGCTTTCGCATGGGGCGCTGGCGGCGGAAATCATAGAAACATCGGTGGAGATTGGGAGATTGGGAGATTGAGAAAATTAATCTCCAATCCCCAATCTCCATCTCTATTGAGCCAACAGTGCCAGTTGTTCAAAAATAGGCGGTACTGTTTCTATGCTGGCGTTGCGGTATTGTGCCCGGAATTGGGGCAGATTGAGCTGTTGGATGGTGGCGGCCGTGGCCACGTCGGCGGGCAGCAGCCGGTGAAAACGCCCCATTTCCAGCCGGTTGGCGAAGGTGGTTACCATCTCACGGGCCGTTTTTTGTAGCCTTGTTTCATCCAGCGGCGGCAGTTGTGGCAAGGGTTGGCGGATAAATGTGCAGTATTCGTTGATTGTTTCGGCGGAGACGCCTTGCATGACGAGTACGGCCGTTAACAATTCCCCCCACACCGTGCCCCAAAAATGAAACAGAAATCCGCCCGGCTCTTCCGGCAGCCAGACCATTTGCCCCGGTGGCACCGCCAGCGAACGGGCGACTGCCTGGGTGATCGGGTAAGGGATGGCGGCATAGCTGGTGGCAAAACGCAGCAGATCATCCACTGCGCCGCCCGGCGCGGGCAGCAGGCCAAAGCGGTACTTTTCCACCCAGGCCACGCGCATCGGTTGGCCGCCAAACAGCACCACCGTACCCGGCGGGTAGCTGCGGTCGGTGTGGGCAATGGTGTGGCCGGTGTGGGCGTCTACGGCCGTGATCGCCCCCACATCCGCGCCAATGTTGCTGTAAATCTCATGTTTGTCCAGCAACTCCTGTAACTTCTCGTCTGGTTTCCACTCTCCCAATCGCCCTGATTGCAGATAGTGGGCAAAGGTCAACTGCCCCAAAATTTTGCGCATGGTCTCGTCCGTCACTTCTGGCGGCGCAATCCGGCGCAAGTCCGCCAGGCGCACACTACCGGTAGGGCTTTGTTTGATCAGGCTGAACGTTTGTTGGATGAGGACGGAGGGGCGGAAGGAATAATGAGGAGATTGGGAGATTGGGTAATTAAGAGATTGCCCGGTCTCCCAATCTCCTAATCTCCCAATCTCCTGTGTTAGCTCTAATAACGCCTCAAACCGCGCCCATTCGCCGGGGGAGCGAGGCATACACAAGACCTGGGTCTGGACCGTGCGGCGGCCGCCGCGCCCCATGCGCTGCATGAAGGAGTTGAGATCGGGTGGTGCGCCCAGCAGCACCACGTCGTTGACGCTGCCGATGTCAATGCCCAGTTCCAGGGTGGAGGTGCAGATGCACACGGCCGTTGCCGCCGCCGCAAACCGCTCTTCCACGTCCCGGCGCACGGCCGCATCCAGGTTGCTGTAATGGACAAAAACGTCGGCGTGGTGGGGCAGTTGTTGGCGCAGGGTGACGGCCGTTTCCTCTACCTCGGCGCGGGAATTGCAGAAGATGAGCGATTTGAAGGAGGCCCGTTGGCTTAACGCTGCTACCAGTTCGGCCAGGGAGTATAACGGCCGTATCTCCGCCGCAATTGGCCGTCCGCCGGGAACCTGCACAATGGCCGCCTCGTGCAAATAACGCCCGGCCACACCCGCTGGATCAGCCACGGTGGCAGACAGGGCCACGCGCTGCATGGGCAGTATATCCGGCTGTTCATAGGCGCGGATGCGCTCCAGGCGCGGCAGCAAACAGCGGATATGGTCGCCACGCGGCGTGTTGTCAAACAGGTGAATTTCGTCCAGGACGATGGCTTGCAGGCCGGTGAAGGTTTTAGGGGCGCGGGTGAGCAGGGAGTCGGTAGATTCGGGGGTGGTGATAAGGATGGCCGGCAGTTGGGCCGCCAGGGGGACGTCGCCGGTTTTCAGGCCCATGGTCACGGCCGTGTCGGCTAGTATCGGCTGTAAACGTTCGTATAAATCGCGTACCAGGGCGCGGGTGGGGCAGAGGTAGAGGAGGCGGAGAGGGGGTAATTGCGTAATTGGGTAATTGGGTAATTGGAGATGGGGCCAGTAGCGTTCGAGGAGGGGGGCGAGGACGGCTTCGGTTTTGCCGGAGGCGGTGGCGGCGATGATGAGGGCGTCGCGGCCGTCCAGGATGGGCGGGATGGCTTGCTGCTGAACGGGGGTGAAACGGCCGTGACGGGCAAAAAACAGCCGCCATGTATGCGGAAGCCGCTCTTTCACCTCTTGTTGGCTTAAGTTTGTAGTCATTTGACGGCCGTACTCATGCTTTGTACAATTTAGCCAAATTAGCTAATTCACGGATTGATACCCATGAAAACAAGAACCATTGCCTCAACCGAAGCCCAAAACAACTTTGGCCTTATTCTGAACGATGTGATGCAAAATCATACCCGGTATGTCATCAAACGGCGCAATGCGCCCCAGGCCATCATACTCAGTTTAAGCGATTTTGAGCAAATTCTGGCCGATCAAGCTGAACGCACCAAGATGACCGGCCTGGTACGCGACCTGACGCCCGCCTACAGTCTCGGCGAGGCGGTCACCCAGTCAGATGATAATGGTTCGTAATGGGCTGACGAGAACAGACACATGACCCCACCACACGTTTTTGCGCCGTTCATCTTGAATGATGAATATAAAATTTCCGGTAATTCGCTGTTGCTGCAGGCAAACTGTTTTGAGTGGATGGCGCAAATCCCGCCTGAAAGCATTCATGCCATCGTGACTGATCCCCCTTATGGCGTGAAGGAGTATGAACCAGAACAACTAGAGAAACGAAGCAATGGCAATGGCGGGATATGGCGTATTCCCCCCTCATTTGATGGTCACACACGCGCACCCCTGCCCCGCTTTACAGCCCTGAATCAAGAAGAAAGGCAAAAGGTTCAACAATACTTTTATGATTGGGCCGGTTTAGCCTTACGTGTTTTACGGCCAGGTGGACACATTTTTCTGGCGTCAAATGTTTTTTTGTCACAAATTGTGTTTACGGCCGTTGCCGACGCCGGGTTTGAATATCGCGGTCAGGTTGTCCGGTTGGTGCGCACCCTGCGCGGTGGTGACAGACCCAAAAACGCCGAAGCAGAATTCCCTAATGTCTGTACTATGCCCAGGGGTTGTTATGAACCCTGGGGCATCTTTCGTAAGCCTCTGCCACAGGAAATGACTGTTGCCGACTGTCTGCGAACCTCCCAGACAGGCGGGTTGCGGCGCAAGCCTGATGGCAAGCCCTTTGCCGACGTTATCGAAAGCGAGCGCACGCCACAACGGGAACGGACTATTGCTGACCATCCCAGTCTCAAACCACAATCATTTCTGCGCCAGATCGTTTATGCCGCCCTACCTCTCGGAGAAGGCATTGTCCTTGATCCTTTCATGGGCTCCGGATCAACTGTAGCTGCGGCCGAAGCCGTCGGCTATTCCTCCATCGGCGTAGAGCGCCTCTCAAATTATTATGAAATGAGCGTTCATGCTGTACCGCGATTAGCAGAGATCCCCACCACCGAACAACAGCTATCGCTCGGTCTGGCTTAAGTCCTGATAAATCCAGTTGGCCTTCATTTTTGCTACACCAGCTTTGTTTACACTGGCGGTAATGGTACGTCGGCTGGCCCCAGTTCGCCCCGAAAATGACCAATCTTCCATCTCCAATTTAGCCGCATAGACCCCCAGAAAGCGGAATGGTTTAGGCACAATACCTTTCTGTTTGTCATTGGCCGTGTTGCTGTCAAAATGGAACACCATGAGCCAGACTGCTTCCGGGTTATGCCCTTGCCAGCCCATTGCATGGCGAGACCCTTTGATTTCAAGACCCTCTCTGGCATATTGCACCGCATCACCGGGAAATAATTCGCGTGGAATCAAGTCGGGGTGCCCATTATGATATTGGTTTTTCACCAAATAGGGACAGTATTGGGGGATGTTCATACCCATGAATTCGCCTACCATACTGCTAAAACTGGCAGGCATTAAAAAACTTTCCAGGCGGGGGATTTGTCTGGTATGGAATTGTTGATTGATGAATCCCAGGAAATCAATGAAATCATTCATTGCCCTGTGGATATGATCTGGTGTTAAGCCATAAGGCAGATGAGCGTACATGTTGAAATAGCTTACGTTCACAGCCAAAGGGATACAAGCCTGAGATTCTTCACTTGTCTCGTCCATTTTCATTACTGGCTCACCGTACCTGGGCGCGGAGTTCGTCGAGCAGGGTGGCGATGTCGTAGGTGGGGTGGAGGTAGAGCAGGTCGAATAGTTCGACGGCTAATCGGACGACGCTGCGCATGGAGAAACGGCCGTGCCGCACCCCCATGGCCAGATGTTCCGCCGCCCCGCGCCGGATTTGCGCCTGCCGCTCCCCCGGCTCGTAACCATACGCCTGGGCGTGGTACGCCAGGATGCGCTGCAAAAATTGGCCCACTTCTTGCGGGTCCGCGTCCGGTTCCAGGTTGAAGATGTCGTCCTCAGCCAGCCAGTCGGCCAGCGGCAGCCGGTTGTCGCTGCGGGTGACGGTGAAGAGGAAAAAGAGGGATTGCCCCGGCCCATAGGCCATGGGGTAATGCCGCCAGCGATGCTGCGGGAACTGCGCTTCGCGCAGTTTGTCTTGCTGCTCGCGCAGGGCGGCATAGATGACGGCCTGGAAAAAAAGGGTGGCTTTGGGGCGCTGATACGGCCGTAACAACGAATAACTCTCGGCTTCATCCACCAGCAAACAGAGGCCGCTGTAGCTGTTCAGCCGCGCCAGGGTGGAAACGGCCGTGAACAAATAGGCCATCTGCCGCGCATTTTCGCCAATGGTGTAAATGGAAGGGAATTTCACGTCGCGGGGCATCGCCTTGTTCATCAGCGTCACCCGCCGCCCGCCCATCAGCCAGTTCAGCCAGGCCTGCCGCTGCCGTGACGAGGTGGTGCTGGCCATCGCCTGCAAGCCCACCGTGAACGGGTCGTGGGCGGCTGGCGTCATCTCTTGCAACTGGGCGACGGTGTGGGGGTGGACGGCCGTTTTCAGCAGCAGCGGCTCCAGCCCGCGTTCGTCCGTATCCGGGTAGCGCAAATGGCGCATCGCTTCGCGGTAAATGGCAAACGGGCGGTGCGGCGGCAATTCTTGCAAATCCAGGCTGATGGCCGCCACCAGAAAGTTGCGGTTGAGCGCCTCCTGGGTGGTCAGTTCCACCAGGTGGCTTTTGCCATAGCCATATTCACCCACCACCGCCCGCACCGCGCCTCCCTGTTGGTGCGCCTGGTTCAGGCCGCGAATCAGGCTCTCTCGTTCCGCCTGCAAATCAATGGTCAGTTCCGGGACGTGCTGCGCCGGGGCAATGCCCACGCGCAAGGATTCGATCAACTGCCGCGCTTCCATCTGGTTCTGCGGCATCGGCGTGGGCTGGAAGGGGACGGCATAGGCCGGTCGCGGTTCGGCAAGGTGCCGTCCATCCCGTGCAAATTCACTGGCCGGCCGCCGGAAACGCAGCCCGTTTTCAAACCAGACCAACCACTCAGCGCCGTTGCGGTACACGGCCGTGACCTGCCCCTTCCCAAACTGTGGATGTTCAACCTGTGTGCCAATCATTGTCATGTTAACTGCATCGCGGCATCTAATAGTTCGTCTACTAACCCCTGAAGTTCTGTAACGGATACAGCAAGTTCTGGCGTTTGAAAACCATGTACCAAACGATTTCTCACGTCTACGAGTGACATGGCTTTGTCGTATTGTTCGATAGAGAGTTCCCCTTGGGTATAGAGATGTTTGATGAGCGATACAGTTGGAAATCGTTCAATGGGTATCAAGGCTTGTTCAGCCTGTCTTCGCATTAACGCTTCTGTGATTGCCCATAAAGACAAAAACGCAGCCTCCAGTTCACCTATGGCAATAAGCTGTTCGCTTTGTTTTCTGCGTCGTTGTATGTCTGCCCACGACAATAATTGTTTCGTGTTTTCCTGACTGTCTGGCACACTGTCTTTACCAGTAACCAGGAGAAAACGCCAACCGGGGTGTTCGGAAACGGTTTCGGCAATTTCACGATAACGGTCTACTGATATGCGATCCGTAGAACCTTTCACTTCGATAATAAAACCTTCATTGTCAGATTTTTTTACGAGTAAGTCGGGATGGTATAGGTCTAAATCAAAGGGTAACTCACCGGGCTGTGGTTCGATGATAACTTCAAACCCTTCACGCCTGTAATCTTCGGCTACCCTTGACAGAAGCAACTCGTCTTCATTCAACTGTTGGGACGGATTTGCAATCATAAGTAATCTTCCAATACCTTCGCTGCGGTAATACGGATGTATACACACTCTTCACCCGTTGTTATTCCCCTTACTAACTCTTGCGGGCATCTGGTTAAATCGAATGTGCCCGCAAGGTGCCGCTTATGGGCCTCAATGTCTGTGATGAACGAATCATCCGGGTATGCCAATCCGGTCAGCGCATCCAGGATTGGCTTAATGATATTGTCTATATCAGCCGGGTCGGTGTCAAACAGATAAACTACGGTGAGATGCAAGTCGCTTGAAAAAGGTGCAATGCCTACCCAGACTTTCGCGGCTTCCGCACGTACAAACTGTTGCCACCTTTGCCTGTTTTTGTGCTTTGCCTGAATGGAAAGCGGCCGCCTGGGGATGAGAAACTCGAATAACATGTGGCTGGCTGTCAGACAGGAATGGTCGTTTGTTAATAAGGTGGTGTTTCGCCGCCGGCGAGTTCGTCAATCTGGCCGCGCAGGAGGGCCTGGGCTTCAGCTTCGGTGATGGTGTGTTCATCGCCATGATGCTGGCGGCTGAGTTCGACC
>CAADGU010000463.1 GCA_900696625.1 uncultured Chloroflexota bacterium | reverse complement strand
GTGTGGATGTTTGTGGTCACGGCCGTGTTTGTCATTCCCCTCTTCATCACCATCCAGCGCCAGCCGGAGGCGGAGGCGCGGGTGGGCGAACTGGCCGGCCCGCTCATGGCCGCCCGCAAAGGCGACTTCAGCCTTATCCAAAAACACGTCATTGCTACCCTGAGCATGTTCCACAGCGACGGCGACGCCGAATGGCTCTACAACATCCCCCACCGCCCCGTCTTCGGCCTCTTCGGTGCATTTTTCATGTGGGGTGGCGTCCTCATTGCCCTCTACTACACCCTCAAACCGTTCCCAGAGTGGGCGAGACAGGCGGGAACCAGGTTTCGCGGCAGGCATAAACCTCTCTCGCCTGTCCCGCCCCTACCTGTCAGGCATCACGCATCACGCATCACGCATCACGCATCACCGATTACCGATTACCGATTACCGTCTGCATTTCTGCTCATCTGGTGGCTGGTCGGCCTGTCACCCGGTTTTGTCAGCGTCCCGCCCGCCAGCCTGGGGCACACCATCATTGCCCTGCCGGCCACGTATATGCTGATGGCGCTGCCGGCGGGGGTGGTGAGTAATTGGGTAATAAGTAATTGGGTAATTGGGGGGAAAGCAAAATCCAATTACCCAATTACCCAATTACCCAATTACCTCATGCCCTTATTGTTGAGTATCCTGCTCCTGGCCACCATTGCCCGCCGCGATTTGCCTGATTATTTTGAGACGTGGCCGCAGCGGGGGATGGTGCGGTTTTTGTACCGGGCGGATTTGCACGAACTGGCGGCGTATTTGAATGCGGAGCCGGGGCTGGCTACGGCCGAGTTTGCCATTGCCAGTTTGTTGGATGGGCCATGGGACAAGGTGGCGCTGCAAATTGACCTGGACGAAGATACGGCCGTTGCCCCCCGCTGGTATCACCCGGAACGCGCCCTCTTTTTGCAGCCCGCTCTCAGCCTGTACTGGTCGCCCGTTATCCCCTCGCCGTATGCCGATTGGCTGGAACCGGCAGCCGGGCAGACGGCCATTGCCCATTTTACACCGGTGCAGCCAGCCCTGGCCCTGCCGGCGCAGACGCCGGTCTGTTTTGCCAATGGGCTGTGCAGTATCCACGTGGCGTATGACCCGGCGACGGGGGTTTTAGAGTTGGGCTGGCGGGTGGCACGGCCGTTAGACCTGCCCCCGTTCACCCTCATCAGCAACCCGCCGCCGCCGGGTGTGTATGCCGGGCCGCGCCTGCAAGCCTTTGGGCAATTGTTGGCCGCTGATGGCAGCTTTGTCACCGGGGATGATGGCTTTTGGGTAGACCCGTACACCTTGCAGCCGGGTGACGTTTTCTTGCAACAACACCGGCTGATCATCCCCCCCGGTATGCAACCCATCACCGCTGCCTTTGGCCTGTATGATCCTATGACCGGTGCCCGGATATTGACGGACGACGGCCGTGACGCGATCACCATAGACTTGTCAACAAAAAGCTCACCTTGATGAAGTCGCCACTATCAGGTAAAACCACTTCATATCAAAAACAAAGGTAATGGCAATGCCTCTACTAAAAGAACAATTAGCGCTTTTTACAGTGCCCCCTGATACGCCAAAAGTTAAACAACCTGCTAATGGCTACACCTTCACCTATGGCAATTGCCAGGTAGGAATTAAACAAGAAGATTGCGTTCAGTTTTTACAATCGCTGCCTGATCAAAGCGTGGATATTATTGTTACGGACCCGGCGTATGCCGGCATGAACAACCACTTGCAGTTAGGGCGGGGGCGTATCGTGGGCACGTATGAACACAAAGGATCAGAAAACGGGAAATGGTTTGCTGAGTTTAAGGACAGCGAAGAGAACTATCGTATCTTTTTGTCAGAATGTCGCCGCGTCCTTTCCAAAAGAACGGGGCACATCTACATCATGTTTGACTCCTTCTCCTTGTTAACATTGGGCGCGTTAGTGCGTGATTATTTTGACATTAAAAACCTGATTACCTGGGACAAGATCAACATTGGCATGGGGCATTATTTTCGGCGCCGCCATGAATATGTCATTTTTGCCACGAATGGAAACAATCGTAAAATTCGTAACCGGACAATCCCCGACATCTGG
Source organism: uncultured Chloroflexota bacterium (assembly GCA_900696625.1). Classification (GTDB taxonomy): domain Bacteria; phylum Chloroflexota; class Anaerolineae; order Promineifilales; family Promineifilaceae; genus CAADGU01. Next base: position 968 of record CAADGU010000463.1, on the reverse strand, counting down.
CGATTCAAGCGCATCTATCGCGCCCAATATGTCACCCAAAAACCGGTGGAACTATTTCAGGCCATGATTTTTGCCAGCGCTGAAGATGGTTTTACCGTCTGTGATCCATTTATGGGCAGTGGGTCATCTGCCATTGCGGCTATCAAGAACAATTGCAATTTCATAGGTTGTGACATCTCCGAAAAAGCAATAGACCTGTCACGCAAGCGTATCGAACATCAGTTAGCCACCGGGCAAGATTGCCTCCAGCCCAAACCTTCTTCTTTAGTGGATGAAAAAATCTTCTGGGAGTGACACATGGCCAGTATAACGGGAAAAACAAACCTGTTTATTGTGACTTCGCCCCGTTCACCTCACAAAATGCGGGATGAAGTAAAGGTATTGGTAGAGAACTTTGGTGGGCAACGTTGGGAAAGAAATCGCCAACTACAAGAGGAATTTTATAGGACATTAGCTCAAGAAGAGTTTTTTACCGGCTCTCTGTCAGGCGAACTGGATTTTAAGGGGCGGGATCGTATAACACGTGGGCCGAAGGCACTGGGGCTGGTTGAGTTGTCACCGACTATTCAATTAACGAATGCTGGTGAGGCTTATCTGTATGGAAAACGGCCGTATGAAATTTTCACCCGCCAACTCCTCAAATTTCAACTGCCATCACCTTATCATATTCGCCTGAATGTCGCTCACCTAAACCGTAAGCAAACCAATTATCGGCGATTTTTTCAGGAAGTTTTTGTAAAAGAGGTGGCTGATACCTACGCCATACAGATCGCATCAGGCCAGACGTTATTAAGAGAATCGCGTGAAAAATCCGCACAGAAGTTTATCAATACCAAATCTTGCAACCATATAGATTATGCCGATGCCGCCATACGTTATTTACGAGAAACGAGACTCGTTTCGTTAACAGGCAGTCGCTCGAATCGTATTCATATTCCAAATGATAAGCGGGAAGAAGTGAAATACAT
>CAADGU010000462.1 GCA_900696625.1 uncultured Chloroflexota bacterium | reverse complement strand
CCGGAGGGGTCATCATCCAGGTAGTGGTGCGTTTCACTGAAGCTGGTGGCGCCCGCCGGGTAGCTAAAGGTTTCCGGCGTCGAGCCATCACCCCAATCCACCACCAGGGTGAAGGTATCCAGCGTACCGGGGTCGGTGATGTTACCACTGAGGGTAGCCACCTGATTTTCGTTGATGGCGCTGCTGATGAGTACGTTGGACAATGTGGGGGCCACGTTACTAATGGTGGTGGTGGCGTTGTCCGTATCGCTGCCGGTATCGTCGTCGGTCAGCGTCAGGCTGATGGTGTAATCGTCGGATGGTGTGCCGGTGGGGTCGTCATCCAGGTATTGATGCGTTTCGCTGAAGCCGGTGGCGCCCGCCGCATAATTGTAGGTATCGCTGTTACCATCGCCCCAATCAACGACCAGGGTGAAGGTGTCTTGCGTACCGGGGTCGGTGATACTGCCGCTCAGGGTGACAAACCCGTTCTCGTTGGCGTTGGTGGCGCTGACACTGGAGAGGGTGGGGGCGATGTTGTTGACGGTCACGGCCGTACTCTCATTCACCACATTTGTACCATCGCTCAAACTGAGTGAAACCGTATTGTTATCGGAAGGTGTGCCCGTGGGGCTATCGTCCAGATATTGGTGCGTCTCGCTAAAGCTGGTGGTACCGGCTGGATAGTTAAACGTTTCCGGCGCGGAACCATCACCCCAATCCACCGTTAAGGCAAAGGCATCGTCCACATCCGGGTCACTGATGTCGCCGCTCAGGGTGGCTACGCCGTTTTCATTTAGCGGCGAGGTGATGACCACATTTGTCAATGCGGGCGGCAAATTAGCAATGGGGGTGGTGTCCGTGCCGGTATTATCGGCGGGGTTGGGGTCAGCGCCATTGCTGCCATCGTCAGCCACGCCTGCGGTGTTGGTAATGAGGGTCACGCCTGGGGCGGGATCGTCTACCTGAACGGTGAAGACGGCCGTGCCGCCGCCACCATCACCGCTCACAGCGCCAATGCTCAGGGTACACAGGCTGCCGGCGTTATTGTCTGGCACACAGCTCCAGCCGGCAGAACTGGCCGCCGGGATGAAGGTGGTATTGGCCGGGACCGTATCGGTTAAGGCCACGCCGGTCGCGTCCTGGTTGCCCACATTCTGGTACGTGAGGGTGTAGGTGATGAAATCGCCGGGCAAAAAGGCAATGTCACCATCGCTCTTGGTCATTTGCATGTCAGGCGCGGCATTGATAGGGGTGATATCGCTGCTGCTGTTATTCCCTGGTGTGGGGTCAGCGCCATTTGCGCCGTCGTCGGCAATGGCGGCGGTGTTGCTGATTTGGGTCACGCCTGTGGGAATGGGGTTGATGACGGTGACGGCAAACGCGGCCGAACCGCTGCCGCCGCCACCTGCCAGACCGCCCACCGTCAGCGTACAGGCGCTGCCCGCGTTGTTGTTTGGTATGCAAGACCAACCGGCCGTGCTGGCCCCAGGGTTGAAGGTGGTATGGGTGGGTACGGTTTCATTGAGAACTACGCCGGTACCGCCCTGGTTGCCATTGTTAGCATAACTCAGGGTGTAGACAACTGTGCCGCCGGGTGTGCCGGTAGCCCCACCATCGCTCTTGCTAATGCTGTAATCTGGCTGCGCCGTGATGGGGGTGGTGTCGGTGCTGCTGTTGTTCCCCGGTGTGGGATCGGCCCCATTTGTGCCATCGTCGGCGATGGTGGCGGTATTGCTGATTTGGGTGACGCCTGCCGGGATGGGGTTGATGACGGTAACGGCAAATGTGGCTGAGCCGCTGCTGCCGCCGCCTGCCATGCTGCCAACAGCCAGGGTACAGGCGCTGCCCGCGTTGTTGTCCGGGGCACAAGACCAGCCAGCCGTGCTGGCCCCAGGGTTAAAGGTAGTGTTGGCAGGCACAGTTTCATTGAGAACCACACCGGCGCCACCCTGGTTGCCGGTATTGGCGTAGTCTAAGGTGTAGGTGATGAGACCGCCAGGTGTACTGGTAATCCCGCCATCACTCTTGGTGATGGTGTAATCCGGTTGGGCGTTGAGCGGCGTGGTATCGGTACTGGTGTTATCCCCTGGTGTGGGGTCAGCGCCATTTGCGCCATCGTCGGCGATGGTGGCGGTATTGCTGATTTGGGTCACACCCGCCGGAACAGGGTTGACGACGGTGACGGCAAACGTGGCCGCACCGCTGCCGCCGCCGCCCACCAGACCGCCCACTGTCAGGGTACAGGCGCTGCCCGCATTGTTATCTGGTGCGCAAGACCAACCGGCCGTGCTGGCCCCAGCGTTGAAAGTGGTGTTGGCCGGCACGGTTTCATTGAGAACCACGCCGGTACCACCCTGGTTGCCGTTGTTGGCATAACTCAGGGTATAGGCAATGGTGCTGCCGGGGGTGGTTGTGATCCCACCATCACTTTTGCTGATGTTGTAGTCAGGCTGGGCCGTGATCGGCGTGGTATCGCTGCTGTCGTTGTCGGCCAGATCGGGATCGGTGGCCTGGCTGTCGCCAATGGCGGCCGTGTTGCTGACCTGGGTGACACCGGCAGGGATGGGGTTGATGACGGTGGCGGCAAAAACGGCCGTACCGCTACCCACCGGCACAGCGCCAACCGCCAGGGTGCAGACGCTGCCGGCATTGTTGTCCGGCGTACAAGACCAACCGGCCGTGCTGGCCGCGGCGTTAAAGGTGGTATGGGCGGGTACGGTTTCGGTGATGACAACCGCCGGGGACTCTGATGGGCCGGTGTTGGTGTAGGTGAGGGTGTAGGCAATGGTGTCACCGGGCACGGCCGTGACATCATCATCTGTCTTGGTAAGGGCCAGATCGGCGATGATTTGCACAGTGGTACAGGTGGGGTTGGCCGCCCCGGCCACATCGGGGTCATCACTCAGCACATTGCTGAAGTTACTGCCACTGATAACCGCCTGATTGCAGATGGGGTTTTGGGCAGGTGGAAAGGGGTCGTTGACGATGACGCGGAAGGTGATGGTGGTGCTTTCAGCGGGCGGCAGGGTGAAGGGGCCAACGGTGGTGGTGGCTTCCGGCGCTTCTGGGGCAAAGGCGGCGGCGAGGAAGGGAGCGACGGCCGTTTGCCCGGTTTTGTCGGCTGCCAGTTTAGGATTGGTCTGCTCTTTTGCTGCCGTGTCACTGGTGAGGAGCGGCAGAACCGGGGCGTCAACGGGTATCACATCGGTCGTCAACGTTTCCCCGCTGGGGGCTGCCGCCGATTCCGTGAAGGCGGGTGCTTCAGATGGGAGGGGACAGGCCGCGTTGGTAAAACCACCGCCGCCAAAATCGGCCAGGGTGGTTGCGCCATTGTTATTGGTGGAGAGAAATGTCTGCACGGCCGTCATATCTGTGGCGCTGCCACCATACCCCTGTAACTGGTAGGTGGTACTGGCAAAGCGCTGCCGGACGCGAATGCCAAACACACCGGCAACCGTGGTTGAGGTGTTGCCACTAAAGTTGGCGCAAATTGAGGTGGTGTCGGTGGATACAGCCCCGGCATCGGCGCGAATGCCATCGGCAGAAAGCGGGTCGGTTAACGCCACGGTATTGTTGGTGACGGTGGCGTTGATGCGGTTGCTGCCATCACGGGCGATGATTTCAATGCCGCGATTGCCGATTTGGGCGATGTTGTTGTTGTTGACCAGGATGGTCAGCGTGCCCGCGCCATTGCCCGTAATGCGTACACCGGGGCCGGTGGAAGAGTTGGCGTTGCGGATGAAGTTGTTGCGCACGGTTCCACTCATCTGGTTGCCGAATGAGCCGAGGTTAATGTTAATAGGCGATGCGCCAATGGTCAGGGACACCGGTTGGAAGCTGGCTTCTTGCACATCAAAATTGAGGGCGCCACTGGAATTGTGGGCGATGTTGACGCCAATGTTGTTGTCCTGGAAGATGCCGCCGCTGTTAGCCACACCCAATGTACCAACGGTAATGTCCATGACCCCGGCGTCGTTGGTGATGGCCTGGATGCCGTTGGCGCGGTTGCGCAGGAAGGTGCTGGTGGTGACGATGGCGGTGATGTTGGCCGTGCCATCGGCCTGGAACCAGAGACCGTTATTGCCGGGGGAGACGGCCGTTGTGTCCCGAATGGTACTGCCGCTGACAGTGGCATTAAGACCGCCGCTGTTATTGACGATGCGCACGTTATCTTCATGTCCACCACTAACGGTGTTATTGGTAAAGGTGAACGTGCCGGTTAAGTTGGTAAATGAAATCGCACCTTCATCATCGGCGGCGCTGTCACCGCTTGTGCCGCTCACCACACTATTGGCTAGGGTCACATTGCTGGCGGTGGTACCCCGAATGGCGAAGTTGCTGAAGCCATTGAACTGCATCCAGTTGAGGGAAACATTGCCGGTGTTATTCAGGTAAATGCCAATGCCGTTGGCTGTGCCATTGGCGCCGGTCATGTTTTGAATGGTACCGCCAGAGCCGGGGCTGCCTGTACCAGACACGGTAAACGCGCCACCTGTGTTGCCATCCAGGTAAATGCCGTTACTGCCGCCGTTGGCGCTGACGCTGCGGAAGGTGACGCCGCTGGCGCCGATGGTCATGTTGCGAATGTTCACGGCCGTGCCCGTTGTCGTCGTGGCGGTATTGATCCCAGTTGCGCCTAACGTGCCACCGCCGGTAGCTGAAAAAGCGGTATTGGCGCCGGTGTTCAGAGAGAGACCACCGGTGAAGGAGATCGTAGCCCCGCTGTTATTGGTTAAAAAGATGCCCGTGCCGGTGCTGGTGATTGCGCCGCCAAAGGTGACCGTGCCCCCGGTTTTATTTTGGATATTGATAGCTCTGGCGGCGCTGTTGGTGATCGTGCCGGTATAGCTCACGGCGGCCCCGCCGCCACTGATCACAAAGGCGTCACCACTGCTGCCGCTGAGTGCGCCTGTGCCCAGATTCAGATTGCCATTGACGCTGGTTAAAGTGACGTTGTTTGTACCACCGGCGGAGGTGACGGAGGTAAAACTAGCCGTGGTTGTACCTGTGTTTAATGATATGGCCCCATTGTTGGTGTTAATGGTGACGATCTGGAGGTTTAAGGCGCCAAAATTTGAGCCAAACAGGGCAAAGTTGGCGACAGCGCCTGTATTACCCAGGGTAACACCATTAATAGTGTTGTTTTGAGCAAGGGTGACACCATTGCCTGCCGCATTGATAATCGTGGGGTTGGTCGTAATGCCAGGAAAGGTGGTACCGGCAGGCGGCGTGATGCCGGAACAGGTGGCTAAAGCAGCGCCGTGCCCACACAAACGCTCGCCGTTGTCCATGACAAAACCGCCGGTGTAGTTTGCGCCCCGGTTATAAACGAATACGATGTCATTCGCGCCGCTGGCGGTTTGGGCGGCGCTGAGGGTGTTAAAGGGAGAGGTGGAACGGCCGTCGCCGCCACCCGCTGCATCACTATCCACCCACCAGATGCGGTTGGTAACGGTGAATGTAACCATGCCGGTATCGGTCAGACCATGATTATCGGTGACGGTGTAAGTGAAGGTGTCTGTGCCGGTAAAGCCGACCGGCGGATTGTAGGTGAAGCTGCCATCTGCATTTAAGGTGACCGTGCCACCATTCGTGGAGGAACAGGGGGCGCAAGAGGCAGTTAAAGCGCCGCCATCAGGGTCAATATCATTGGTTAACAAACCGGTCCCAATGGGGTGGGTGATGTGGGTATTACCGATCACGTTGTAGGCGTCGTTACGGCCGATGGGCGTGGCCCGCAGCGAACCGGCGACAACGGTCACTTCGGTGTCGTCGGTGACATCGGTGAAGAGAGTGTTGAGGGCGTCTTCATCGCCGCTGTTACCCACGACGATGGTATATTGCAGGGTGTCGCCGGGGTCAACGAGGGTGTTGCCATTCACGTCGGTAAAGAGGCTGTCGGTTTTGGTAGCGGTGACGGTGACAACCTCTGGGGCATAGGCCGGGGTTTGCTGGCGGTTAGCCTGGCTGCCACGGGGGGTGCTGCTGGCGTTGGTGGTCGCAAAAGAGGCAAGGAGGAGAAGGGTAACGGCCGTGAAAACTCTGGCCAATGTGCGCGAGACAGGTTTAGACATGGATGACTCCTGATGAATAATTTAGTAAGCAGTGGGCAGTGAGCAGTGGGCAGCGCCGACCGCTCACTACTCACTGCTTACCGCTCACTGGCTTTCACGTGCGGGGTGGGAAAATTCCTTGTAAGGCGATGCAGAAATTCAGTGTTAGATAGGGCTGCATGTTATTATGCGGTTGATCGCCACCGGCCGGGGGTAAGGCTTCCGGCGCTAAGGCAACGATAGCCTGGTTGGGTGTGGTCTGATAAGCCAAAGCGTTTTGGGAACGGGCTAATGAACGGGCCGGTGATGGCGTTTGCAAATCGGCAAAATCCGTGTTGGCGCGCAGCGCGTGGCTGTGGGATGGGGTTTCACTCTCCAGCAAAGTAACCGTTTCTAAACCGCCGGTTTCGCCCAGGTCATGCAGGCTCAGGCCAGGCCCCTGCCCCGGCTGCATGGGCGCGCGACCCTGTAAATCTGGCAGGGCAAAGTTGGATTGACCGTTACCCCCGTAGGTGGTGCCTAACAGCGAAAACAGGGCGGTATTTTGGGAGATGGGCATGATCTGTCCATCACAAAATGCCCAGCCGCGAGGGGCAAAGTTAAAAGGGTAGATACGTATTTCGGCAACAAATGGATCGGTCATATTTACACTCCTTCGTCAGCTAGGGGATGGGAAAATCCCGAAGAGTGAGATGATAAAGTTGACACAAAGATAGGGTTGGAAATTGGTGTGTGGTTGGCTGCCGCCAACTGAGGTAATCGCCGTCGCCGCCAGATTGGCTGTGGGTGTGTCTTCAATATAGAGATCGGCGGATGAAGATTGCGCTAACACATTATTGGCCGGGGAAGATTGATTGGCGATGTTGGTGCTGGCCAATAAGGGGTGGCTGTGGGCGGGAATCTGGTTGACGGTGAGGGTGATCTCTTCCGCGCCGCCTGTTTCGGCCAGAATAAAACCATTGCCTTGATGCAAAGGCAAACGGCCGCGTAAATCCGGCAGGGCAAATGTGCTTTGGCCATCACCGCCATAAGTGGTACCGATTAAATTAAACAACGTTTCGTTTTCTGAGATGGGTAAAAGCTGGCCTTCACAAAACATCCAGCCGGCCGGGGCAAAGTTCCCGGCAAAGATGCGAATTTCACCAACATATGGGATTCCCATGTTATCTACTCCTTTTGTAAGCCCTAAGAGTTTTCTGAAACCCTCCGGGTCTTTTGTTAATTGGGCGAGGGAAAGATGCCTTGTAGGGCAATGCAAAAGTTGATGGTTAAAAAGGGCTGCATGTTCAGGTGCGCCTGGCTGCCGCCGGTATTGGCTACCGAGCCGGGACTAAGGGTAATGAGGTTGCCCGGAGCAGCGTAAAGCTGGCTGGGCGAGTCGGCCAGGATGTTGTTTGTGGGCACGGGAATGTTGCCGGTATTGGTGACGCCGTTGAGGACGTGGGTGTGCGTAGGCAGTTCGGCGATGCTGAGCGTATGGGCCTGTTCGCCGCCTCGTTCGCCCAGGGTGTGGCTGCTGCCCGTGTGAATGGGAACACGGCCGCGCAGGTCGGGCAGGGCAAAGTTGACACGGCCGTCGCCGCCAAACGTTGTGCCCAACAATGCAAACAACGCCTGGTTTTGGTTAATGGACAGCAGTTGGCCGTTGCACAGCGCCCACCCCTGTGGCGCAAAACCAAAACTCATCATGCGGATTTCGGACAAAAATGGTTCGCTCATAGGGCCTCCATCAATTTCCTGGAAACTCAACAGTTTCCGGGAAATTGATCATAAAAATATGAATGCCTTGTTGGTTCACGGCCGTGAACCCCAACCGTTCATACAGCCGGTAGGCATCCGGGTTGATAATTTCCACGTGTAGCGTCACCGGGCGGTTGCTCTGCTCGCTTTCGCGCAGCAAATCGCCGATGATCTGGCTGCCAATACCCTGCCGCCGGTAAACAGGCAGCAGGGTAACATCCATCAGGCGTATCTCTTTGCTCGTGCGGTGAATGTAAAGCCGGCCGATGGGCTGTTCGTCTTTAAGGATGATCAGGTGTTTGGCCCCCTGGTAATGGGCATCATAATGGTGCAACTGCGCCAGGCATTGCATTTCCAGAAAGCGCGCTTTTTCCTCTTTCGTCCAGGGCACAATTGCCATTTCCGCCTCACGCGAACTGGCATACACGGCCTGAATAAAGGGCAGGTCGGCAGCGGCATAAGGGCGGAAGGTGATGGTATAATCGGGCATCCTGTTAAATAGACCGGGCAGCTTTTGCAAAGCCGTCAGGTCTGGAAAGGTGATTTATGCTTGATAAAATGACCAAAGATAGTTTCGAGCCTTATGTAAACCAGATATTCAACCTTGATTTGGATGGACAGGGGTTTGTGGCCTTGCAGCTTGCAAGTGTAGTCTCCCACCCCGCCTATTCTGGTCATCGGCGCACAGCCCCGGAAGGGGCCACCCTGCGCCAGGAAGGATTTACCCTCACTTTTCGCGGGCCAACCCAGCCGGCGCTGCCACAGCGAATGTATAACCTGGAACATGAATCAATCGGAAAACTTGACATGATTTTCCTGGTGCCGGTGGGGGAAGATGGATACGGCCGTATGTATGAAGCAGTTTTTAATTGATCAGGCAGTGCGCCATACACGGGCATCTTTTGAGTGCAAGTCAAAAGAATAACCAGAACAGTTAAGTTTGACGGATACGCCACCGTCTCGCTGGCTAACAATCTGTGCCACGACGCAATGGCTGCCAAAGTTGGCAACAAGCTGCCAGCTTTTACCCCCATCGGTAGATTCAAACAATTTGCCATCCTTTGTACCCTGATAGAGGGTTGTTTGACGCAAAACAGGCAGCAGCCCTTTAGCGGCTGCGGTTGGAGGGGCAGCCAATCGCGCTAAACCGGTGATAGCAGCGGCGGTGGTGATGGTGAGAAATTGTCGTCTGTTCATAGCTTCCTTTTCATTGCCGGTGGATTGGGTTTCTAAAGCTCAACTTTTGGGAAAAGATGAACTTTTCAATTTATGGAAATTTTATGGGTTGGTTCTATTTACCACCATAGTACGCCAGACCCGTAGCTTGGATGGGGAATCTGAAGAAACGGCTAACCGGGCACGGCCAACCGATGGGGAGGGGTAGGAAATTTGTCCTGAGGGGGATTGGAGATTAAGAAGTTAGGAGATTGGGAGATTGAACAATCTCCCAACCTCTTGCTCATTGTCGTCTATGGCGTGTTCATTTCTATGGTGGCGGCTACGCCCAAATGGTCGGAGGCGGTGCTGGGGTTGATGACCACGTCGGCAGCGGTCATATCGGCCGTGTACCAGATGTAGTCCAGCCGCCGGTCAGGTTCAGTGGAGGAGTAGGTGTAACCGGGCACAATACCGGCGGCGTCAATGGCGTCGGTGAAGCCGGCATCGCGGAACATTTGCATTTCCGGGGAATCGGGCCGGGCGTTCAGGTCGCCCATGATGAGGGTGTGGGCACGGCCGTTCCAAAACCCCAACAACGCCTCTGTCTGCTCTACCCGAATGGCGCTGCCGTCGTCCAGGTGGTGGTAATGGGTGTTGATGAGGCGCAGGGGGTTCGTCTCGTTTATGTCAACCTCTACGAAGATGAAACCACGATGCAACAGCAGATCATCTGGCGGCAAGGCGTGATCTTCGGAGCTGATGATGGGATAGCGGCTGAAAACGGCGTTGCCCCAGTTGCCAGCCTCGGTAGCGCCCCAGACGTAGGGCATGCCCAGGCGCTGCCCCAGCCATTGCAACATATCGGCCGAGCCGTTCACAATCCAGCCGCGTGACACTTCTTGCAAAGCCACCACGTCCGGGTTTTCAGACTCAATCGTTTGGGCGATGGCTTCCAGGTCTAGCTGGCCCCAGGGGTTGACACCGTTGTGCAGGTTATAAACCAGCACGCGGACAGGACCGCCGGGAGCGGGTGTGGACACGGCCGTTTCCCACGTCACCCACTTAAACACCACCGCCGCCAGTAACACCAACACTAAAATGAGACCGCTGCCCAAGACCAGCGGTGGGTTTTGCCCGGCCGGCAACTGGCGGCTGGCAGCCAACCCGGCCAGCACAATGAGCAAAATGGCGAGAGGCGGCAGAATGATATTGGGGAACAGAGGCAGTTGGTAACCAGCATAGTAGAGGAAAATAAAGATGACAAACAGTATCCAACCAATGCCGTTGGCGATGGTGACGTTGCGGATGGTGTGGGCGCGTCCTTCCCCCTCACGCGCGTTGAGCAAGACCAGCATCAGGATGGCGGCTAACACCATCTGGCCGAAAATAAGGGTCACGGCCGTGACCAGCGGCGACGTTTCCCCAAACCAGGCCAGCGCCACCACCACCAGCCCGGATACAAGCAAGACCAGCCAATGACAACCACGCGCCGCCACATAACCCATGACGCCTAACCCCGACAACCCGGCCAACAGCGCCAGCGCCATCGTGAGCGGCAACTGCCAGCTGCCAACGGCCGAAAGTTGCGCCAGATTCAGGAACGTAAGCAGTTGCAAAAAGAGAAACGGGCCAAACATGCCCCAGGGCAGCGCCTGCCGGAAAGGGGCGTCCTGATCGGCCGCAGCCGGAGGTAGTTTGTTCATCACAAAGGCCAGACTGCCCATTTGCAGCAAAACCAGGACGATGGCCAGCAGCCCATTCAGCCAGCCAGACTGCCAGTTGAACTCATAGCTGTTGTACAGCCCGTTCAGAAGCACAACGAGGATAAAGCCCACCTGCAAGCCATAGGCAAATGTGACCATGTTTTGCCGGACATGGGGGCGCAGCGCCGCCAGATAGACAGGGAAAAACAAGACAAAACAGATAGCGCCGACAATGCACAGAATCAGGTATGCCAGCGGCGCACTCGGCCACAACTGTAACGCCAGCCGGGTAATGCCTACGCCCAGCACCGTTACCAGCAGCAGCACCCGCGCGCCTACAAACCGGCGCAAAAACTCGGCCAGGAAGCTGGAGGCAAATACGATAAGGGCTAACGCGCCAATGCCAACGGCCGTCCACCCCATCCGGTCGCCCAACACATACAGCAGCAGCGGGAACAGCGCCCGCAGCAGTTGTACGCCTAACAAAATGGTCAACGCCGGCAGCCCTATCGCCGCCCAGGGATTGGTGAATAAATCATTTTTTGTGTTCATGGGTTTTCCTCCTTCAAGCTCTGGCGGAACTATATCATGGAAAGGACAAAAAAAAACGAAATGAGTACAATAAGCGGTGTTATGGTAAGCGGTGAACCTGTGATTTCCGATGAACAGTTGATTGAGCAGGTCAAACAGGGTGATACAGTCGCCTTTGAGGTGCTGTTTGACCGTTTTTCGCCGCAGGTTTATCGCCAGGCCATGCGCCTGCTGGCCAACCCAGTGGAAGCGGAAGAAGTGCTGCAAGAAGTATTCCTCACCGTTTACACCAAATGTCAAACCTTTCGCGGCGAGGCAGCCTTCTCCACCTGGCTGTACCGCCTGACGGCCAATGCCGCCATCTCCCGGCTGCGCCAGCGCCAACGCCACCCGGAAACGGCGCTAGAAACAGCGTTGGACGAATTTCTGCCCCAATTCAACGAAGATGGGCACCACCGGGTACGCCCGGTCATAGATTGGTCGCAGGAATTAGAAAAACGGCTGGCCGACCAGGAAATGCGTGCCGTCATTCAGCAGGCATTGGCGGAATTGTCGCCGCTGGACAAGGCCGTGGTAGTGTTGAGCGATCTGGAAGGGCTGCCCAACCAGGAGATTGCCGAAATTCTAGAACTGACCGTCTCCGCCGTAAAATCCCGTTTGCATCGCGCCCGGCTTTTTTTGCGCGGCAAACTGGCGATCTATTTTGGACATTCGCCAGCATGAAGAATGTAACTGAGTAACTGAGTAATTGGGTAATTGGATAATGGCTATTCAATTAATTACCCAATTACTAAATTATCTATGAACATTGAGACCCCCCTTTCCCCACCGGATAAAGTGACTTGTGAAAAGGTCACGTCCTTCATTATGGAGTATGTGAACCAGGATCTGCCGCCTGAGGTGATGCAGGTTTTTGACCGGCACATTCAGAAGTGCGACGATTGTGTGGCTTTTTTGAGTACGTACCGGCAGACGGTCACGGCCGTGTCCGCCCTCACCTACGACGACATCCCCCCCGACTTACAAGCCCGCGCCCTGGATGTTATCCGGCGAAAAGCCGGTGGTTAGTAATCCGTAATCCCTAATCCGTGATCGGTAATCCATAGTTGATATCGGGTTATGGCTTACGGACTTCCTTTGCATCTTTTTTCCCCTCTGCGCGTCTAACAATTCAATACCAGGTAAAACACGATACGGCCCGGTATGGGAACCGGGTATAGCGATTGGATATGACCATGCGTGATGCACCCTCTAGCCCGGCTGTTCGGGCTGCCTGTGAACAGGTAATCGGCCTGATCGCCGATTATCTCAATGGTGAACTGGATGCGGATTTACACGGCCGTTTTGAACGCCATCTGAGCCAGTGCGCCGAATGTCTGGCTTATGTCAACACCTGCCGCGAGACGCTACGCCTGGCCCGCTCTTTGCCCCCGGCTGACATGCCGTCAGGTATAAAACAACGTTTGTTGGAATTGATTACGCCCCGTGAGCCGTAATGGCCACCCACATGGCAAAGGAGAAAACCAGTGACTACCACTCCTCTCTCTTCTGAGCAAATGGAATCCCGTCACACCCCGGCTGGCGCGGGCCGCCGCCCACGTCTGCGGCCGATGGACATCATTTTCGCCGGCTATTGTTTCTTGATGGCGCTGGTCATGGTCTGGGCCTGGTGGTTTAACATGAGCAGCGTATGGAGTGTGGCTGTATTCCTGGCCTTTTTGCTGGTGAATATGGGCATTAGCCGCTTAACGGCGCGGGCCACTGCCGCCCAACGCCAGGCCGAGGAAAAGTTTCGCACGGTGGTAGAAACGGCCGCAGACGCCATCTCCATCATCACCCCCGACGGTGCTATCCTTTACACCAACCCCGCCCACACCCGCATCCTGGGTTACTCTTTTGCCGAACTGCAGGGCCAACCATTTGCCCCCCTCATCCACCCCGAAGACCAGGCCGAGGCATTTGCCACATTCAGGCAACTACTTGAGGAACCCGATGTAACCACCACCGCCCAGGTGCGCACCCGGCACAAGGACGGCTCCTGGCGGTTGATAGAAGGGGTGGCCCGGCGGCTGCCCGATGGCAATCTGGTGGTTCATAACCGCGACATCACCGAAAGCAAACGAATCGAAGAAGAACTACGCCGGTTGAATGAAGAATTGGAAGAACGGGTAGCGCAGCGCACGGCCGAAAGCAAACGGCTGGCAGCCATTATCGAGGCCGCCCCTGACTACTTTGGTATTGCTGATTTGAACGGCTGGAGCTTATACGTCAACCAGGCCGGCCGCCTTATGGTAGGCAAATCGGACGAAGCGTATGCATCACCCTGGCACGTTTCCGGCTGTTACCCGGCGTATCTACAACCCAAACTCCAGGAAATGGTAGAGACGGCCCTGCGCGGCGAGGTATGGTCTGGGGAGGTAGCCTTGCTCCGGCAAGATGGTCAGGAATTTCCCGTCGCCGAAGTCACTTTCCCACTGCGTGATGCGGATGGCAACATTGAATCTCTGGCCACCATCATCCGCGACATCAGCGCCCAAAAACAGGCGGAGGCAGAACTCAAACAGGCCAAAGAAGCGGCCGAGAAGGCGTTGGCCGCGCAAAAGCGACTGGTGGAAATTATCGAGGCTACCAGCGATCTGGTGGGAACGGCCGATGTCAACGGCCGTATCGTCTATTTCAACCAGGCCGGGCGCAGATTTCTGGGTTGGGATGAAAACGACCTGAACGTGAAGACAATTGTCGACATCTACCCGGCTCATGCCCTGGTGCAAGTGCAGGCTACCATTGCCCACTCGCTGGCTTCAGGGCAAGAAACGGTCAATTTCGAAACGGCCGTTTATAACGCCCAGCGCCAGGAAGTGCCCGTTTCCGTCGTCGGCATAAACCACCAGACGAGCGACGGCCGTACCCTCCTTTCGGCCATCTTGCGGGACATCTCCGAACACAAACGGATTGAAGCGGAATTGAAACAAGCTAAAGAAACGGCCGAAGCCGCCAACAAAGCCAAGTCCACCTTCCTGGCTAATATGAGCCACGAAATCCGCACCCCCATGAACGCCGTCATCGGCATGACCGGCCTGCTGCTGAACACGCCGCTCAACCCCAGGCAGCGTGACTTTGTGGAAACCATCCGCAGCAGCGGCGACGCTCTGCTCACCATCATCAACGACATTCTGGACTTTTCCAAAATTGAAGCGGGCAAACTGGACCTGGAAAGCCAGCCGTTTGACCTGCGCCAGTGCGTGGAATCCGCTTTAGATTTGCTGGCAAGCAAAGCCGGTGAAAAGGGGATAGAACTGGCCTATGAGATGGGCGAAAACGTACCGGCGGCCATTGTCGGCGACGTCACCCGCCTGCGCCAGATTTTGGTCAACCTGGTCAGCAACGCCATTAAGTTTACTGAGCAAGGTGAAGTTGTGTTAATGTGTCAGACATTACCGGACACATTAACACTCCATTTTGCGGTACGGGATACGGGCATTGGCATTCAGCCGGACAAACTGGGCCGTTTATTCCAGGCGTTTAGCCAGATTGACCCATCCACCACCCGCGAATATGGCGGCACGGGGCTGGGGCTGGCGATCAGCAAACGGCTGGCGGAACTGATGGGCGGGCGCATGTGGGCCGAAAGTGAGGGGCCTGGCAAAGGGGCCACTTTTCACTTTACGATAACGGCCGTAACGGCCGTGTCTCCCATACCCAATCGCTGGCACAGCCGCCAACCCGCCCTGGCGGGTAAACGCATCCTCATTGTGGATGACAACGCCACCAACCGCCGCATCCTGAGCTTGCAAACCAAAGCATGGGGCATGATCCCGGTGGAAGCCGCTTCCCCCGGCGCCGCCCTGGCCTTGCTGGCCCAGGGCAAACGCTTCGATCTTGGCATTCTGGATGTGCATATGCCGGAGATGGATGGCGTGGAACTGGCGGCCGCGCTTTGCCAGCAGCACCAGCAAAACGGCCACCACTTCCCCCTTATCCTGTTAACCTCGCTCGGTTACGAGAACCGGCCCGAACTGGAAGCGGTGGAATGTTTTGCCGCCTACCTGACCAAACCGGTCAAGCCATCGCCGCTCTATGACGTCCTGATCCAGGCGCTGCACGCATCCTGCTGTGACGAAGCAGAACAGATAGCCGCAGCGCCACAATTACCCAACGACCCCATTACCCCATTACCCTATGATACCCCGCTGCCCCTGCGCATCCTCCTGGCCGAAGACGTAGCCGTCAACCAGAAATTTGCTCTGCTGGCCCTGGAAGAAATGGGCCACACAGCCGACGTCGCCGCTAACGGCCTGGAAGTGCTGGAAGCAATGGCCCGGCAAAGTTACGACATCATCCTGATGGACGTGCAGATGCCGGTGATGGATGGGTTGGAAGCCACCCGCCGCATCCGCAGTTCTGGCATGGAGCAGCCCTACATCATCGCCATGACGGCCAACGCCATGCAAGGCGACCGGGAGATGTGCCTGGAAGCGGGCATGGATGATTACATCAGCAAACCCGTGTACCTGGAAGAGTTACAGTCGGCGCTGGCGCGGGCGCGAGAAGCGGCGGGTTTTCGTGTGATGCGTGATGCGTGAAGACTCTCCGCTCACGCATCACACATTACTTAACCGCTAAAGATAGATATAAGGAAACATGCTATGGAAAGTCAACCTGTTCTCGATCAAAACGTGATTAGCCGGATTATGCAACGGCCGTCAGGCCGCCAGCTATTGGCCTTGTATGTGGCCGAAACAAGTGGCCTACTGCAGGGGTTGGCAACGGCCGTAGCCCAGGCAGACACGCAGACCATGTGGGAAAGCGCCCACAGCCTGAAAAGCAGCAGCGCCTATGTAGGCGCTATTCAGGTAAACCGGCTGAGCGCCACCCTGGAACAATTAGGGCGCAAAGGAGAACTGGCCGGCGCGGAAACCCTTTGCCAGCAGTTAAACGGCGAATTTGAGCGGGTTAAAGAAAGTATCAACGGTTTAGGTTTGTAGGACAATTCGGTAAATTATCCTACAGATGCCGGAGGACACCATGAAAATTCTGATTGTGGATGATTCCCCCATGCAGCGTCTGGCGCTGGCTTCGCTGCTAGAAAGTGAAGGGTATCCCAACGTGCTGCTGGCTGAGTCCCCTTTTGCCGCCTTGCGCCTGCTGCACCAATCGCAGGAAATAGACCTGGTTTTGATGGACTTGCATATGCCGGGCATGAACGGCATTGAAGTTTGCCGCCAGATAAAAGCGATTCCCGAACGCCACGACATTCCCATCATCATGGTCACCAGCAGCGACGAAACCGAGGACTTGAGAGAGGCTTTTGCTGCCGGGGCGATGGATTACATCACCAAACCGCCGAATGAGGTGGAACTGCTGGCGCGGCTGCGTTCGGCGCTTAATCTGAAGCAGGAAACGGACCGGCGCAAAGCCCGCGAGCAGGAGTTGGAACTGTTGAACGGCCGTTTAGAATCCGTCCTCACCGACCTGGCCGAAAAACACCAGCTATTGCAGGTGGAGCAGGAAAAATCGGAACGGCTGCTGCTGAACATCCTGCCCAAACCGGTGGCGCAGCGGCTCAAACAGTCACCCGGCGTCATTGCCGAGCGATTTGATGATGTCACCGTCCTGTTTGCCGATATTGTGGACTTCACCCCCTTTTCGGCCAACGTCTCGCCCGAAGAACTGGTCAGCCTGCTGAATGACGTTTTCTCTCTCTTTGACCAGTTAGCCGAAAAACACGGCCTGGAAAAAATCAAAACCATCGGCGACGCCTACATGGCCGTAGGCGGCCTGCCCACGCCGGTGGAGAATCATGCCACGGCCGTAGCCAACATGGCGCTGGATATGCGTTATGAGATGAACCGGCGTTTTGGCGGCAAACTCCAGGTGCGCATTGGCCTGCATACCGGTCCTGTCGTCGCCGGGGTCATTGGCCAGAAGAAGTTTATTTACGATTTGTGGGGCGATACCGTCAATACCGCCAGCCGCATGGAATCACACGGCCTGGCCGGCTGCATTCAAGTGACCGAAACGACCTACCAACGGTTGAAAGAGGATTACCTGTTTGAAAATCGGGGCAGCGTACAGGTCAAAGGCAAGGGCAAACTGGTCACGTACCTATTGGTGGGCCAGAAGCCGCTCATCTGGCCCGCCGCCGCAGCCACCACTTCTCCACTTCAATGGCCACAAACGCCAGACTACCCGCTGCCAGACAGACCAACAGTTCCGGCAATGAGAGTGGGTCTACCTGGAAAAAGCGTTCCAGCGCCGGGAGATAAATGACCACCAATTGCAGGCCAAATGTCACCAGCGCCAGCGCCAACAGCGGCATGTTGCTGCGCAGCCCCAGGCGAAACAGCGAGACGTGGGTGGAACGGGAAGCCAATGCCTGCCCGATCTGCAAGAAGGCCAGCGTGGTAAAGATCATCGTCTGCCAGGTCTGGTCGCCGGGGGTGTAATAGAAGAAGCCGATAGCCAGCCCGACAATGGCGATCAGGCAGCCAACCCAAATGACGTGC
The DNA here is from genome assembly GCA_900696625.1 of uncultured Chloroflexota bacterium. GTDB lineage: Bacteria > Chloroflexota > Anaerolineae > Promineifilales > Promineifilaceae > CAADGU01. Next base: position 5,147 of record CAADGU010000462.1, on the reverse strand, counting down.
CAGCCCAGGCCATCGCTAAACAGGCTGGCCTGCGGCGAGCGGGGCGGCCGTTTCATAATGCCTTTTTCGGCCGGTTCTACGCCCAGCCCCAGGCCCAACAGGCCATCGGTTAGCAGGTTCAGCCAGAGCAGTTGCAGCGGCAGCAAGGCCACCGTCATGCCCAGCAGCGGGCCAAAGAGCATGACGCCCACTTTGCCCACATTCCCGGCGATGGAGAACTTGACGAAGCGGCGGATGTTGTCATAGATGGTGCGGCCTTCTTCTACGGCCGTCACAATCGTGGCGAAGTTATCATCCAGCAGCACCATCTCGGACGCTTCTTTGGCTACATCGGTGCCGGTGATGCCCATGGCCACGCCGATGTCTGCCTTTTTCAGGGCGGGTGAATCGTTCACGCCATCACCGGTCATGGCTACAATGTGCCCACCCTGCTGCAATGCTTCCACAATGCGCAGCTTGTGTTCCGGCGTTACCCGCGCATACACGGAGACATCAGCGACCGCTTCCGCCAGTTCGGCCGGACTCATCTGGTTCAGATTTTCGCCGGTTTTGACACGGCCGTTGGTGGAAATCCCCAGGTCATAGGCGATAAACCGGGCCGTCAACGGGTGGTCGCCGGTGATCATGATGGGGCGAATGCCGGCGGTCTGGGCGGTGCGCACGGCCGTTTTTACTTCCGGGCGCGGCGGGTCAATCATGCCCACCAGCCCCAGGAAGATCAGGTTGTTTTCCAGTGTGGGCAGCGTTTTGGCGTTGGGTATGGTCTCCAGCCAGCGGAAGGTCATGCCCAGCACGCGCATCCCGTTCTGGGCCATTTGCTCATTAGCCAGGGTGATGCGCCCCCGCCAGGCGTCGTCTAGCGGTTCGGCACGGCCGTTGACCCATACCTGGTCACAACTGTCCATCAGCCCATCCACCGCCCCCTTGGTGAACACCAGGTAAGGAGCGTCCGTGATGATCGGCTGCACGGCCCTGGGCAGCGTGTCGCGCGCGGCGGGCAGTTGGTGGACGGTGGTCATCCGCTTGCGATCCGAGTCAAAGGGCAGTTCGGCCACACGGGGCAGCCCGTTTTGCAAGCCATCCAGATTAACGTTGGCCTGGGCCGCCGCCACCAGCAGCGCCCCTTCGGTGGGGTCGCCCATGGCCACATACCGGCCCGTTTCCGGGTCAGGTTGCAGCGAAGCGTCATTACAGAGTGCGCCAATGGCCAGCGCGGCGGCAATGGCCGAGGGCTGGCGGGCCAGAGAATCAGCCAGAGAATCGGCGTCAATCAATTGCAATGCCGGCGGCGTATGCCCGGTGCCCGCCAGTTCCAGGCTGTGCCCGGCTACGTCAATGACGGTGACGGTCATGCGGTTTTCGGTGAGGGTGCCGGTCTTGTCGGTGCAGATGATGGTGACAGAGCCGAGCGTTTCCACGGCGGGCAGTTTGCGCACCAGGGCGCGGCGGCGCAACATGCGCTGCGCCCCCAAGGCCAGGGTGATGGTGACCACGGCGGGCAACCCTTCAGGCACTACGGCCACGGCCACGCTCACGGCCGTAAGAAACATCTCATCCAGCGCCTCGCCGCTCAAAACGCCAATGACCAGCACCAACGCCGCCGCCAGGATGCCCAACACCGCCAGCAATTTGCCCACCTGATCCAGTTTGCGCTGCAAGGGGGTTTGCCCGGTTTCCACTTCTTGAATCAGGGTGGCAATTTTGCCCAGTTCGGTGTTCATGCCCGTTTCGACGACAACGCCGACGCCACGGCCGTAGGTGACATTGGTGCCCATGTAGGCCATATTTTTGCGGTCGCCGAGGGGGATGTCGGCTTTGGGCAGCACGGCCGTTTCCTTTTCCACCGGTTCCGATTCCCCGGTCAGGGCCGCTTCTTGAATGCGCAAATTGGCGCTTTCGGCCAGGCGCAGGTCGGCGGGCACAATGTTGCCCGCTTCCAGCAGCACCACGTCGCCGGGTACCAGTTCACGGGCGGAGATTTCAGTGGTACGGCCGTTGCGCCGCGCCCGCACCACCGGCACCGACATCTTCTTCAAAGCGGCCATGGCTTGCTCGGCGCGGTACTCCTGCACAAAACCGAGCAGGGCAAACAGGACAACAATGGCAGCAATGGCGGCGGCTTCGGTAGCCTTGCCCAGAAAAGCGGAAACCACCGCCGCCAGGATCAAAATCAGCACCATGACGCTGCTGATTTGCTGCCACAAGATGAGCCAGGGACTCTTGCGCCCCTTTTCCTGTAACTCATTGGGGCCAATCGTCTCCAGCCGCTGCTTGGCTGCCGCCGCTGCCAGCCCCGCCTGTACCTGAACGTCTAACGCCGCTTCAATAGCGGAAATTTCTTTTTGATGCCACTGTTGTGCCATAGGATCTCAATTGGTTCCACAGGATTTCATGGGGTTCGGCGTGACATGTGACGAGTGATGCGTGTGGTCCCTCTGATCACGCCTCACTCGTCACGCATCACGTGTCAACCCCTGAGTTCCCAAAGAAGCTCTCAATTCATGGGGATCAGGCCCCGTTTTTCTAATTCGGCAATGATTTTACCGGCGCTTTCGGCCGGCGTTTCCCGGTCAGTGCGCAGGTGGATGTCCGGGTTAGCCGGTGCTTCAAAGGGGTCGGAGATGCCGGTGAAGTTGGGGATTTCCCCGGCAATCGCCTTTTTGTACATGCCTTTGACGTCACGCGCCATCACCACATCCAGCGGTGCGTCTACAAACACTTCCAGGAAGTTGGTCGTTTCGGCGCGCACATGGTCACGCACGTTTTGGTACGGCGAGATGAAGGAGCAGATGCAGCCGACGCCATTGCGCGAAAGTAATTTTGCCACAAACGTCACCCGCTCGATATTTTTGGCGCGGTCTTCGGCGGAAAAACCTAAATCTTTGGTCAGGCCCTCACGCACCACGTCCCCATCCAGGCGTTCCAGGCGGAGGTTACGGCCGTCTAACTGCCGCAGCACCTCCAATGCCACCGTCGTTTTCCCCGCCCCTGAAAGTCCGGTCATCCAGACAACAAAACCTTGTTGGTCATTCATGTTGAAGTCCTTGTGGATAGTGGCTGGTGGCTGGTGGATAGTACCAGCCACCAGCCACTATCCTCTTAATGTGTTTTTACAAATCCTTGCCGAATCAAATAATCCAAAATTGCGTGCGCATTCTCTTCTACCGAGGTTTGCGCCGTTTCAATGTGAAGTTCCGGGTGACGAGGCGCTTCATAGGGGTCGTCAATGCCGGTAAACCCTTTGATCTCCCCTTTGCGTGCCCGCTCGTACAACCCTTTGGTATCCCGCTGTTCGCAGATTTCCAGGGGCGCATCTACAAACACTTCCACATAGTGCCCCTGGTCAAAATTGCTGCGCACATCATTCCGCGTGGCGCGGTAGGGGGAGACGGCGGCACAAATTGTCAGGCCACCGTGGCGCACAATTTCGGAGGCCACATAGCCAATGCGGCGTACATGGTCATCGCGGTCTTCTTTGCTGTAGCCCAGCCCTTCGCTGAAATGGGTACGCACCACATCACCATCGAGCAGGGTGACGTTACGGCCGTGTTCTTGCAACAACGTGGTCAGTACCGCCGCCGTCGTGGACTTCCCCGCGTTATGTAAACCCGTCAGCCAGATGCACACCCCCTGCCGGTGGCGCGGCGGATAGGTTTCCCCCAAAATTTCGGCCACCGGCTGGCGCGTAAACCAGGCGGGCAATAATTGACCTTTGTGCAAATACTCTTCCCGCACCTGCGTCCCAGAGATATTGGCCGTTTTCACCTCCGGCGTCACCTTCGTGATTTCTTCATACCGTTCTTCTTCGGGCAAATAGACCAACATCTGGAACGGCACCACGCCCACGCCAATCTCCTGGCTGAACTGCTCCACCAACTCCTGGGCATCATACGGGCCATAAAACGGCTTGCCTTCGGAATCATTGCCCGGCCCGGCGTGGTCACGCCCCACAATCAGGTGATTGGCGCCATAGTTGCGGCGGATAATGGCGTGCCACAACGCTTCACGCGGGCCGCCCATGCGCATGGCTAAGGGCAGCAATGACAGCAACACGCGGTCGGGATCATAATAGTTGGCCGCCAACGCCTTGTAGGTGCGCACGCGGGTGAAGTAATCCACATCACCCGGTTTGGTCAGGCCGACTACCGGATGCAGCAATAACACGCCGTCTTTTTCCTCAATGGCCCGTTTGGTCAACTCCTCGTGAACGCGGTGCATGGGGTTGCGCGTCTGGAAGGCGATCACGTTTTCATGGCCGTATGTTTCCAGCCGGGTGCGGGTTTCGGCCGGGGTCAGGCGAATATCTTTGAAGTCATAATGGGCGGGCAGTTTGAGTACCTGCAAGGGGCCGGCGATGTTCCGTTTGCCCCAGCGGTGCATTTCGGCCACCAGCGGATGGCGCAAGTCGAGGGTGCCAAATGCTTTCTGGGCGACTTCGGCCAGGTCCCAGGCATAAATTTCCTCAACTTTCATTATCGCCAGCAGGTCATTTTGGGGGTCGCGCAGGGCAATCTCTTCGCCCACTTCCACGTCTACCTCGTCATCAATGGGCAGGGTGATGGGGATGGGGAAGACATAGCCATTGGCCAGGCGCATGGTGTCTAGCACACTCTGGTGGTCCGCCTGGCCCATAAATTGATCCAGTGGGGAAAAAGCGCCGGTTGCCAACAGTTCCAGGTCACAGACGGACCGGTCAGACAGGCGCACGGAAGGCAGCCGGTTGGCGTAATGGCTCAGCCCGGCGATGGATGCCGCCGGGACCATCAGGTCTACCAGCGTACCGCCATAAGGGGCGATTAGTGTAGATTCTTTTACCGCTATCAATGGTTTACCTCTTTTTACGGCCGTCACAGTCACAAAAAAACAGCCCTACCGGTGCTTATGGCGGGTGGGCTGTGTGCATTTTGAAAGTTACGGCCGTGTGATATTGTCAGTGATGAATTGTAACTGTTCACGGCCGTTGTGCAATTGTGCAGGATAGACTATTAGTCCACTGTTCAGAATCCTCAATCTATCTGAAAGTTCCCGTGATGCGTGATGCGCGATGCGTGACGTGTGAGGAGTGACAAGAACGCACTCACGCATCACACGTCACACGTCACGGTTTAGCGTCTCTCCCGACCCACGGTGACGATGGCTGTTGTGGG
>CAADGU010000461.1 GCA_900696625.1 uncultured Chloroflexota bacterium | reverse complement strand
GTGACCGCCAGGGTGATCTGGTCAATGTGCAGATCAAGCATACGGGGCCGTGGAGCATGTCCGGCACGGCCGTTGACCAGCCGCGCCTCCCCACCGCCGATTTTGCGCCAACCCATGCCATTCCGCTGGCGATGATCGGGTAGCGACGGTGAACGGTAGTCTGTAGTCGGTATATAGTTCTTTAGGATTTCAGGAGGTTGGCAGGCCGTGATGTGTGAGGTCTCAGGTTACGCATTACGCATCATGCATTACGCCGGCCCCCACGAAGGAAGAGGGAATATGCCATGGCCAAGAAAAAGAAGAAGGGAAATGGAAAAGAAGATGAAGCTGGTACGGCCGTAGCCGAACCTGCCCCCCCTGGTAATGGCGGCGCTTCCGTCCTCGATGCTGCTGCTCAGGATATGCCCACTCCACCGGCCACCTACGTCACCGTTCACGGTGATAAATATGTTATTCCCAGCCACCTGCTGCCGCAATCGCCACCGCAGTTTACCGACAGAGGCAAATTAGAAAGAAAGTATTACGAGCAGGAACTAATCCGGCTGCAAGAGGAACTGGTGAAATTACAGTATTGGGTTGCCGAAAAAGGACTGCGGGTCATCATCCTGTTTGAAGGGCGCAGCGGCGCGGGCAAAGGGGGCGTCATCAAACGCATCCAGGAACGCACCAATCCCCGCATTGTGCGCGTCGTTGCCTTGCCCGTGCCCAGCGACCGGGAGCATACCCAATGGTGGTTCCAACGTTACGTCGCCCACCTGCCCGCCGGCGGCGAAATTGTTCTCTTTGACCGCAGTTGGTACAACCGCGCTCTGGTGGAGCCGGTGATGGGCTTCTGCACGGAAGAAGAGTACCGGGAATTTTTGCGCTCCTGCCCCCAATTTGAACGAATGTTGGTGCGGTCTGGCATTATTTTGCTGAAATACTGGTTTTCGGTCAGCGACGAGGAACAGGAACGCCGCTTTCAGGCGCGGGTCTACACCCCTTTCAAACGCTGGAAACTCAGCCCCATGGATCTGGAAGACCGGCGGCGTTGGGTGGAGTATTCACGCGCCAAGGACACGATGTTTGAGTACACGGACATCAAACAGTGCCCCTGGTTTGTGGTTAACGCCGATGATAAACGGCGTGCTCGCCTGAACTGCGTCACCCACATTTTGAGCATGATCCCGTATGAAGACATCACCCCCGCCCCGGTGGAACTGCCGCCGCGAGAACAGGGCAAAGGTTACATTCGTCCCCCGATTCATGAACAAACGTTTGTGCCTGAAATCTGGTAATGGTGATATAAAAGTTGAACTTTTGGAGTTTTTGGAAAAGTTGAACCTATGGAGGGATAAAAGATGTTTGTAAAACGACGTATGTCACAACCGGTGATTACAGCGCCGCCGGAGATGCCAATTGGCGACGCCCTGCAATTGATGCAGCGCGAGCATATCCGCCGCTTGCCGGTGATAGAAAACGGCCGTCTGGTGGGCATTGTTTCCGATAAAGATTTGCTGCACGCGGCCCCCTCAGACGCCACCTCATTGAGCGTGTGGGAACTGAATTATCTGGTGAGCAGGATTCAGGTGAAGGATGTGATGACCACCCAGGTGTTGACCATCCACGAGGATACGCCTGTGGAAGATGCGGCGCGCCTGATGGTGGATAACAAAATTGGCGGGCTGCCCGTGGTGAATAATGGCAATGTGGTGGGGTTGATTACCGAGACTGACCTGTTTAAGCTGCTGCTGGAATTGATGGGTGCGCGTGAGCCTGGGGTGCGGGTAACGGCCGTTATACCAGATGAACCGGGCCGGTTAGCGGCCGTGACCAAAGCGGTGGCGGAGGCCGGTGGCAGTTTTCTGGCCTTTGGCCAGTTTATGGGTGACGACACCGGCAGCCGCATTCTCACTTTCAAGGTTCGGCGGCTGGACGAACCACAGGTGCGCCAGGCTTTGGCCCCGGTAGTCGAAGAACTTTTAGACCTGCGCACTACTGGGTGAACATCTTGGCTTTTGGGGAATTCAGGGGGGACAGGCCCCTTCGACAAGCTCAGGGCAGGCTGTGATGCGTGACGAGTGACGAGTGATGCGTGACCAAAGTGCTTTATGCTTACAGTATAATTGCCGCCAGGGGTCTCTTGCCCCAAAAGGAGTTTTGGTATGGAAGAGTTGGAGCAGCTACGGCCGTATATCCCCCTGCTGATTCCCATTTTAATCATTCAATTGGCGCTGGTGATTGCCGCCCTGGTAGACCTGATCCGGCGCGAAAAAACCAAAGGCCCCAAGTGGCTGTGGGTGCTGATCATCCTCTTTTTCAACATGATCGGCCCTATCGTCTATTTTGTTGTCGGGCGGGATGAATAAACTGTTTAACGCAGAAGTGCAGAGATGCGGAGGAGTAAAGAGATAATTCTCTGTGCCTCTGCGTCTCCGCGTAAAATGTAGCTGTACTATGAGTGAGATTGCCATTCGCTGCCAGAATTTGAGTCGCCGGTATGGGGAGGTAGATGCCCTCAAACCGTTAAATTTAGAAGTGCCTGCCGGTTCCATTTTTGGTTTTTTGGGGCGCAATGGGGCGGGTAAGACGACGACGATGCGGCTGCTGGCGGGGCTGGCACGGCCGTCTACCGGGCGCGCCTGGATTGACGGCATAGAGACCACCCAGGCGGACAGCGCCGCCCGCGCCACATTTGGCTACCTGCCCCAAGACCCCGCCTTTTATCCCTGGATGAGCGCCCGTGATTATCTGGATTACGTGGGTAAGCTGTTCCAGATGGACAAGGCCACCCGGCAGCGGCGCGCCGATGAGGTATTGGCGCTGGCCGGGCTGACGGACGCGGCCAAACGGCCGATTCGTGGGTATTCGGGCGGTATGGTGCAGCGGTTGGGGGTGGCCCAGGCCTTGCTGCATAACCCGCCGGTGCTGCTGCTGGATGAACCCACCAGCGCGCTCGACCCTGCCGGTCGCTATGAATTATTGACGCTGATTGAAAGTTTGCGCGGCCGGGTGACGGTCTTTTTTTCCAGCCATATTTTGGGCGATGTGGAGCGCATCTGTGACACCATAGCCATCATTCGCCAGGGTGAACTGCTGCTGGTGATGGCGCGGGATGAACTGCTCAACCAGTATGCGGCCGATGTGGTGGAACTGGACTTGAGCGATGCGGCCC
>CAADGU010000460.1 GCA_900696625.1 uncultured Chloroflexota bacterium | reverse complement strand
TGGTGGTGGCCCAAATTCTGCTGTTGGTGAACATTGTGCTGGGGGGAGTATTGTGGCTGAACGGCCGTAACGCCAACATGGCTCGTTTTGATGTGCATGTACTGTACGGGGCGTTTGTGCTGGTTTTTCTGCCTTTTGTTTACGTGGCCATGCTGCGCGGCGACGACAGCAACCGCGCCCAATGGGTGTGGGGGTTTGTTAACCTGTTTATGTTTTTCCTGATGCCCCGGTTTTTTATCACCGGTCTTTAGGGCGATCATCCAAAAACCAAATTCGGGCGTCGGCCTGCTACGCGAATCTGGTACAATCACGGCCGTCTGCTCATGGATAAAATAGGAGGAAAAACCATGTCAGGAGATCCAAATTCCCCGCAAAAAGGTTCATCTACCGTCTGGCCCGACTGGCAAAAACAGTTGGCCGGTTTGGTACTGGTTTTGCTCGTTCCCGTCGTTTTTGTGTTTTTCAAACCCGCCCTCACCACTCTGCTCATCACGTTGCTGCTGGCATTTGTGCTGCGTTACCCCGTCAACTTTTTGCACCGGCGTGTCAAACTGCGTTACTCCATCTCCGTCTTTCTCGTCTTTTTCCTCTTTTTAGTGATAGCTATCTGGGCTTTTGTGGCGCTGACGGGCAGGGTTATTTCCGTAGCCATTAGCATGTTACAAGAACTACAAACCTTCATCAACACCAACATGCCGGCCCCGCCCGAATCGCTCAATCTTGGTCCCATTGACCTGAGTTTTCTTATTAGCCCGCTGCAAAGGATAGCGACGAATTTTGTGATCACCAAGCTGTTTGGCGGCCCGGCCGGGATTGTGAGCGGCCTGGGGCAGTTGCTCACCAGCGCCGCCGATCTCATGGGGCAATTTGCCATCATCGTCACCATTTTGCTCTTTTTCTTGCTGGAAATGCCCACAACCATTGGTGGTATGGGCAAATTGTTTCCCGAAAATTCGCGCCGCGAATACGCTATTTTGATCCAGCGCAGCGATAACCTGCTGGCCAATTTCTTTTTCGGCTCACTGCTGGTGGTGGGTTTTTACTGGCTGCTGGCAACTGTGATGTTTAGCCTCAGCGGCGTTCCCAATGCGCTGATTAAAGGTTTTATCGTGGGCGTGCCCAATTTCGTGCCGCAAGTGGGCGGCTATATTTCCACCATCCTTGTTTTTATCATCGCCCTCATCAGCGGCACCAATAAATTCGCCGTTGGGCCGCTGGTGTTTGCTTTTATAATGATGATCATTTTTATGGTGGCTTCGGGTATTGCCTATTATTTTGTAGACGCCCGCGTCTACTCCAAATCGGTGAAGATACCGATCTGGCTTATTCTGATCGGGCTGATGGTATTTGCGGCCGTGATGGGCACATTGGGCTTTTTAGTTGCGGCGGCGGCCATTGCCATTTTCGGCGAATTTTTGGTTTTCACCCTTAAAAAGATTCGCGGCGAAGACCCCTACCCTGGCGAACCGGAACCGCCGCTGTTTACAAAGTATTGGAAATCGTGAGTCATCATTCATGATCCGTTGCCCGTAATCGGTATACGGATCACGGTTGCCTCACGGGTAACGCATGGTTATAATCCACACGCATTGGGTCATTAGCTCAGCTGGCAGAGCAGTGGACTTTTAATCCATTGGTCGAAGGTTCGAATCCTTCATGACCCACCAGAGAAACGGCCGTGACCCCACTCACGGCCGTTTTTCATCCCCCTCCGTTTGCCCCAAGCCCACCACCCAGTTAAACTCCCCGAACATGGCAAAGATTTGTTGGCTCTACAGGATTTCATGGGGTTCGGCGTGATATGTTACGCGTGGTACGTATGGTCACTCTGGTCACGCATCACTCGTCACGCATCACGCCCTGTCAACCCTCAGTTTCCAAAGAGCCTGGCATCTTTGCGTCAAAAATTTCAGGAGACCAGTAAAGTGACCCAACCAACCCCACCCCAGGCCGCCATTCGCCCGCACGCGCTGACGCTGCACGGCCGTACCCGCATTGACAACTATTTCTGGCTGCGCGAACGGGAAAAACCGGACGTGCTGGCCTATCTGGAAGCCGAAAACGGCTACATGCAGGCCGTGATGGCCCACACCGAACCGCTGCAAGAGAAACTGTACCAGGAAATGGTCGGCCGCATTCAAGAAACCGACAGCACCGTGCCGGTGCGCCTGGGCGACAACTATTACTACACCCGCACCGAAGCCGGTCTGCAATATGAAATCCACTGCCGCAAAGTGGGCAGCCTGGATGCGCCGGAAGAGATTTTGATAGACGAAAATGCCCTGGCTGAAGGTCAGCCCTACTTCAAAATGGGCGTGTTCAAACCCAGCCCCGATCAGAAAACCCTGGCTTACTCCACCGATACCAGCGGCGGCGAACGGTATATCATGCAGTTCAAAAATCTGGAAACGGGTGAACAACTGCCCGATCAAATCCCCAATACCAGCTATACGGCTGAATGGGGTAACGACAACCAGACCATCTTTTACACAGTGCAAAACGAGGAGTGGCGCAATTATCAGTTGCGCCGCCACACGCTGGGCACAGATGCGGCCAACGACTCCGTACTTTATCAGGAAGATGACACCCTATTTAATGTGATGGTGGGTAAAACCAAAGATAAAGCGTACCTGCTGTTGACCATTTTCAGCCTGGAAGCCAGCGAGGAGCATATTCTGGATGCCAACGCCCCCCTGGGCACGTTCCAACTTTTCCAACCCCGGCAGGAACGGGTGCAGTATTTCCTGTTTCACCGGCAAGGGCACTTTTTCATCCATACCAATGAAAAGGCGCCCAATTTTAAGGTGATGGTCACGGCCGTAAACGAGCCAGAAAAACCCAACTGGCAAGAGTTCATCCCCCACAACCCGGAGCGGTTTATTGAGACGTTGGATTTGTTTGACGGGCATCTGGTGGTCTACGGCCGTACCCAGGGCCTGCGCGCGCTGCAAATTCACCGCTTCGCCGACGGGCAAACCCACGAAGTGCCCTTCCCCGAACCCGTCTACAGCTACACCCGCGCCGACAACCCCGAATCGGCCACCAACAAACTGCGCTTCGTCTACCAATCCCTGACCACCGCCGACACCACTTACGACCTGGACATGGACAGCCTGGCCTGGGAATTCAAAAAACAACTGCCGGTTTTGGGCGGCTATGACGCCAGCAATTATGTGACGGAGCGGATATGGGCCACGGCTCAGGACGGCACACAGGTTCCCATCTCGTTGGTATATCGCCAGGGGGTGGTGCGCAACGGCCGTACACCCTGCCTGCTTTACGCTTACGGTTCCTACGGCGCGAACATGGAACCCCGCTTCGACCAGAAACGGCTTTGCCTCATTGATCGCGGCTTCGTTTATGCCATCGCCCACATTCGCGGCGGGCAAGAAATGGGCCGCCACTGGTATGACCAGGGCAAATGGCTGCACAAGAAAAACAGCTTCACCGACTTCATCGCCTGCGCCGAACACCTGATCGCCCAAAAATACACCAACGCCGACCGGTTGGCGATCATGGGGCGCAGCGCCGGTGGGCTGCTGATGGGCGCGGTCACCGTCATGCGCCCCGACCTGTTCAAAGCAGTGGTAGCCGGCGTCCCCTTTGTGGATGTAGTCACCACCATGCTCGATGAATCCATCCCCCTGACCACCGGCGAATTTGACGAGTGGGGCAACCCCAAAATCAAAGAGTATTTCGACTACATGCTCTCCTACTCCCCCTACGACAACACCACCGCCCAGGCCTACCCGAACCTGCTCATCACCTGCGGGCTGAATGACCCCCGCGTACAGTATTGGGAACCGGCCAAATGGGCCGCCAAACTGCGCGCCCTCAAAACGGACAACAATCGTCTGCTGCTCAAAACCTTCATGGGCGCAGGGCACTTCTCCTCCTCCGGCCGTTACGACTACCTCAAAGACACCGCCCTTGAGTACGCTTTCATTCTGGACATTTTTGAGATTGGAGATTAGAGATTGGAGATTGGGTTAATCTCCAATCTCTAATCTCCGATCTCCCCATTCCATGCCAGTCGCCTCCATCATCATCCCCCATTTCAACGGCCGTCACCACCTCCCTGGCTGCTTTGACTCCCTGCGCCAACAAAGCTGCCAGAATCTTGAAATCATCCTGGTGGACAATGGCTCCACCGACGGCACCCAAGAATTGGTGCGCGCACAGTACCCGGAAGTCAGGCTCATCGAATTGGGCGAAAACCGGGGTTTTACCGGGGCGTGTAATGCCGGTTGGGCGGCGGCGCAGGGGGAGATCATCATTTTGCTCAATAACGACACGGCCGTACACCCCCATTGGCTATCCGAAATCATCCGCGCTTTCAGCGAACATCCCGAGGTGGGCAGCGTCGCCAGCAAAATGCTGCTCTTTGACCGGCGCGACCATATTCATACGGCGGGCGATTTTTATCGCGTGGACGGTATCCCCGGCAATCGCGGCGTCTGGCAAAAGGACGAAGGGCAGTACGACCAGGAGGAGTACGTCTTCAGCGCCTGCGGCGGCGCCGCCGCGTACCGGCGCGAAGTGTTGCAGACTGTCGGTTTCCTGGACGACGACTTTTTCTTTTCCTGCGAAGATGTAGACCTGGGCTGGCGCATCAATCTGGCCGGGTGGCGGGTGCTGTATGTGCCTACGGCCGTTGTCTACCACAAACTCAAAGCCACCGGCGGCAGCGTCACCGGCAGTTATTACGACGGCCGTAACTTCCTCTATCTTATTTGGAAAAATGTCCCCATTACCCAATTACGCCATTACTGGTTTCTCATATTAAAAGCCCAATTACGCATCACATTTGCCGCCCTCCGCGCCTGGCGGGGTGAAGCCGCCCGCGCCCGGCTGCGTGGTCAGTTGGCCGGGCTGTGGGGCATCTTCAAAATGTGGCCCAAACGTAAACAGGTGCAGGCAATCCGCCGCATAGACGACGATTCCCTGACGGCCGTCTTAACACCCGTTGACGATACCCCCCGCCACAGGTAACATTCCTCTCCGGTAACTGCTCATGGAGAACGAAGAAGAAATGAAACCATACCTGTCGGTGATTATTCCGGCCTACAATGAAGAAGAACGGATCGGCAAGACGCTCACGGCCGTACACACCTACCTCACCGCCCAACCCTACCCCTGGGAACTGCTCATCGTCCTGGATGGTTGCCAGGACAACACCGCTGGGGTCGTGGCCGCTTTTGCCGCCGGCAAAGAGAACATCCGCTGGATTGACCGGCCGCAAAACCGGGGCAAAGGGTATACCGTGCGTGAAGGCATGTTGGCCGCCAGAGGCGAAATCCGCCTCTTCACCGACGCCGACAACTCCACCGACATGAACCACTTTGACCGCATGAAACCCCTCTTTGACCAGGGTGAACACGTGGTCATTTGCTCCCGCGACAAAAAAGACGCCGCC
>CAADGU010000459.1 GCA_900696625.1 uncultured Chloroflexota bacterium | reverse complement strand
GTCAACTTGGATAGCCCGTGTATGCCGGACTGAACTTTTGGGTTTTTTCTCTGCGTTTTTCATAGGTGAATTGTAGCCAATTTTGGGCTTGACAATTCACAATTGTCCTTAACTTGTAGACAATGGGCTTAGGGGAAAGCAGGTGAGCCTGCAAGAACTAAATCATATGGGTTTTTCTCCTTACTTCCTCAGCCCGACTCAATTGGGCGGAGCGTATCAAGGCTGCTATCAAGAGACAGGTAGAGGGCGCACTCAAAATTATTATCGTAATGAAGAATAGTATGGCTGTTGAAATCAATAGGTTCATCATTTGCTCTCCTAACTTTCTTGAATCATCGTTATGCAGCCCATGATAACAGCCAAAGGTCACGTCAATCTCAGGCAAAGCCAACAGAAGCATACCGTTATCTGACAAGAGTCTGACAAACCGGCGAATGGAGGTTTTTAGCTAGGTAAACAACTGGAACTGCTGCGGGTCAAGGTGCTGCGATTGGCGCCAGAGGACGGCGTTGAGCAGTTCAATTGCCAGGCGTGACTCCAACGTCACACCCGCCCGCACTCCCACACAGGGATCATGCCGCCCCGCTTCCAATTCAAACTCCATCTCTTCCAGATTTTTGCGCACCGATTGCTGCGGTTTGTGAATGGTGGAAGTAGGCTTGAAACCGACACGGCATACCAGCGGCATGCCGCTGGTGATGCCGCCAATCAGCCCACCATGACTGTTTGCCTGGTAGCCGGTGTGCCGGATGGGGTCATTGTTTTCGCTGCCATGCCGGGCGACTACCTGAATGCCGTCGCCAATTTCGCAGGATTGTACGGCGTGCAGGCCGCCCAAACTCCCCATGAGCCGCACTTTCAGGCTGTGGTACAGCGGTTCGCCCACCAGTGCGGGCACATTCACGGCTACCACTTCCACGGCCGCGCCCAGCGAATCCCCTTCGATGCGTGTTTTTTTGATGAGTTCGGCGGCTGCCTGGGCAAAATCGTTGTCCAGAGAATGGATTTCAGCGGCGGCCAGCCGGTCTTGAAGATGTTGGATTTCGTCGGGCGGGATGGTCTGACGGCCGTGCTCCCTCATCCACTCGCTCACAAAATCCCCCAAACTCACGCCGGTTTGCAGCGGCCCCACCTGGCTGATAGACGAGAGGATCACCGTACCAAACATCTCTTGTAAGTAAATCCGAGCGATAGAGCCGCCAATTACGTCCGAAATGGTGCTGCGATAGCTGGAACGGCCGCCGCCGCGCACATCCACAAATCCTTTGGATTGGTGGTACTTCACCAGGTCAGTATGGCCGGGGCGCACCGCGCCGGTTGGCCCCATAAACTGGGCATAATGCCTCGACTTGCCGGTGGCAGACAGCACAATGGCGCTGATCGGTTCACCGGTGGTAAAGCCTTCTTCGTAGCCGGTGGTCTGGAATTCGGCTTTATCAACGGTCAGGTGAATGGCCGGGCCGGCGGTGAGGGCGGCGTGATCATCCTGGTAAAGGCCGGAGAGCAGTACCACTTTGTCTTTTTCATTGCGGGGGGTGCCGTGCCGACTGCTGCCGGGTCGTCGCCGATCCAGATAGTGTTGGACGGCCGTCCGCGACAATTTCAGACCGGGTGGGCAGCCAAAAACGATGGTGGTAATGGCCGGGCCATGTGATTCACCCGCACCGGCTACAGCAAAAAGAGGGCCGCCGAGGATTTCCATAGGTGTTCCTTTAGATGGCGTAGGCGAACTGCTCGACGGCTTGCAGGTGTTTCACGGCCGTGTCCAATCCCGCGCCCATGGTGTTGAATGTGAGATGGGTGGCGCCCGTTTGCTGCCAGCTTTCCAGGGCATTTCGCCAGCTTTCGGGCGTGCCGTCTTTGTAGGCCAGACGGGCTTCGATACCAATATCGGTGCGGCTGCGGCCGTGCGCCGCCAGATAGTCATCCAACTTTTCCAGCGACGGCCGTGCCAGTTCTGGGGTGCGGTAGTTGGGAAACCAGCCATCACCCAGGCGGGCCACCCGCTCCAGGACAGCGTCGGCATGGCCGCCCAGCCAGATAGGGATGGGGCGCTGCACGGGCAGGGGGTTCAGGCCCACGTCATCCAGGTGGTGGTAACGGCCGTCAAACCGCACCAGTGGTTGTGTCCAGAGCCGGCGCAGCACCGCCATTTGCTCTTCAATGCGTTTGCCGCGATTGTGAAATTGGTGGCCGATGCTTTCCATCTCCACCCGGTTCCAACCAACGCCCACGCCCAGGCGGAAACGGCCGTTACTCAGCACATCCAGGCAGGCAGCTTGTTTGGCGACGACGGCCGTGTCCCGCTGTGGCAGGATGAGGACGCCGGTGACAAAGTGAATGGTGGTGGTGACGGCCGTCATGTAGCTGAACAGCACAAAGGGGTCAAAAAATGGATTCTCGTGGGTGTATGGCCCTTGCCAGCCGCCCGGCCGATCCGGGTTTGCGCCCAACACATGGTCATAAGCCAGGATGTGGCTGAAGCCCAACGCCTCGGCCGCCTGCGCATAATCACGGATGGCAAGGGGGTCAGCCGGAAACTCAATTTGGGGGAAAATAACGCCAACTTTCATGTTTTTCTCCTGGTACAGCGATTTTTCAATCGCTTTGCCGGGAAATTATACTCCCAGGGCAGGTTATTCTAAAATATGAACAAACCTAAAAGCTGCCCTGTTTTTAGTGGGTAGTCTGGTATAATGACGGCCGTAAAAGAGTAAAAGAGATTAGAGATTGCAGGAAATACAATCTCCAATCTCCAACTGTATTTAGAGGAGAACTCCCATGGGACCTTTAGGTTTACCTGAACTGTTGATTATCTTAGCGGTGGTGTTAATTCTATTTGGCGTCGGCCGCATTAGTAAAATTGGTGGCGAATTGGGCAAAGGCATCAAAGCATTCCGTGAAGGTGTGAAAGAAGGCCAGGCTGAGCCTACGGAAAAGAACGATCAAACAGAAGGACAGAATTCGTAATCGGTAATCGGTAATCGGTAATCGGGCTTCGGATTACGAGTTTCGGATTACGGTTCACGCATCAAAAAGATGGACAACATTTTTGGCATTGGCATGCCGGAACTGATTCTCATCCTGATTATTGCCGGGGTGGTGATGGGGCCGGAGCGCATCGGCAAGGTGGCGCGTTGGTTGGGTAAAACGTCGGCGCAGCTTCAACTGATTTCCCGCAGTTTTATGCGCCAGTTGAATAATGAACTGGATGGGTTGGATGACGGCCGTGCCATGCGTGATGCCATGGATGAAGTAAAAGCCCTGCGCCAGGAACTGCAATTCCTGCGCCAGGAGTTCACCTCCGTTACCACTAGCGTTACCGAGGAAGGGAAAAAGGCATTGGATGAGATTGAAAACTCAATCCAGCCACCCTCCCTAAAGTCTATCAATGGTGAAGCCCCGGCTGCCGGAATAAACAATGGCGTCCACCCCAAACCCTCGCCGCCGGCGTCAGCTTTGCCAAAACCCGTTGACGTGCCGGGAGATTCCGAAGCATGACCACAGCTGACCCTTTGCCAGAGAGCGAGTCAGATGGCACCCATATGACCCTATTAGGGCACCTGAATGATTTGCGGGTGCGCATTACCTACGCCGCAGGGGCATTGTTCATTGGCACCCTATTAGGGTTTGCCATTGCCCAACCCTTGTTAGCCTACCTCATGCAGCCGTATGTGAACAGTGTGCCGGACAGCGCAGCGGCTTTGCAGACATTACGCCCCACCGAAGGTATTGAAACCTTCTTCAAAGTCGCCTTGCTTTTTGGCGCGGTCATGGCGATGCCCTTCATCTTGTATCAGATATGGCTTTTCATTTCTCCAGGGCTGACCCCTTCTGAAAAAAAATACGTCTACATTTTTATCCCCGGTTCGTTGGCGCTCTTTCTATTAGGCATCATGTTTTCCTGGTTTATTCTGGTGCCGGCAGCCATCAATTTTCTGGCAAACTTCATGCAAGACGTGTTCCGCACCGAGTGGACGAGCCAGGATTACATCAGTTTTGTGGTACGCATGGTCTTTTGGATTGGCGTCAGTTTTCAGATGCCAATTATCGTTTATGTGCTGGCGCGGGTGGGCATGGTGACGGCGCAAATGCTGCGCGAACAATGGCGTTACGCGGTGGTGATTGTGGCGATTTTGGCCGCCGTCATTACGCCTTCCATTGACCCGGTGACGATGCTGCTGACCATGGCGCCGCTGATTGTGCTGTATGCCTTTAGCATTTTGTTAGCCAGGGTAGGGCAGCGGCAGTTTGAGCGGTCGGTAGCGCTAGATGCGGCCTGATCTACGAAGGGAAATTGTTATCTAAACATCATAGCTGTCATGTATGACAATGTTATCCTCCGTAGGCGGTTCACCTGTTGGCGTCGGTAATTCATCTGGCTGGTTCTTGCCCAACAAATACGCTGCTAGAAAGCCCCCCACCAACCCGAACAAATGAGACTGCCAGGAAATGCCGTCGCCACGTGGCAAAATCCCCCAAACCAACCCGCCATACACAAAAAGCACTACCCCTGCTACCACAATGGCCTGGCAGCTTCGCTCGAAATAAGCCATGAGCAGCAAAAAGCCAAAATAGCCAAAAACCAGACCGCTGGCGCCAATATGCACGGAAAAACTGGGTCCAATCAGCCATGTGCCCAACCCGCTCACGATCATCACCAGGCCGGTGACAATAAAAAAATCTTTTAACCCCCGAGAGAAAAGTATCAGCCCGCCCAAAATGAGAATGGGCATGGTGTTGGCCATCAGATGCCCAAAGCCGCCGTGCAAAAACGGCGCATATAAAATGCCTAATAAGCCATTGGTCGTGCGTGGTTTGATGCCATACCCATCCAGCGCCCCGTTAAAAACCAACCAATCTACAAACTCCAAAAACCAGAGGAGAAAGATAAACCCGCCCAATACCGCCAGCGGTGTTTTGGCTCGTTCCCAGAGGTCGGTCATCTGTTTGTTTGTCCGCATACAGCTGCTCCTTTATTTACAGGATGCCTACAATACGTTGGCACGGCCGTAACGTTTTACTAGAGACCTGACAGGTTTTTAACCCATTAACAAACCTGTCAGGTCTGAACAGTTGAAAATTAGCCATTTATCTATTCAGCATTATAATTCCCGCCATCTTAACTTGTCCCACTCATCGCCTGTGGGCGCCTTCACTGATTGTTGATTGTAAGGAGAATAAACATATGGAGTCAAAACCTGCCCGCTTACTTACTGTATTCATGTTGGCCGCCTTATTGTTGGCCGGGTTCACCGCCCTGACGCGCCCCGTTATGCCCATCCCCGAAGGGGTAGCCGCCCGGCAAGCTCAGGTTCAGCTAATGATGGCCAAAGGCGTACCCCCGGAACGGTATGCTGCCGAAGCCGGCGAAACCCCGGAAATGGAAGGGGAATTCCTGAACAGCGTCGGCGACTTTTGGGCCGTCCGCGCCTCTTATCCTACCGGCGTCTTTGACCAGCAATGGCTGGTGGCTGCCGCTGAAACCGACAAACTCATTCAATCTGCCCTGCCCGAAGGCGCCCTGGCTGCCTCCCGATTGGCGGGCAACGGCAACCTGGACCCCACCCAATTCACTGCTCTCGGTCCCCAACCGCTGCAATCGAATGGCTGCCAGGGTTGTTTTGCTTATGGCATTGTCGCCGGTCGCACCAACGTCGTCGTCAGTGATCCTATTTCCCCTAATATCGCCTATGTTGGTTCTGATGGCGGCGGCGTCTGGAAAACCACTAACTGCTGCGACCAAAACACCACCTGGACCGTTGTCACCGATGACCCGCTCATTGCCAACACCACCATTGGCGACCTCACGCTTGATCCCAATGACCACAACACCATTTACGCCGGTACCGGCGACTTACGTTACGGCTCCTGGTCATTTGGCAGCGCCGGTGTGTTGAAAAGCACCGATGCCGGCGCCACCTGGGAAGTGCTAGGCGCTGATGTTTTTGGCCCGGTCTATCCACAAAATCCCGGTGTATTCCCCCAATACCAGGCCATCGGCAAAGTGCGGGTTGACCCACGCAACAGCGACACCCTGGTTGTCACCGCTAAAACCGGCGTCTACTTCTCCTATGACGCCGGGCAAAATTGGGACGGCCCCTGCCTGACCAACCCCCACACCAGCCAGCGGCAAGACGGCACCGGCCTTATTCTCCATGACAACGGCGTCAGCACGGACATCTATGTGGCCATTGGTACACGCGGCGCACCCACGCCCGTGCAGCCAGACCTGGATCAAAATGGGGCGAATGGCGTTTACAAAACCACCATGCCCACCAGCGGCTGCCCGGCTGTAGGTGACTGGACGCTGCTCACCAGAGAGGATAACGGCTTCCCGGCAGGTACGGGCAATGGCACGCCCAATAACCCCAGCGCTGTTGGCCGCATAGACATTGCCATGGCTCCCAGCAACCCCACTGTGATTTATGCTGTAGTGGCCGATACCAATCTGAACAATGGCCTGCTGGCCGTTTTCCGTAGCGATAATGGTGGTACGACCTGGATTCAAGGAACCAACACCGACGGCGGCAGCACCCAAAACTGGTATGACCAAAATGTGATCGTAGACCCCACCAACCCCATGGTCATCTTTGTCCAGATGATTGACCTCTGGCGATCCACCAATGGCGGCGCCAGTTTGAGCAATATTACCGTCGGTTACTCTGGTGGCAATGTCGTGCATGTAGACCATCATGGCCTGTCTTACGTAAATAACGATCCTGACCGACTGCTGGTGACGACCGATGGTGGCGCGTACTCTACCGATGTCGCTACCTCACCCACACTTAGCTTTAATAACTTTGTGCGCTTAAACCAGACGTTCAACACCATCGAATTTTATTCTGGTGACATCACCGGTAACTTCAACACGTCCGGCGCTCCCGGCATCAACGGCGGTGCGCAGGACAACGGCTCAATGGTCAAGGTGTGGGATGTGGCCGGCGGCGAACCGGTGGGAGTGGCCCAATGGCAAATGACGACCGGCGGCGATGGTATGTTTGCCCGTATTGAACCTAAGCAAGGGTTGAACTGGTACCAGGAAAGCCAGAATGGTGGCCTAAAACGTTCTATCACCGGCCCCTACGGGACATACAATACCCTTGCAAGACCCTGGACGGGCGACCGCCTCAGTTTTATTATGCCCTATGAATTGGACAAATATAATTGTCCCGGTGCGATATGCAACCATATGCTCGTGGGTACCCACCGCGTCTGGGAATCCATTAACGCGGGCACAACTTTTCTGGTAAACAGCCCCGACCTGACCAAAGGTACATTAGGGGCGCGCTCGTTTATCCAGCAGTTGAGTTATGGCGTGAATGATGGCTCCATTGCCATTGTGGGGACGCTGGATGGCAATGTACAGTATGGCTTTGGCCTGGGGCAGGGGGTGGCGAACAGCGCCACCTGGGTGGATGTGACCGGCGGTAATGCGGTGCTGCCTAACCGCCCCATTATGGATGTGGCCACACATCCCACCGTGGCTACCACCGGTTTTGCGGCGGTGGGCGGTTTTGACGAGAACACGCCAACCACGCCGGGCCATGTTTTCCAGGTGACGTGTAACGCCAACTGCTCTTCCTTCACCTGGGAGGACAAGACAGGTAATTTGCCCAATATCCCGGTGAACAGCATCATTGCCAATCCCTGGATTCCCAACCAGGTGTTTGCCGGGACGGATTGGGGGCTTTATTTCACCGACGATATTAGTGAGTCTTCACCGACCTGGAATCTCTTTACGGCCGGGCTGCCGCGGGTGATGATCTGGGATATGGCGATTGATCGTGGTTTTACCACGTTGGCGCTGTTCACGCGGGCGCGCGGGGCTTATGTGTGGCCGCTGCCGCGACCGGATCAACCGGTTATTGAGGTGGACCCGGCCAGCCTAAGCAGTGTGCAAGGAATGGACACGGCCGTCACCCAAACCCTCACCATCAGCAACACCGGTACGCAGCCGTTGACCTGGAGCCTGAGCGAAGCGACAGACGACAACTGCGCCGTCCCTGGCGACCTGCCCTGGTTGAGCGCCGCGCCTGACGCCGGCAGCATTAACCCGGATGAGGCTACGGCCGTAGATGTGGTTTTTGACAGCACGGGGCTGGCGGCAGACGTGTACACGGGCGCCTTGTGCCTGGACAGCAATGACCCGGCCAGGCCGCTGGTGATTGTGCCCGTCATGTTGACGGTGGAAGCGCCGCCGCTGCCGGTGTATGGTGTGGAACTCACGGCCGTTACCCAGGCCATTACCGATACGGCGGGCGCTGTTGTTACCTATACCCTCAACATCACCAACACCGGCGACATCACCGACAGCTTTAGTTTTGCTATGGCCGGTAATGCCTGGATGACCCATGTGTCCCCGGTGACGGTGACGCTGGCCTCCGGCGCCGGCGAGGTGGCAGCGGTGGCGGTGCATGTGCCGCTTACGGCAACCAATGGCCTGAGCGATACGGTGACGGTCACGGCCGTGTCCGCCGGTGATGATACGGTTTCGGCCAGCGTGGCGTTGACGACAACGGCCGTTGTCGAGGAACCACCGCCCCCGCCTGACTATTTCATCTACCTGCCCGTCATCGTCAAACCGGCAGACAGCAGCAGCGCCGCGCCCCCACCCGCCGGGAATACGTTGGCGGTCACGGCCGTGCTGCCCCTGCTCGGCCTCTTCTTCTGGCGGCGAAAGCAGTAAAAGATTGGAGATGGGGAGATTGATAGATTCTATCAATCTCCCCATCTCACCTTTATCCCAGCATCCATGCCGCCCTTCCAAACCCTGAACTCCAAAATTGTCTGGCAGTGCCCCTGGTATGCCGTGCGCCATGACCAGATTTTGCTGCCGAATGGTGACTCTGCTGAATACAACGTCGTCGTCAAAAGTCAGGCGGTATGGGTGCTGCCCGTCACTGCTCAGGGTGACATTATCCTGGTGCGCCAATACCGCCACACCGTGCAAGATTGGTGTTGGGAAATTCCGGCTGGCAGCGTCAAACCAGGGCAAACTCTGGCAGAGGCAGCCCATGAAGAACTGCGTGAAGAGATCGGCGGTGTGACCGATAGGCTAACATACCGGGGACAGTTTTACACTGCCAATGGCATTTGTAACGAAGTAGGGCATTACTTTTTGGCCGAAAACGTCATATTGGGCGAACCGGCTCACGAACCGGTGGAAGTGATGAGCATCCACCCAACCCCCATCGCCGAGGTGTACCATCTGGCTCGCAGCGGCCAGATCAGTGACGCCACATCTCTCCTGGTGCTGCTCCTTTGTGAACCCCACTTGCAATAATTCTATCCCATTCAGCCATAGGGCGGGCTATAATCCTCATCAACCTGGCGGATGAAGGATATGGATATAACCATGCAATTACCGAAAATTGATGTACCGGATGAACGGGGCAAGTTTGGCCCGTATGGGGGCCAGTTTGTGCCGGAGACGCTGATGCCTGCTCTGGCGGAACTGATTGTCGCCTATGAACAGGCGCGCACTGACCCCGCCTTTTTGGCCGAGTTTGATTACCTGCTCAAGACGTATGTGGGACGGCCGTCGCCCCTTTCCCACGCCCGCCGCCTCTCCCAACACCTGGGTGGCGCCCAAATTTACCTCAAGCGCGAAGACCTCAACCACAGCGGCGCGCACAAAATCAACAACGCCCTGGGCCAGGCATTGCTCGCCAAACGCATGGGCAAACAACGCATTGTCGCCGAAACGGGCGCGGGGCAGCACGGCGTCGGCTCGGCCACCGCCTGTGCCCTGCTGGGGTTGGAGTGCATCGTCTACATGGGCGAAGTAGACATCGCCCGGCAGCAGCCCAACGTGGCCCGCATGAAGCTGCTGGGCGCAGAAGTGCGCCCTGTTAGCAGCGGCAGCCGCACCCTCAAAGACGCCATCAACGAAGCCATCCGCGATTGGGTGACCAATGTGGCTGACACCCATTACCTGCTCGGTTCGGTGCTGGGGCCACACCCGTACCCCATGATGGTGCGTGACTTTCAGAGCGTGATTGGCCTGGAAGCAAGGGAGCAGATTTTGGCGGTACACGGCCGTTTGCCGGATATGATCATCGCCTGTGTCGGCGGCGGCAGCAATGCCATGGGCATCTTCCACGCCTTCCGCGATGACGAAAGTGTGCAGCTTATCGGCGTGGAGGCTGGCGGCGAAGGTATCAGCGGCGGCAAACATGCGGCGCGTTTTGCCGACCTGAACCTGGCCCGCGTGGGGGTGCTGCACGGTACCAAGAGCTATGTGATGCAAACGGCCGACGGCCAGATTATGGAAACGCACAGCATCAGCGCCGGGCTGGATTATCCCAGCGTTGGCCCGGAACACGCCCTGCTGCGTGACCAGGAACGCGCCGGTTACACTTACGCCACCGACGAAGAAGCTTTGGCTGCCTTTCAAACCCTGTGCAAATTAGAAGGCATTATCCCCGCCCTGGAAAGCAGCCATGCTATCGCCGAAGTCATCAAACAAGCGCCCCAGATGCGCTCTGATCAAATCATCATTGTCAACTTGAGTGGGCGCGGCGACAAGGATTTGGATACGGTGCTGGCGGCATTGGCGTAATTGCCAATGCCCCCCAAGCAGAGCTAAAAAACGCGCCCCCTGCCGCCCAACCGTTCCACATGAACCGGGTCATAACAATCGCCAAAGCGCGTTTTGGGCATGGCGGCCTTTTTGGCCATCAGCCGCTCATACTCCTCATCCTCTACCATGGCCACAATGCGGGCGATGCTCGCCTCGCCATCCACAAAGCGCCAGGGAAAACAGCCCACCGGCGCCCGCCGGTTCACCAGCAAATCAATATCCCCGCCCACACATTCCGCATGGATAATGCCCTTGTCAAACAGCCACAGGTGCATCATCTGGTACATCTCTTTGGTGAAGTATTCCGCCAGCGATTTGCCGTATTTCTGGCGAAAATGGCGGTCGGCGTCCTCTGCCTGCGCCGGCATCCATTCGCGGATTTTGGTGTTCATGGGGTGGTCGGCGCTGCCACAATCCACGCCAATCCACTTGATTTTGCGATCAATGCACCATTGGGCAAAACGGGCATCCGGGCCGGGATGCATCACCATATAGCGCACCTCGTTGCCGTAGGGCTGGTCCCAACCAAAATGGTGGTAGCCGGTATGGATGATGAGAATGTCGCCGTCGCGTACTTCCACCCGTTCTTCAATCATTTCCGGCGTGTACACATCGTAATCGCCACACACATCGCTCAGGTCAACGATAGCCGCTTCCCCTGCCAGAAAATCAAAATCCAGTTGGGCAATATCTTTGCCCGGCGTGTAAAAATGGATTTCGCCATCCAGGTGGGTGCCTACGTGATTGCTGTGCGTCACTAACTGCCCATTGGCCCCGTTGGGCGCCAACCGCTTGAAATACTTCACCTGCAGCGGTTCATAAGTCGGCCAGGCCGGGGTGCCAATGCCAAAGGGAATGGTGAGATCAATGAATTTCATGTATAGCCTCCAAAATTGTTTGTAGCAGACGATTTGTCGCCTGCTACAAACTAAAAATTGTCGAAGAACGAACTAAAAATGCCAAAAAAGACCAGATAACGTACCAGTTTGCCCAGCAATACCCAAAACGCAAAGGCGCGTAAATCAACATGAAATGCTCCAGCGACAATGGTTAGCGGGTCGCCCACGACTGGCAGCCAGGAAAAAAGCAAAGAATAAACGCCCCACCGCCGGAAATACCCTTCGGCTTGCGCCCACCGCTCCGGTTTGATGGAAATGTAGCGGGAGAATACAAAGTCTGTACCTTTTGCGCCTACGTAATAGTTGACCAGATTGCCCAGAAAACTCCCCGTCATGGCCACGATAATAACCAGCCAAAGGTTGTAGCCCAATGGCGGCATAGCCGTCACTACCAACTCAGAGGGGAAAGGAAAGATGGTTGAGGCCAGGAAGGTGATGAGAAAAAGACCCACATAACCGAGATTCAAGGCAAGGTCTGTCATAGATAAATTTTGCCCTTGCTTTGGGGATTGTCAATCAGACGAATGAACGGCCAACGGCCGTAGCCACCCCGCGCACACTCTCCACAAACAGCGGCAGCATATCCAATGGTAATGACTGCTCCCCATCAGACAATGCTGCTGTTGGATCAGGATGGAATTCTACCAGCAGCCCATCGGCCCCGGCGGCAATGGCTGCACGCGCGGCGGGCAGCACCAGGCCGGCGCGCCCGGTGGCGTGGCTGGGGTCGGCGATAACCGGGTAGGGGGACATCTGTTTGAGCAGGGCAATGGCGTTGGTGTCCAGCGTGTTGCGTGTGGCCGTTTCAAAGGTGCGGATGCCCCGTTCGCACAGGATGATGCGCCGGTTGCCCCGGCTGGCGATATGTTCGGCGGCTTGCAGCCACTCGGCTACAGTTGACATAAAACCGCGTTTGAGCAGCACCGGTTTGTCCAGTTCGCCCACCCGCCACAGCAGGGGGTAATGCTGCATGTTCCGGCTGCCAATCTGGATGATGTCGGTATATTCGGCCACCAACGGCACATGCTCCACCGCCAGTGCCTCGGTGATGACCAACAGCCCGTGTTGGTCGGCCACGTCCCGCAGGATTTCCAGCCCTTCGACCCCCAATCCCTGGAAGCTGTGTGGGGAAGTGCGTGGCTTGAAAGCGCCGCCGCGCATGATTTTGATGCCTGCTTTCACTAAGGTTGTGGCAATTACGGCCGTTTGCTCATAACTCTCCACCGAGCAAGGCCCCGCCATCAAATAAACGGTCTCGCCGCCGATGGTTACGTCCGGTGCAATTGTTACCGGCTGATAGTCGTTCATGTGTTACCTGATCCGCGAAGGACGCGAAGGGGCGCGAAAATTTTTAAGAGATACTTGGCCCGTCCGTATCATTCGTGGCTACTATCACAAACTTTCAAAACATTTTGAACGAATTGTAGCAAAGAAGCCTTGTTCGTGTCAATTTTCACAAATGGGGTGTTAAGTGATGCGTGATACGTGACGAGTGAAAGAGGTGTTACGTGTCACGTATCACGCATTATCTCCCTAGAATCCTTCGAGTTGGGACAGGTCCGCCAGACTGGCCGCCAGGCCGGCGATGTGTTGCAGCAAGGCCAGGCGGTTCTCACGCACGGCCGTGTCCTCATCCATCACCAATACCTCCTCAAAAAAGGCGGAAATGGCGGGCTGCATCTGCCGCAGATTCTCCACAAAGGTGGGCAGATCGCCATTGTTGGCTGCCGCTGATTGATATGCTGCCAGCAAATTCTTCTCGGCAGGTAGGGCAAAATCGGCGGGGCGCAGCGGGAACGGCGCGGCGTAGCTGCGGGTGATGCGCACACAGCGGGCATAGGCGTCTAACAACAGATGCCAGTCATCCTGGCGGATGGCGGCGCTGAGGGCCACGGCCGTTTGCCCCGCCAGATATGGATTGTCCCCTTGCGCTGCCAGCACCGCCTTGACCACAGACGCGGCAAAACCCTGTTCCCGCAGCACGCCTTCCAGACGGCCGTACACAAACCCCATCACCTCATCCAGCCCGGCAGATGACTGGGGGATGGGCAGGAATTGGGCCGCCGCCTGCATCCCGGTACGCACGTCGAACGAAATCTGGTTGGTCGTCAGGTTTTCGATGATGTGCAGGGCGGCGCGGCGCAGGGCGAAGGGGTCGTTGGAACCTTTGGGGGCCAACCCGGCGGCAAACAGCCCCGCCAGACTGTCCAGCCGGTCGGCCAGAGCCAGCGCCAGACCGGGGCGCGTCCGGCTGACGGCCTGGTACTGTTCGGCAATGGCCTGGGCCACCGCTTCCGGTTCACCGCTCAGTTGGGCATAATGGCCGCCCATGATCCCTTGCAAGGAGGTCATTTCCACCACCATGCTGGTAGCAAGATCGGCTTTGGCTAAGGCGGCGGCGCGGGTGGCCACGGCCGTTTCCTCTTCATCCAGCCCCAACATACCGGCGATGACGGGCGTCAACTGTTCCAGACGGCGGCTTTTGTCCAACATGGAACCCAGTTCGGCCTGGAAGGTCAGTGTGCCCAATTTGGGCAAAAAGTCGGTCAGCTTGTGTTTGTTATCTTGCCCGTAAAAGAATTCGGCGTCGGCGAAACGGGCGACGATGACATGTTCGTTACCCTCCACCACAAAGTCCAGGTGTTTTTCGTCGCCATTGCGCACACCGATGAAGTAGGGCATGAGACGGCCGTGTTCGTTATACACCGGGAAGTAGCGCTGGTGCTTTTTCATCACCGCCACCAGCACTTCGGCGGGCAATTTGAGGAAACGATCACTAAAAGTACCGCGCAGCGGCGTGGGTCGTTCCACCAGATTCGCCACTTCGTCCAGTAAATCGGGGTCGGCGGGAATGGCGCCTCCTTTTTCGGCCGCCAGTTTGCCGGCGACCAGCAAAATTTGTTCTTTGCGCTTGTCGGCGTTGAGGAGTAGGCCTTGTTTACGCAGCAGCCCACCGTAGTTGACGGCATTGTCAATTTCTATTTCGGGGGAGTCATACGGCCGTAAACCCCGACTCACCCGCCCACTTTCCACCCCGGCATAGCTGAAGGGTACAATTTCCGGGCCATAGAGCGCCACCAGCCAGCGCAGCGGGCGGCTGTAGCTGATGTTGGTGGAGTTCCAGCGCATACTCTTTTCAAACTTAATGGCGGCAATGAGGCCGGGCAGCGCCTCGGCCAGCACCGGGATGGCGGGGCGGCCCTGTTCACGGATCACGGCCGTGACGTACCGCTTCCCGCCTTCTTCCTCAATGCGCAAATCAGACAGACTGACCCCTTTGCCTTTAGCGAAACCATGGGCGGCCTGGGTCGGTTTGCCTTCGGCGTCAAAGGCGCGGTCGGCGGGCGGCCCTTTCACCACCGTTTCCTGGTCAGGCTGGCGCGGCGCGCATTGGATCACCGTGACCACCAACCGGCGCGGCGTGCCTTCCACTTCCACCCGCTCATACGTCAGGCGCAGTTCGTCCAGCAGTTCGGGTACCAGTACGCGCAGTTGGCGGATGGCGCTGTTCAGGTCGTCAACGGGCAGTTCTTCGCTGCCAATTTCCAGCAGGAAGGTCTGGGGGCTGGGAAATTCCTGGGGAGCGTCTGCTCCGGCCAGGGGGCGTTGCAGTGTCACCCGTTCTTCGGGCCAATCGGCGGGTAGGAAGGGGTATTCCAGCCGTTCTCGCTGTGCCAGGTACAGGTCAGACACCTGCCGGGCAATGCCGCGCATGCGCCGGAAAAATTGGGCGCGTTCCGTCACGCCAATTGCGCCGCGTGTATCCAGAATGTTGAACAAGTGGGAGCATTTCAGGTTGTAATCGTGCGCGGGCATCACCAGCCCGGCGTCAATACAACGCTGCGCTTCCCGTTCATAAATGTCATACACCTGTTTGATGGCGTCTACGTCGGCCACGTTGAAGTAGTATTGGCAATGTTCAATTTCGCTTTGCAACAGCACATTTTCGTAGCTGATGCCCGCGCCGTACTCCATCGCCCACACACTGTTAACGCTTTGCAGCGCCAGGGCAATGCGGTCCAGCCCGTAGGTGATTTCCACGGAGACGGGGTCTAGCGGCGCGCCGCCGGCCTGTTGGAAGTAGGTGAATTGGGTGATCTCTTGACCGTCCAGCCACACTTCCCAGCCCAGCCCCCACGCGCCCAGCGCCGGGCTTTCCCAGTTATCTTCCACAAAACGAATGTCGTGTTCACGGGGATTGATACCGATGGCTTCCAGGCTTTTCAGGTACAGTTCCTGCGGGTTGCCGGGGTCGGGTTTGAGGATGACCTGCAACTGGTGGTGCATTTGCATCCGGTTGGGGTTGTCCCCAAAACGGCCGTCGTCCGGCCGAATACTCGGTTCAATATAGGCCACATTCCAGGGTTCTGGCCCCAACACACGCAGCGAGGTGGCCGGGTTCATGGTGCCCGCGCCTACCTGCACGTTGTATGGTTGTTGAATCAGGCAGCCCTGCTCTTTCCAATAGTCGAGCAGGCGCAAAATAATCTCTTGAAAACTGAGTTTTTCGCTCATACACATCCCTTGTTTCGGTAATTGGTTATCGGCAATCGGTTATCGGTGGTCAGATAACGGTGCTTTTGCAGCGATTACCGATTCAGGCGTGGGATTATAACATGGGGGGGCAGGGGAATCGAGTGGGGGAACGGCCGTCACTCCCCGGCAGTCTGAATTACGGCGCAAACTGCTCTGGGGCAATGGGCTGGCGGTTGGGCGGCAGCGGGGCGGGGAAGTAGTTTTGCAGCGTATACACCATCACCGGGTAGATCAACTGCTGTGTTTTATTGGCAATATCGGCAAAACCATTGCCTAGATACCAGATGGCTGCTCCTTTCACTTCCGGGTACGGCGCATACAGCCGAGAAGCCCAGGCCACATCGGCCATGGCCCGCTCCGGCGGCGGCACATTCTCATAGGTCCAGCCCCATTCGGTGATGAGGACGGTGGGGCGGGGGATGCCGTTAGCATCGGCGATGCGGAACAGTTCTTGAAAGCGCCCCACTTTGTACGGGTAAGCGTCGCCAATGTCGTCTACCAGGTAGCTGTACTCGTGCAAAGCAATCGCCAGCCGGTCGGGGTTTTGCCCGGCCAGGCGCAGAAATTGCAACATGGAAGGCGTTTGCCAATGTGCCGGTTCCGGTTCACCGGACGCCCAACCAAACGCCGCCCAGTTGAAGCCGTCTTGCAGGGCTAATTCGGCCGTTTTCAGGGCAAACTGCCCCAACCATTCCGCCTGGTTTTTGTCTATCTCGTTAATCGTCTCGATCCAGACCAGCGATGGGTCGAGTTCAGGCGGGAAGGCGTCGCGGTGCATTTGCCAGTGCAGAGCGGCGGCCTGGTCGGGCGGCAGGGCGTAATTGGGCACATCCCAGTCGTAGCCGTCGCCGGAGGTTTTACGGTAGACCAGCACGTGGGGCACGCCGCTGGCCCGTTTGAGTTCCTGGGCAAAGAGGATGGGCTGGGCATTGTCTACGCTCTTGAGGAAGAAGGGGACGCCGGCCTCATCCAGGCGGCGCATCCATTCATCTAGCCCGGCGGCATTACCACCTACGCTGACGTGAAAGCCAATTTTGACGGTGGACATCTCCTGCCCCTGGGCGCGTAGTTCATTACGGATGGCGGCGAAGTCCAGAGTAGGAATAGGCGTTGGCGATGGCGTGGGTGAGAGTGTGGGGGTGAGCAGGGGAGCTGGGGAGGGGGAGACGGTGGGTTGGGCGAGATCGGTGATGATGGGCAGGTAGACCTGGCCGGGATAGGCGGCT
The DNA here is from genome assembly GCA_900696625.1 of uncultured Chloroflexota bacterium. Taxonomy (GTDB): domain Bacteria; phylum Chloroflexota; class Anaerolineae; order Promineifilales; family Promineifilaceae; genus CAADGU01. Next base: position 52 of record CAADGU010000459.1, on the reverse strand, counting down.
GGGGGCGTGGGGGGCGTGGGAGTGAGCAGGTGAGGGGGTGTGGGGGTGATGG
>CAADGU010000458.1 GCA_900696625.1 uncultured Chloroflexota bacterium | reverse complement strand
TCTTTAACCTGCTGCACCATTATGACCTGGAAACCAACCACAAGCTGCTGCAAAAAGCCCACGCCGCGCTGAGGCCAGGTGGTAAAGTGGCGATTTTTGATCAGGTGGCGGGCAAGCAGTTTGGTTCAGCCACCAACGCCATCGTGCAGTTGGTGGGGCTGATGTATTACCTGTTTGCCGACGGCCGTATCTTCACCCGCGACGAATTAACCGATCTGCTTACCAATACCGGCTTTAAGAACATTCAATTTCACCCTATGCGTCAGGCCCCCGGCAGCAGCCTGCTGGTGGCAGAAAAGTAACGCAGACATCCCTGTCTGCTATCAGTGTGATCACAGGCAAGGATGCCTGTGGCACAACAAATTCAAGGAGAAAATTATGTCCCGTTTTGATCAATACCAATACAAACTGTTAGGTCTGGCCTTTATTGTCGGGCCGCTGCTGCTTATCACAGCCGCCCTCACCTTTTTGCTGGGCATTGGCGTAAGCTCTCATGGCGTTAGCAGTTGGGTGGAAGGGGTTCTGATGACCCTCGCCTTCTTGCTTTTTGTGCCGATTTATTTGCATCTGGCCCGTGTACTCGGCCAGCACGCACCCCGGTTGGGGTTGGTTTGCACCATCACCGGTCTGGGTATCGGGCTGGGCATGGTACCGGCATCTGTTCGCATCACGCAGGCCGGCCTGGATCAGCTTGGCGTGGACGTAGCCGTTTTTAGTCTGCAATCGCCAGGGCAAATGGTTTTAGTTCTCTGGATGGGTTTAGGTTTATTGACCACGATTTTGTTGGGGATCGGTTTTTTGGTCAACGGAGGCTTGCCCCGCTGGACGGCCGTTTTGCTCATCCTGGCCCCCATCGTTTTTATCATGGGGCAGGGCGGCGATGAATCCATCGCCGCCTGGCAGGTCAACATCATGTACCCGCTGGGCTGTCTGCTCTACTTGGCCGCTTTTGCCCCCATTGGTTGGCGCTATCTGACCCAACCGGCAGGCAGGGTAGTGGGAGAAGTGAGTGGGAAAACGGCCGTTGCCTGATTCATGTTGAATGGATTTAACAGGAGAATAAATGGTGAAACGTGTACTCAAGTGGATGATTCTCCATATCGTAATGTGGGCAGGTAAATTGCACATCGTATAAAAGGAGGCATGTATGCCAAAATATCAACAGCTTATGCAAAAGTTTTTAGGCTTTGCTTGTATCGTAGGGCCGCTACTCTATTTTATCGGCACAATCTTTGTGCCCTTAGGCAACCCAGGCATCGTCGGCATGATCGCCCCCTATGGCATGGCTTTGCTCATTCCCGTTTTTATGGAAATGGGGCGTTGGATTGGGCAGGTACAGCCCCGCTACGGTTTCGTTTGCACTGTCCTGGCTCTGCTGACCACTGCTGGTAATACGGCCGTTATGTTTACCTTTGCAACAAATGAAGCGCTCACCAATGATCTGGCATTGACCCCTGAGGAAGTCCAGCTGTACATTGGCAATGACCTCTACGTTTTCCCCTTTTTTCTGATGGGGGCGCTGTTCCCCCTGATGATCATGCTCTTGGCAGTTGGCCTCTGGCGCAATCAAATCGGGCCGCGTTGGGTTCCGGCGCTGTTTGTAGTGGGCGCCGTCGGCTTTTTCATTTTTGTGGTGGGTGGCTATATGGAAGGGACGATGTTTCCGGTACCGATGTTCATCTGGCTGCTGGCTTTGCTGCCTATGGGGTGGCGGTTATGGACAGGCAAAATGGATGGGATATTGGGGGAAATGGCCGTTGCTTGATTCTTACCATAACCCGGACATCCCTGTCCGGGGGGTTCATCGGGCAAGGATGCCCGATTTAGGAGGAGGTAAATTATGAAACGTGTTTTGAAATGGATTGGTATTGTGGTGGGTGGCTTGTTAGCCCTGATTCTTCTGCTGGTGGTGGGCGTTTACGCAGTCAGCGCCAGCCGCTTGAACAAGACGTATGAAGTAACGGCCGATTTCAGCCTCAACGTCCCCACCGATCCCGAAAGTATTGCCGCTGGCGAAAACCTCTTTGCCATCTACTGCGAAAGCTGCCATGGGGCCAACCTGGCCGGTGATCTCTTCTCGGATGATCCCGCCTTCGGGGAAATCTACAGCGCCAATCTGACGGGCGGCGAAAATGGAATCGGCCGTACCTACAGCGACGAAGAGATCGCCCGGGCGATCTGGTATGGTGTAAAGACAGATGGTTCCCCCACAGTCGGGATGCCTTACGAATTTCACCAGGCCATTCATATTGGCGATATGGAAAAATTGATCGCCTATATCCGCAGTGTGCCCCCGGTAGATACCGACTATCCGCGCCCCAGCTATGGCCCCATGCTGCGCGTGATGCACACGACGAAGATGTTCCCCCTTGTCACTGCCGAAAATGTGGATACCAGCCAGCCGCCCCTTGCGCCTATCTCCCCAGAAGAAACGCTGGCTTATGGCAAATACCTGGCCGCCTTTTGCGCCGCCTGCCATATGCCCGATTTTGCCGGCAATGAGATGTTTGGCTCGCCCAATATCACACCAGCGGTCATTGGCACCTGGACAGAGGCGGAGTTTTTGCGGGCGGTGACGGAAGGGGTGCGGCCGGATGGCAGTCAGATGGACACGGAAGATATGCCCTGGGAATCATTCGGCCGTTATACCGATGAGGAACTGCGGGCGCTGTGGGCCTATATGCAAACCGTTACGCCTGTGGCTGTGGAGTAACGTGTGGTGAAGCGATTGCTGGCTGGGTTAACCGGGTTGACGGCGATGGGGGTGGTCTATGGCCGTTATCGCCAGGAAAAAGCGCAAGCCCTGCTAACTTTACGTGCTGGCAGCCAACTGTTGAACGGGGTCGAGTTCGCTATGCAGGGTGAGGGTATACCGATCCTCATCCTGCATGGCGGCTTCGGCGGGTATGAACAAGGGCTGGCTACGGCCGAACTGCTTGGCCTTGACGGGCGCATTATTGCCCTGTCGCGGCCTGGGTATCGGCGGACTGGGTTGGCAAACGGCCGTACCCTATCTGAACAGGCGCAAATGGCCTGCCAATTGCTCGACCAATTAGGCATTGAATCCGCCTATGTGCTAGCTATTTCCGCCGGAGGACTGTCCGCTTTGCAATTTGCTCTCAACCATCCCGACCGCTGCGCCGGGCTGATTTTACTCTCGGCCCAAGGGCCAGCCTTAACCCAAATGCGCCCCGCCGCTTACTGGTTGTGGCTGATGCGCCTCTTTATGGCCTTTGATTTTCCTGTATGGGTCGCCTTCAAAATGGGCATGTGGGCCTTAATCCGTCTGAATGGCAATCAAACGCAAGAGGGAGATTTCGCCAAATTTTGGGCCGGCTTCTTTCCCGGCAGCGATTGGCGAGCGGGGCTGCTAAACGATCTGGATCAACTGTTGGGACTGACGGGGATGCCGTTGCACAATATCCGCGTACCAACGCTGTTGATCCATGGCGATCAGGATACAATTGTCTCTTATAATGTCGCTGTGGACACATACGGCCGTATCCCCCACGCCCACATCGTCACCATCCCCGGCGGCACGCATTTGATCGTCGCCACCCATGGCCCGGAAATAGGTCAGGCAGTGGCGCAGTTCATCAAAGAAAAAGAGATGTGATGCCCGCAGACTCACCCTTACCGCAAACCTTGATCATCCTCTCCGGCCTGCCCGGCTGCGGCAAAACGACACTGGCCCGGCTGCTGGTACAAGAACTGCAATTCCCCATCCTGACCGTTGACGACGTGGTAGACGCCATCCCCGCCCACCTGACACGCCATTCAGAACGGTTTTGGGAAGATATGGTGCACATTCTGCTGCATCTGGTGGATGCCCAACTCGCCTGGGGCCACAGCGTCATTGTGGATTCGGTGTTCATGGGCGTAAACGAAACCCAGACGCAGCACACCTGGAGCGACCGCCGCCGCGCCTATGAAATTGCCCAACAGCGCGGGGTCAATTTCCGCCCTATCTATTGCCACATCTCCGACGAAACAGTCTGGCGGGAACGGCTGGCGCAACGCGCCCGGCAGTTTCCCGACGCCCCCGTCGCCACCTGGACGCAGGTGGACGCGCAGCGGCGCTATTTCCAGCCCTGGCAGCCGGGTCAGGCCCTTTTTCTGGACAGCCTGAACAGCGCGGCCTATAACTTCGCTATGGCCGTGACATTTATCACCAATTCCGATGTTCGGTTAACTGGATGGGAATGAGGAGATAACATTATTGAAAACTTGAATCAACAATCTTTGATTGACCGGCGGTCGGTCATCGTGTTACAATCACTCCATTTGGAGACAAAACGCTATGACCCGTATCGTGAAAGACCCAGAGAAACGCCGCCAGGAAATCGTGGCGGCAGCAAAAGCACTATTCCAGACAAAGAGCTACGAACACACCAGCATGAACGATGTGATGCAAAGCCTGGGCATCGCCAAAGGCACCATCTATCACTACTTCAAATCCAAAGAAGAACTGCTGGTAGCGGTAACCGAGTCAATTGTGAGCGACAGTTTACCCGCCATTCAGCGCCTTGTTACCGAAACTCCTGGCAGTGCGCTTGACAAACTACATGCCTTAATCGCTTCAACTCACCTGACCGCTGAAGATGGCATCATTCAGGAACATCTGCGCCAACCTGCTAACCAAGGGATGCACACGCGCTTGCTGGCAACGGCATTCCGCGAGCAGGCCCCGTTATACGCCGAACTCATCCGTTTAGGTTGCGACGAGGGTCTCTTCCACACAGAATACCCACTCGAATGCGCCGAGTTTATTCTGGCCGCAGTGCAATTCTTGACCGACATCGCCATTTACCCTTGGACGGCGGAAGATTTAGGACGGCGAGTGCAAGCCTTTCCGACACTGGTCGAAACACAATTGCAAGCGCCGCCGGGATCGTTTGCTTTCCTGCCAGACATATTTGAAAACAGGAGATGACACGATGCGTATCGCCATTTTTGCCCTGGGTAGCCGGGGCGACGTGCAACCCTACATCGCTCTAGGGAAGGGGCTACAAGCCGCCGGCCATACCACACGCTTAATTTCCCACGAAAATTATGAAAAACTGGTGAACGCTCACGGCCTAGAATTTTGGCCAATGCCCGGTAATGTGCAGGAATTTGTCGAGTCAACGGAAATGCAGACACTGCTCGAAAAGGGGAATTTCATCGCCATTATGAAGTATGCCGCGCAAAACGCCAAAACAACCATGTTGACTTGGGCGCAGGAAGGGTTCCAGGCGTGTCAGGGAATGGATTGCCTTCTGGCAGGATTCGGTGGGTTATTCTTGGGCCTGGCGCTGGCGGAAAAGGTGGACATTCCCCTGATTCAGGCGTACTACGTTCCCTTTACGCCCACCCGCGAATTTGCTGGCGCGCTCGTTCCATCGGGCATTTCTCGCCTGGGGGGATGGGCCAACCTGTTTTCGCATCATCTCACCCGTCAAATTATGTGGCAGCAGGGGCGCAGCGCAGACACCGCCGCCCGGCAACAGGTGTTAGAGCTTCCTGCCGCACCCTTTTTCGGCCCATTTCAATCGCCGCGCCTGCAAAGCGGCCCCGTTTTGTACGGCTTCAGTGAAGAAGTCATCGCCAAACCGGCGGATTGGGATAGTCAGGCCCATGTCACCGGGTATTGGTTTCTTGAATCGGAGTGGGACTGGCAACCGCCCCCAGCATTGGAGGCGTTTCTACAGCGCGGGCCGGCGCCGATCACCATTGGCTTTGGCAGTATGAGTAGTCGCAAGGCTGAGGAAACGGCGCAACTGGTTTTGCAAGCCCTGGCAAAAAGTGGTCAGCGCGCCATTTTGCTTACCGGTTGGAAAGGTCTACAAGTGGATGCTTTGCCTGACTATGTATTCGCCCTCGATTCAGCCCCACATGAATGGCTGTTCAGCCAGGTTTCGGCCGTTGTCCATCATGGCGGGGCGGGGACAACGGCCGCCGGACTACGGGCGGGTGTGCCTTCCATCGTGATCCCCTTTTTTGCTGACCAGCCGTTTTGGGGCCAGCGCGTAGCGGATCTGGGCGTAGGGCCGGCTCCTATTCCCCGCAAAAAACTGACGGCCAACCTGTTGGCACAAGCCATTCATCAGACAGTGCAAGATGCGGCGATGCGGCAGCGCGCGGTCGCTCTGGGCGAGAAAATCCGCGCTGAAAATGGCGTAGCCCGCGCCGTGGCGCTTATTGCAGATCGGGCAAAATGATGAACTATGAAAATTATAGGGACGTTATTCCTCACCCTTTTTTCGTCATACTGCCCATCCCGGTTTGGGTGCTCACAAGAGATCGCCACGACAACGGGGCGAGAGATATGTTACACTTTACGCCACAAACAAAACTATCATAACCAATATGGAGATCGTCATGCACACAACTGCCACTGATAAACCCGCAGGTTTTGGAGATGGTTGGCAAGAAGGGCGTCTGCTGGTCAACGGAATCGGTATTCACTATTACCGGACGGGCGGAAACAAGCCGCCGCTCATTTTGGCGCATGGCGTCAGCGACAACGGCCTTTGCTGGCAGCGTGTGGCCCTGGCCTTGCAGGCTGATTTTGACCTGATCATGGTAGATGCGCGCGGCCACGGCCGTTCCGACAAGCCGCCCACAGGTTACACCTATGATGATTTCGCCGCTGACTTAACCGCCTTTATTCAGGAAATGGGACTTGGCGCGACGGCCGTCATGGGCCACTCCATGGGCGCTCTCACGGCTGTGGTGACGGCCGCCCGGCATCCCCACTTAGTGAGCCAACTCATTCTGGAAGACCCACCTTTGATGAGTGAACAAGCCGTGGCAGAGTTGGCGGAACGATTTACGCACGGGGCGGCGATGTTCTCGATGATGCAAGATCAGCCTGTGGCAGCGATTATGCAGTTTGCCCAACAAATGAACAGTGATTGGCATGAGATGGAGTTCCCGGCCTGGGCTGAATCAAAAAAACAATTTGCGTCACAGGTATTTACTGAGCTGGGCGTGGCGGCGGCACAGGTTGATTGGCGGGCATTGATTCGGCAACTGACCATGCCCACCTTGCTCCTTACGGCCGACAACACCCCTCGCCCCTCAGGACCGGCCATTGTCACCCCCGAAATCGCGGCCGAAGCGGCGGCCCTCAATCCCCACATCCAACTGGCTTATCTACCTGACGCGGGCCACAACATTCGCCGGGAGCAATTTGAGCTGTTTATACAGACAATACGGCCGTTTCTGGCTGCCTGAGTGGGGATCAGGGAGCAGGAGGGAAAAAACTGGACATCATGCAAGAAAACGTCATAACCAATCGGGAACAAGTCACACCGGAATGGCTCACGGCCGTTCTCACCCGCAGCGGCGCACTCACACAAGGCAGCGTGGCCGGGTTTGACGTGGCCGACGGCCGTGGTAACTGGTCTACCAGCGGCTCGTTACGCCTGGAATACAGCCCGGACGCGCAAGGGGAACGGCCGTCGCGCCTCTTCCTCAAAATGGTCAATACCGATACCGGCGACGGCGAGTATTTCGGCTCGTCGGAAGTGGATTACTACACCCGCGACTATGTGGATGTGCCCGATGCACCGCTGCTGCGTTGTTATGACGGCCGTTACTCCCCCACCTTACAGCGCTACCACCTGCTGCTGGAAGATGTCTCCGCTACCCATACCATTGCCTGCGACAAACCGCCTACCCTGGAATTTGGTCTGGCGCTGGCCGAGGCGTTTGCTATTTTGCACGGCCGTTGGTGGGGCGCGGCGGCATTGGCTGAAGCCAATGCACTCCGGCACGACGCCGTCCACATCCGCCGCTTTGTGGCAATTGCCGAGCCGGGCGTTGCGCATATCGTTGGCCGGGTCGCCGGCGAACTGCAACCCCACTGGCCCGCTGCCATCCGTGACCTGTTCGCCCGCCATCCCCAGGCAATGATCGCCCGCAACCAGGATGTGAACGGCTTTACGCTCATTCACGGCGACGCCGGGTGTTACAACATTATGGCGCCACGTGAGGGGATACGGCCGTTGTACCTCATAGACCGCCAACCCTTTGACTGGAGCCTGACCACCTGGCTAGGGGTCTACGACCTGGCCTATGCCCTTGTCTTCCATGGCGATACGGATGCCCGCCGCCAATGGGAACGGCCGATCCTGCGGCACTACCACCAAACGCTCATCAGTCGCGGTGTGCAGGGCTACACCTGGGAGCGGCTATGGGACGATTATCGCCTTTGCCTGGCCATGGGCGTTTACATCGCCGTCGAGTATTGTCGCGGCGGC
>CAADGU010000457.1 GCA_900696625.1 uncultured Chloroflexota bacterium | reverse complement strand
GTAGGCAAACAAGTTGCCGATTAAAAGCCCACCATACCCCCACCGCCGGGCATACTGGATGCACACACGCGATGTGTGGTCGTCCAACTCCCCATCCGCCACCGACGGATTCAAACAGACAAACAAAACAAGCGCCCCCGCCTCATCCCACACCCGCCGCAGTTCATAGCGGTACTGCCGACAAGCCGAAATAATTGCTGAACTTTTCATCCCAACGTGATGACTACTTTTCCTTTGGCGCGTCCTTCACCCACATAGCGGAGCGCTTCCGGAACCTCACTGAGCGAGTATCGTCTATCAATCACCGGGACGACCTTTCCCGTTTCACAAAGCTCTGTGATAGCGACTAAATCTTTTCGATTTTGGGGCACAGCCAGGAAAGTTATGTTCCTGTCCGCGCTTTTTCTTATCCATGGGCCGATAAGCAAAATCTGGAAAAGGACAGCCACAGAACCGCCGACAAAGAAACAGCTTCCATTTGGGCTGAGTGCCCGCTTATAAGCAAAAACCGAACGATGGGCGATCACATCCAGGATCAGATCATACTGTTTTCCATTCCTGGTGAAATCTTCCCGAGTGTAATCAATGACATGGTCTGCACCAAGCGAACGCATAAAGTCCAGCTTGCCCGCGTTATCCACGCCCGTCACTTCGGCCCCGTATAATTTGGCAAGCTGAATGGCAAATGAACCGGCGCTGCCGCCAGCGCCGTTAATCAAAACTTTTTGCCCTGGCTGAACCTGCCCTTTCTCACGAATCGCGCGCAGGGCGATCACGCCAGCTTGTGGAATGGCGGCGGCTTCCTCGAACGTCAGACTGGCCGGTTTTAGGGCCATAGTTTTGCCATGCGTACAGACATACTCGGCAAAACCGCCATGATAACCGGGGATTTCGCCAAACAGTTCATCGCCTGGTTTAAATTCGGTGATGTTTTTGCCAACAGATTCCACGCGCCCGGCGATATCCGACCCAAGTATCGGGCGACCTGGTTTCCGAAGCCCGCCGATGCGGGCATACAACGGTTTACCGATCAACCCTTCCCAGTCAGCGCCGTTGATGGATACGGCATGAATCTTGATCAGCAGTTGATCATCCGTAGGAGTTGGCTTCTCGACGTCCGCGAGTTTTAGGACATCGGGTGAGCCATAGTTGTGATAAATAACTGCTTTCATATGTAGCGAACCTGATTTTTCATTTCATCGGCCGTAACGTGGTTCAAGAAACGCATCAACCGCCGTACAACTTCATAGGGCGGATTGCGCACAGCTAAAATGATGCCGTAATGAGTTTTTCCTGCACTGACATACTCACGAGCGAGAGTCTCAAAATCGTGACGATTATGGGTGAGCAACGTTTTACGTTGGCTAACAGCGTAGGCTAATTGTTCTTCATCGCTTTTGGCAAGCTGCCCTTCCTCACGAGCGGTGGTAGCTGCAAAACCGCGTCCCCGTAGTAAATCTGCTATCAACACATTGATATCTTCGTCGAGATAGAGTTCGATGAAAAGCTGGCTCACATATCCCTCACCAAGGGGTCAATCAACTCATCAGGAATTCGATTGCGTTCAATGTAATCGTTTATTTCTGCCTGATGTTCACTGTAATAACTCAAGGCATCAAATACCTGGGCTAATGTCAGGTGTGGCAACATGTTTGGTATTTCCTCCGCCATAACACCCTGCCGCCATGTTTCCACAATGGCCCTCACTGGCGTCCTTGTTCCTTTAATTATTGGTTCACCACTCAAAATCTTGTCATTTCTCACAATATACCGGTTTTCTGTGATTTGAATCATTGTAAATAACCTCATTTGGTATTTGTAGTATCTTCAGAATTGACATCTGCTGCGGTTGATTTTACCAATTCACTTTGAACAATATTTTTATCGAATCGAAGGTGCCATGAATACGCCCAAAAAGCTATATTTTGTCTCTGAGATAAGGTGTAAGCTAAATGATTATCAAGCGATTTGGCGATAATGAGACCACGAACTTGTTGATTTGGCTGTACTAGATTTTCTTTAACCCAGGCAATATATCTGTCTGTTTGAGCCACCACTTTGTCAGGGGCTTTATTTCGTTTGAGTTCTATAACCACAAAGTTGTTATCTGAATCAAGACAGAGAATATCTATTTCTCCAGCTTCGGTACGGTAACGGATACCAACAGATCTTTTATTTTTATTTGAGGCACCAGCGTCTAAATTAAGTGCATAAATACTCCACTCTGGAAACAGCTTATCAAAGTTTTGAACAATGTGCTGTTCCAAGTGACTTTCGAGAATATTATCAAAGCTTGGTGGTTTTAACTCGTCTGCTTTCCTTTGTTTGCGTCGAGTGAATTCGTCCCAGCCGATGATGGCCAATAAAAGAATAACGAAACCAATAACGCTGCCAATCAGTGCCCCAATAAACGATGACCAATCCATATCCGACAACTCCTGATTATCACTTATTTTAGTTTCATGGTTTTGTAATCCAACACAGCCTCCACTTGTGTCCTTTCAACGCCTAGAAACCATGTCAGAAACTCATCAATAGACGCACCGTCTCTTAGATTTTCAAAGAGCGCCGCTACAGGAACACGTGTACCCCGAAATACCCACGCACCACTGACCTTGTCAGGATGCCGTTCAACTGCTTCGATTGTTTCCCAATTTTTCCTATCATCACCTCGCATGTAGTTTACCATACGATGATCACCCACCGCTCACCTTCGCCCAGGTATCTTTGAGGTTGACCGTCAGGTTAAAGACCGGCTTGGCCGGGGTGGAATCTGCGTCCCGGCAAAAGTAACCCTGACGCATAAACTGGAAGTGGCTGCCGTTGGCCGCGTCGGCCACAAACGGCTCCACCAGCGCATTGTCCAACAGTTCCAACGAATGCGGATTCAGGTTGGCCGTGAAATCTTGCCCCTCTTCTACCGCTTCCGGGTCTTCCTGGCTAAAGAGGCGATCATACAGCCGCAGTTCGGCCGGGACGCCGTGCCGGGCGCCGACCCAGTGGATGGTGCCTTTGACTTTACGGCCGTCCACCGCATTCCCCCCGCGTGTCGCCGGATCATAAGTGCAAAGAATCTCTACTACCTGTCCGGCTTCGTCCTTCACCACGCCCGTACACGTCACCAGATACGCCCCCAACAGCCGCACCTCCCGGCCTGGGGCCAGCCGGAAGAATTTAGACGGGGCGTCTTCCATAAAGTCTTCCTGTTCAATGGCAATCTCTTTAGAAAACGGGGCCTGGTGCGTGGCCGGGTTTTCCTTGTCCTGCGGGTAGGTGGGGATGTCAAACCACTCTTCCTGGTCATCGGGATAATTGGTGATGGTGAGGCGCAACGGCCGTAACACCGCCATTCCTCTGGGGGTCACCCTGTTCAAATCTTCGCGCACCGCATACTCCACCAGCCCAAAATCTACGGTGCTGTTGGCCGTAGAAATGCCGGTCAGCGTAATCAGGTTGCGCATGGCCGCCGCGGTGTAACCACGCCGCCGCATCCCACGAATGGTGGGCATACGCGGGTCATCCCAACCATTCACATACCCCTCCTCCACCAGCCGCCGCAGCCGCCGCTTGCTGGTGAGCGTGTAGGTCAGTTCCAGCCGGGCAAACTCAATCTGGCGCGGGTGGTGAATGCCTAGCTGATCCAGGAACCAGTCATACAACGGCCGATGGTTCACATATTCCAGCGAACAAAGCGAATAGGTGATACCCTCAATCGAATCCGACTGCCCATGCGCCCAATCGTACATGGGGTAAATGCACCATTTGTCGCCGATGCGGTGGTGTGGCGTGTGCAAAATACGGTACATCACCGGGTCACGCAGGTTGATGATGGGCGAAGCCATATCAATTTTGGCACGCAGCACCCGCGATTCTTCGGGGAATTCGCCGTTTTTCATCCGCTCAAAAAGGTCCAGATTTTCGGCAACGGTGCGGTCGCGGTATGGGCTGTTTTTGCCCGGTTCGGTAAGGGTGCCCCGGTATTCGCGGATTTCATCCGGGCTGAGATCATCCACATACGCCTTGCCCTCTTTGATCAACTGCACTGCCCACTCATAAAGCTGGTCAAAGTAGTCAGAGGCGTACAGCAGCTCTTTCCACTCAAAACCAAGCCAGTGAATATCCTCAATCATGGACTCCACATATTCGGTTTCTTCTTTGACCGGGTTGGTGTCGTCAAAACGCAAGTTGCACGCGCCACCATAATCTTCGGCAATACCAAAATCCACACAAATGGCCTTGACATGGCCGATGTGCAAATAGCCGTTCGGTTCAGGCGGAAAGCGGGTCATCACCACGCCATCAAAATAGCCGGTGCGTAAATCCTCTTCCACCTGGCGGCGGATAAAGTCCAGGGGTTCGGTGGCGGTTGTTTCTTCTACCATTTTCTCGTTCATACACTTCCTCTCATCTTTGTGAATAGAAGCACAATTTTAACACGGGATGGCGTATTGCGCAGACCGCAGATTGATTATAATGAGCAGTATGATTTATTCGCTAACTACGGCCGTGAAACAAGATCGGACCATTCCGCAATACCCCATTTACCGTCTGAGCATAGCTCAATACCATGCCATGATTGACGCCGGCATTCTGGTGGCTGATGATCCAGTCGAATTAGTAGAGGGGTGGCTTATCCTCAAAGAGCCAAAAATCCCACAACTCACTTACACCACCAACGTTACACGGGAAAACCTTGCCGCTCAATTACCAGCAGGTTGGTTCGTCGGCAAGTACGATCCCATAACGATGTTTGACAGTGAGCCGGAGCCAGACATTGCCATCATTCGCGGTAAGATACGCGACTATTTACACCGGCATCCCGGCCCAGCCGATATAGGGCTGGTTATAGAAGTTGCCCATGCTTCATTGGCATATGACCAGACAGTGAAGAAACGGCTCTATGCGGCTGCTAAAATTCCGGTTTACTGGATTATCAATCTGGTGAACAATCAGGTTGAGGTTTATACTGAACCAACGGGAACAGGGAGAAACGCGACAAACCAACAAGAACAGATTTATGGGGTAAATGATGAGGTGCGGGTGGTGATAGACGGCCGTAGCCTCGCCACCATCCCCGCCAAAGAAATCCTACCCTGATGATCAGTCAGGCGACTCTACCCACACCTCGCCATTCTCTATTTTCACCGCGTAATGGGGAATTGGCCGTGTAGCCGGCAGCGCCAGCACCGCCCCCGTACGAATGTCAAAACAGGCCCCATGGCGCGGGCACTCAATCGAATACCCCTCCAATTTGCCATCCGCCAACGGCCCATCATCATGGGTACACAGGTCGGCAATACAATAAAACTCCCCGCCAACATTGAGAACAATCACCGACTCATATTCAAACTCATAAAAAAGCCGCTCCCCCGGCGGAATATCTTCAACGCGCGCCACTTTCACAAATTTCGCCATTTCAATTTTCGTTCCGTTCGTAAGTAGGCGGTTCCGTTCGTAGTAGGCGATTTATCGCCTTCCGACGGCGATAAATCGCCTACTACGAACCTCCTTCACGCATGTGAGTGGGATCAGGTATGCCATATGCGCCTGCTTTCAGCACTTTCAGCGAGAGCAAAGCACATTTCACTCGCGCCATGCTCAAGGGGACGCCAATCAATTCCAGCAGGCGATCCTTGTCAAAATGGCGCACCTCATCCAGCGTCAGTCCCTTGATTTCCTCGGTGAGAATAGAAGCCGATGCCTGGCTGATGGCGCAGCCGTCACCGCGCCAGGCGACTTCAGTCACACGGCCGTCTGCCCCCAACTTCACCTCAATCCGCACCACATCGCCACACAACGGATTGTCTTCCTCATACGACCAATCTGGCGCGTCCAACTCGCCATAATTCAGCGGATTTTCATACAGGTCAATGATTTGTTCGCGGTAAATGCTATCGTCCATGGGGATAATTGGGTAATTGGGTAATTGGGTAATTACGTAATTACCTACAGTCTGAATACTTTCTTCGCCCGGTGCAGGCTCATCACCAGTTTATCCACCTCCTCGGTGGTGGTGTGAATGTAAAAGCTGGCGCGGGCGCTGGCGTTGATGCTTAGTTTATGATGCAAGGGCATAGCGCAGTGATGCCCGGCGCGAATGGCAATGCCATCCTTGTCTACAATTTCGGCTATGTCATGCGGGTGCAGCCCGTGCATGGTGAAAGCGGCCACACCGCCCCGCTGCTGCGCCGACGGGCCAAGCAGCGTCAGCCCGTCAATCTCGCTCAACGCCTCCAAAGCGTAGGTGGTGATGTACTGCTCGTAGGCGTGAACCTCATCCATGCCCAGGCCGGTCAGGTACTCTACGGCCGTGCCCAACCCAACCGCCTCGGCAATAGCCGGCGTGCCCGCCTCAAATTTCCAGGGTAGCTCATTCCAGGTGGAACCGGCCAACGTCACCCGCCGAATCATATCACCGCCGCCCATGAAGGGAGGCATTGTTTCCAGCAGGGCGCGTCTGCCATACAAAATGCCAATCCCCGTTGGCCCGCACATTTTGTGGCTGGAAAAGGCCGTGAAGTCACACTCCCAATCCTGCACATCCATGGGCAGGTGCGGCGCAGCCTGGGCCGCGTCCACCATCGCCAATGCGCCCACTTCGTGCGCCATCTGCACCAGTTGCTTGACAGGGTTGACGGTACCAAAGACATTGGACACGGCCGTGAATGAAAAAATCTTCACCCGCTCCGTCAACAGACCGGGCAGCGCAGCCATATCCAACGTGCCATCCGGCAAAAAGGGCACATACTTCACCACCGCCCCTTTCTCCGCCGCCACCATTTGCCAGGGCACCAGGTTAGCGTGGTGTTCCATCTCCGTCAGCAAAATTTCGTCGCCCGGCTGAAGGTTGGCCCGCCCCCAGGCAAACGCCACCAGATTAAACCCCTCGGTGGCGTTGCGCACAAAAATCAGTTCGGCCGGTTCAGCCGCATTGATAAAACGGGCAATTTTGGCCCGCGCCCCCTCATAGGCATTCGTCGCCGCTTCGCTCAACGCATAAATCCCGCGATGCACATTGGCATGCATCTGCCGGTAATAGGCATCCATGGCCGCAATCACCACCTCCGGCTTTTGCGAAGAGGCAGCGCTGTCCAGAAAGATCAGCGGCACACCCGGATGCGCCTCCACCTGGAGGATAGGAAAGTCGGCGCGGGTTTTGGTTACGTCTAGCATAGTTTAGTTAGCGGTGAGCAGTTAGCAGTAAGCAGTGGATTATGTACTGCTTACTGCTAACTGCCAACTGCTCACTGCTTACTTACTCTTCGACGGATTCTCAATCGGCACACCCACCAGATTGCCCCATTCTGTCCAGGAGCCATCGTAATTACGCACGGTGGGGTAGCCCAACAGGTAGGTTAACACAAACCAGGTGTG
>CAADGU010000456.1 GCA_900696625.1 uncultured Chloroflexota bacterium | reverse complement strand
TTAACGAAAGGAATTAACAACATTTTGCCAATAAAGAAGAGGCACAGGCGGCTACCTGTACCTCCTCTGGCGCAATACGGCAGCCTTTAGCTGGGGCACAGTCCATATTGCTTCCTTCTATTTTACCGAACAGCCGACAATTTCAATAACAGGAGTTGAAGAATGAACCCTATTCGCAAGTCTATCTATATGATGGTTGTTTTGTTGATCACGGCCGTGTTTCTGGCCGCTTGTAGTGGGGGGGATAGTGCCCCCGCCACCCAGGCCCCGGCCACCCAACCGCCGGCAGCCGCCGAATCATCAGGCGAAATGCCCACTGCAGAACCCGCTGCCGCCGAAACCATGGATGAAATTACTCTCCGCTGGCGCACCCGCCCGGACAATCAAGCCGAAATTGATGTCTACCAGTCCGTCAGCGATGAACTGGACAGCGAGATGAGCGGCGCAAAACTGGTATATGAACCCGGTGGCAGCGAAAGCTCCAGCTACCAGGACGTGCTGCGCACCGAACTGGCCGCCGGTACCGCTCCTGACGTCTTCTGGATTCCCGGCACCGACATCGCCGACTTTGCCACCCGCGGCCTGATCATGAATCTGCGTGACCTGGCCGACGCCACCGCCGGTTACAGCGACGCCGATTTCTACCCTGGCCCCATGTTCCACCTGACCTTTAACCCCGAAAGCGGCAACAGCGGTGAAGCGTTGTGGGGTCTGCCGCGTGACGTGTCCACATTTGCCCTGTATCTGAACCTGGATTTGCTGGCCGAATCTGGCGCGCCTGACCCGCGTGAACTGGCCGCCAACGGCGAATGGAACTGGGACACTTTCCTGGAAGTGGCCACCGCCATTGACGCTCTGGGTGATGACATTTACGGCTATGGCCAAAATGCCTGGTGGGGGCCGTATGGCTACTGGATCAATGCCGCCGGCGGCGGTTTCTATAATGAAGACCGCACCGCCTGTGGGCTGGACACGCCGGAATCTATTGCCGGGCTGGAATTTGAATCCCGCATCTACAACGAATATGACGTGGCTGTGCCCTATGGCGAAGACAGCGAACCGCCGTTCCTGGCCGGTAAAGTAGGCATGTTCCAAAACGGCCGTTGGGCCACCCCTGGCGTGCGTTCATCTGCTAACTTCAATTGGGACGTGGTAGAACTGCCCGATGGCCCCGCCGGACCGAGCAACTGGCTCTTCTGGGGCGCATACGTCGTCAATGCCAACACCGCACATCCCGAAGAAGCGTGGAAATTGGTGCAAGAACTGACCACTGCCGAAACGCAGGGCAAAATTGCTGCCCTGGGCGCCAACATTCCCAGCCGCGTCAGCCAGGAAGCGCTAGACGCCTTCCTCACCTTCACGCCGCCCGCCAACAACCAGGCGTTCCTGAATGGCCTGGCCCGCAATCCGGCAACGGAAGGGCCGCTGTGGGCCGGCAGTTGGCCGGAATTTGACGCCATTATGGGGCCGGCGGTCACGGCCGTACTCAATGGCGACCAGTCCATTGATAACTTTGCCGCCACCATCTGCGATGAAGCCAATAAGGCGTTCAATGAGTAAGCAGTAAGCAGTAAGCAGTAAACGGTGAGCAGTATGGCGTATTGCGTAGCATGGCACGCAATACGCCATATCCGGGAGGAATCGAATGGCAACAGCGACGACGTCTGCGTGGGCGGGCGCAGCAGAACAGGGTGTGATTCGCTGGATAAAGGCGGCGGCTGGCTGGCATATCCTTCTGGCAGTGGGGGGTGTGACCGGATTGGGCTGGCTGTGGGCCGGCGGCGGCGCGGAACGGGTCATCGTGTTCAAGATCATCCTCACGCTGCTGCTGGTGGGGGTTACGGCCGTGAGCGCCGTGGCTGCGGTTGACCTGCTCCGGCTGCGCCATCGTGGGCGTGTCCTCTCCCTGGCGGTGAACTATCTTGGTTTCCTTTTTTGCCTCTTTGCCGTCATCCACCACGCCGGCGGTTTCACCGGCCTCAACACCCTGGCCAATAACTTTGGCCGGGCGCTGCCCTTTCTCTTTCTGGCTCTGATCGGCGTAGCCATTAGCAATGTAGGCGAAAACCCCGGTCCGAACCGTAAGATGGTGGGGCGGGTCGTCATGGCCGTCGGCGGCATCCTCTTTCTCTTTCTGGCCGGGTTGGCCACGGCCGGGCGCGCCCTGGTGATAAGCCTCACCGACCCCACCACGCTCATCCTGTTTGTGGCCTTGTTCCCCTTTGGCCTGTTCCTGTGGGCCATCTGGCGGCAGCCGGCGGCGGCCCGCCTGGGCGCTAAAAAT
Source organism: uncultured Chloroflexota bacterium (assembly GCA_900696625.1). Classification (GTDB taxonomy): domain Bacteria; phylum Chloroflexota; class Anaerolineae; order Promineifilales; family Promineifilaceae; genus CAADGU01. The sequence continues at coordinate 3,139 of CAADGU010000456.1, read as the reverse complement.
GTAGATAACGAGATGCTGATTGGCTGGGCTTTCCTCAGCCCCAATTTTCTCGGTTTTCTCCTCTTCATCGCCGGGCCGCTGCTCTTTTCGTTTTACGTCAGCTTCACCGACTGGGACGCTTTTGGCAATGCCAATTGGGTGGGGCTGGGTAACTACGGCCGTGCCCTCAACCTCACCCTGGCCCCCCTGGCCGACGCCGCCCAACGCGCCAATGAAGTGCTGGATGTGCGCGTCTATGACGAACTGGCGCGCATCCGACTGTTCGGCCGTTCCTACGTTATCGGCGCGCAGGACAAACTATTCTGGATCGCCCTGGGCAATACGCTGAAATTCGTTGTGTTTGCCGTCCCCCTCAGCGTTATTCCCGCTCTCTTCCTGGCAAACCTGCTCAACAGCAAAGTGCCGGGCATGAAGTTTTTCCGCGCCGTCTACTTTCTGCCCAGTGTGGCCGCTGTTGTCGGCATTGCCCTGGTCTGGCAACTGCTCTTTAACGCCTCCGTCGGCTACATCAATTACTTCATCACCCAGATCACCACGTTTTTGGGCCTGACGGATCCCAAAATACGCTGGCTGTCGGCCAGCGACACCGCTCTTCTGGCGGTGGTGATCATGGCCGCCTGGCAATGGTTGGGTTTTAACACCGTCCTCTTTCTGGCCGGCCTGCAAAGTATTCCCCGCGTCTTGTATGAAGCCGCCACCGTAGATGGCGCCGGCTCTGGCCGCCAGTTTACCCATATCACCGTGCCCCTGCTGGCCCCGACCACCTTCTTTGTGCTGGTCACGACAACCATCCAGGCGATGCAAATTTTTGAGCACATTTTTATTGTGATGGGTACCAACCCGGCCGGCCCGGCTAATTCCACCCTCACCCTGGTACTTTATCTGTACCAGAAAGGGTTCCAACGATTTGAGCAGGGATACGCCTCTTCATTGGCCTGGATATTGTTTGCCATTATTTTTGCCGCCACCCTGTTTCAGGTGCAGCGGCAGCGCATGAGCGGGTCGGGATATGATGCGTGACGTATGATGCGTGAGACCTCTGGTCACGCATCACACGTCACGCATCACATAATTTTGGGTAATTGTTATGAACTCACACAAATTGCGAACGGCCGTTAAATACCTGCTCGTTTACGCCATCCTGATATTTTTCGCGGGGATCATGCTCTTTCCCTTTCTCTTTATGCTCACCACCTCGTTCAAAGAGCCAAAAGATACCTTTAACTACCCGCCGCGCCTGCTGCCCCGCACAGGGCTGACGACGATGCTGGATGGCGAAGAAGTGCCCCTGTATGACCTGGAAGGGGACGAGGGGCGCAAGGCATATGCCCTGGTGGAGAGCAATATCCGCATTGGCGTCTTTGCCAGCATCGCCGACCCGGAACAGACATGGGAACTGCCGCCCATTGAGGCAAAACCCAAAGGCGGTTTTACCAACCAGGAAAAGACAATTTTCAACGGCGAAGAGATGTTGGTGTATCTGATTACGGTAGACGGCCGTGAAATCGAAGTCGTCCAGGTGGGGCAAACGGCGCGCGGCCGTTTTGTAGACCCGGACAATCCACAAAATGAAATTATGGCCAACGTCCGCCTCAGCCAGCCTATGGAACAGCTCACCGCCCGGCCGCAAAATTACCAGGATGTGGTAGCCCTGCAAGGTATGGACCGCAGCCTGACCAATACCATCCTGGTAACACTCGGCGTCGTCTTGGGTACGCTGACCACCTCCGTCCTGGGCGGTTACGCCTTTGCCCGGCTGCGTTTCCCCGGCCGTGATAACCTCTTTGTCCTCTACCTGGGCACGATGATGATCCCCTTCGTCGTCTTAGTCACACCCATGTACCAGCTCATGGTTTACATCGGCTGGGTGGACAATATGGTCGCCCTGATTGTGCCCTGGATATTCAGCGCCTATGGCACCTTCCTGATGCGCCAGTTTTTCCTGACCATCCCCAAAGAGATTGAGGAAGCGGCGGTGATGGATGGCGCCTCCCGGCTGCAAATTTTGTGGCGCATTTTTGTGCCCGCCAGCACCCCGGCCCTGGCCACGCTGACCACCTTTACCTTTCTCTATGCCTGGAACAGCTTCTTTTGGCCGCTGGTCATTATCAACACCGGCAACACCGCCAACCATGTGCTGACGCTCTCGCTCAATGTGCTGCGTGGCCGCGCCTCAGACAGCCCCAACCTGATCCTGGCCGGGGCAGCCATCGCCATTTTGCCGCCCATGCTCATCTTCATCTTCGGCCAGCGCTTCTTCGTGGAAAGCGCCACCAGCAGCGGGGTGAAGGGATAGGACGCGAAGGGTGAAAATATAAGATTACGCAGATTATCTGCGCAATCTGCGTAATCTTTGATTGCCTTTCAGGAGACTAAAAAACCAACAATGCACACACCCAACCGCCTCTACGATGCTTACATCTTTGACCTGGACGGCACGGTGTATCTGGGAGAATCGCTGCTGCCCACGGCCGGGGAAACGATTACCCGGCTGCGCGAACGGGGCAAACGCACCGTTTTCCTCTCCAACAATCCCACGCAAACCCGCGAACAGTACGCCCACAAGTTGACCCACCTCGGTTTGCCCACCCCGCCTGAGGATGTGATCAATTCCTCGCTGGTGATGGTGAATTTTTTGCGCCAGACGATGCCGGGGGCACGGCCGTATGTCGTCGGCGAAGCGTCGTTATGCCAGGAGTTGGCACGGGGCGGCTTCCAATTAGCCCAGACCGCGGCGGAGACGGACGTGGTCATCGCCAGCTTCGACCGCACCTTCACCTACCACAAGCTGCAAATCGCCTTTGATGCCATTCGCCGGGGGGCGCGTTTTGTGGCCACCAACGCCGACCGCTACTGCCCCGTGCCTGGCGGCGGCGAACCGGACGCAGCAGCCATCATTGCCGCCATTGAAGCCTGCACCAACACCCAGGTGGAAGCCGTTGTTGGCAAACCGTCCCGCTACATGGCCCAGACCATTTTGCAACTGGTGGGGCTGCCGCCGGAACGCTGCCTGATGACCGGCGACCGGCTGGAAACGGACGTACACATGGGGCTGGAAGCAGGCATGTCCGCCGCCCTCACCCTGACCGGGGCAACCACAGAGGCAGACCTCCAGGCTACGGCCGTGACCCCCACCTAT
>CAADGU010000455.1 GCA_900696625.1 uncultured Chloroflexota bacterium | reverse complement strand
TCACTCGTTTGCGCATTTTCCAGCGCCGTCTGCGCCGCCGTCAGATTGGCTTCGGCGGCGGCAATCACCAGTTCGTCCGGCTGCCAGGCCAGCAGCCGGTCCAGTTCCGCCTGCGCCTGGGCCACGCCATTTTCCGCCTGTGCCGCCTGCAACGTCACATTGGCAATCGTCTCCCGCAGGGCGGCGTCATCCAGCGTGGCAATTACCTGGCCCGCCTGCACCGCGTCGCCAGGCCGCGCGTTCACCGCCAGCAGTTTGCCGCCCGTCTCAAAGGCCAATGGCAGCAACGGCCGTGCCGCCTGCACCACCCCATCCGCCAACACCGTCACGCCGGTGGGGATGGGCGTCGCGGTGGGGGCGCTGTTATCGGCGGGCACGGCCGTAGCCGTTCCCCCCAACTCCACCACCTGCGCAGTCCCCTGCCAGCAGCCAACTAAAATCAACATCATCAAAACCAGGAAACTATATCGTCTTATGTTCATCATCATTTTCGTCAAAGATTGCGCAGATTTCGCCGATTTTTTTAGTCTGCGCAATCTTTGATTTTTTCTCACCGATTACCGATTACGGATTACCGGACTATCCCATCCGCAAAATCTCCACCGCCTTGCGCTTGACAATACGCCGCGCCGAAAAGGCTGCGCCAATCACCGAGGCCAGCACCACCATAATGACAATAAAGGGCATCACCGTCGTATCAATGGCAAACTGCATGGGCCGCTGCGCCGTCAGATTATCGGCATAGGCAAAGAGGTAGCCCATAGTCGCCCCGGCCATGATGCCCGCCAGCGCCGCGCTCAACGTCATGGCAATGGATTCAACCACCAACATACCCGTCAATTCCCAACTGCGCGTACCCACCGCCTTCATCATGCCAATTTCCAGCCGCCGCGCATAGACCGTCACATAAATCACGGCAAAGACGCCAAACACGGCCGTTGTAAAACTAATCAACGTCAGCACCAGCAAAAAGACCTGTTGCTGCACCCGGCTGCTCCGCGCCCGCTGTAACTGCACCTCGGCCAGCCGCGTCCACATGCCACGTTCCAGACCATACCGGTCACGCAGGAAAGTGTCTACCTCATGCACATCCGCTCCTGGTGTTACCGTCGCCAGGATGCGGTCCAGAATAGGATCATCGGGCGGCGGCAGGGCCGTTTGCAGCGGCGTCGTCAGGCGGCGGAAACTATCCAGCGACATCAACACCGTGCCGCCGCCCAACGCCTGGCTGCGCACCCGGCCAATGCCCTGAAAGCCGGGCAGCCGCCGGGCAATGCCCACCACCGTCATCTCCGTCATATGATCCAGCCCCTCGCCCCGGATTTTGACGATGCCGCCCAGGGGCACGGCCAGACCCTCCGCCAGCCCTTCGCTGATGATGACGCTATCCGGCTGCTGCAAAATCTGGGCCAGCGCCGCCGAGCCGCCGCTGGTGAAGATCATCATGTCCGGGTAGAGTACGGCGCTGAGGTCGCCGGAAACGCCTACGGCCGTGACCCGGCCATTACGCATCCCAATTGCATCCGAAACATCGGTGAAGTAATCGCGGGAAAGGCCAACGGCCGTGCCCAATCCCGGCACACGCCCCAACTCCTCCGCCAAAAAGCTGGGCGGCAGCCGCCAGCGGCGGGACACCGCATCATCCCCGGCAAACCGGGCAAAGGTATTCATCTCCACCGGCGCGCCCATATTCAAGCGCACATCCGTCTCAATGTTGGCATTGCTCATGGCGCTTTGTGTGGCTAAAAAACTGGGCAGCACGCCGCTAAACAACACCAGCAGGGAGATGAGCGTATTACGGGCATGGCCGCGCCCCACGTTGCGCCGGGCAAAAAAGGTCAGCCGGGGCGCCAGTAAACTCATCACCGCCAGCAGCGCCTTTTCCATTGGCCGGGTGAAGATAAAAAAGACAAAACCCACCCCCACCACCATCATCAAAACGGCCGCAAGAAAAATGACCGCCTCCGCCGCCGGATAACCAAAGGTGGAGACAATATCCAGGCCAATGACCATCAGCACCACAAACATCATGCCCAGGCCAATGATAAACAGCTTCAAATTGGGGCGGCGTTCGCGCAGCGCCTCCAGGTCTTCCAGTTGGATATTGTTGGCGGCGCCAGGGTTAATGGCGTGGATCACCTTTGTTTTGGCCGCGTCTTGCGCCGGGCGCAGGGCGCTGAGGAACAGCACCGCAAAAGCCGCCACCATGGCCGGCAAAATGGCGGTCACGCTGACCGCCGGCTGGATGGTGGTGGCAAAACCGGCCTCCCGCATCTGCCACTCGATAAAGGGGATGACCGCGTAATGGGTAATCACCTGCCCCAACACAATGCCCATCCCCACACCCACCAACCCTATCACCGTCACTTCGGCGATGACCATAGCAAAGAGCAGGTTGCGCGGGCTGCCCAAAATGCGCAGCACGGCCATCTCTCGCTTTTGCTCCTGCACATTGGTCATCACCAGGGTATGCACCAGCAGCCCCACTACGCCCAGGGCCATCAGACCATAGGTGTTGATGAGCGCCTGCAAAACCAAAAACACTTCGGCCGATTGATCCAGGGCAGATGCTTTTTCGGCAATGGTCAGGTATTGGTCCCCCAGGGCGGCTTGCACATGCACGGCCACATCCCGCACGGCTAAGGCGGCGGTTTCGGCGTTGCCCGCCTCATACAGCGCCGGGTCTACCAGGGCGATGAGCTGCCCGGCGCGGTCCGGCAGCCCCAGGAAGGATTGAGCGGCGGCAATGTCCACCAGCAGGCCGTCATTGACGCCATCACCCACAACACCATTTTGGCGGACGATGCCGGTGACGATGAAGCGGGCGGCGGCGCGGCGCTGGCTGGCCCCGGCGGGGCTAGGCTGCCCTTTTTCGCGGGGTTGGGGGAAGCTGTAGGCCACATCCAGGCTGTCGCCCACCTGGAGATTGTAGGCGCGGGCGGTTTGTTCTAGTACGGCCGTACCCCAACCCCCATCCGCCGTTTCCCCCAATGCATACTCCCCTTCCACCACCTCCACCTGACCGATGTTTTCGGCGGGGTCAATGGCAATGAGGGTGCCATTTCCCTGACGGCCGTTGGCGTTCAGTTCTGTTTCGGCAACAAAACGGGGGTGTACGGCCGTGATATGCGTATCCGCCTGCAAAATCGCCTGGCTGGCGCTGCTGACAGGCACAAACGGGTCCGGGCTGGTATCCATCCGCACCACGCGCAAATCATACCGGCCAATCGCCGCCGAAATCAGTTCCACATTGGAGCGGCGCACCGTCTCCACGGTGGCGCTCATGGCCACCAGCAGCCCCATGCTCACCATCAGCGACAGCACCATCAACACCGTGCGCACCTTGCGGCGGCGGAAGTTTTTCAGCACATACTTCAGAATCATAGGTAACTGGGTAATTCGGTAATTCGGTAATTGGGTAATTGCGCGAATTACGCAATTACCCAATGACTCAATTACTTCCATTCATAATCTTGCCATCCTGCATATGAATCAGCCGCCGGGCAAAGTCAGCCATGCGTGGGTCGTGCGTGACGAAGACGACGGTCATGCCTTCGGCGTTCAGTTCCGCCACCAGGCGCATGATGGCGAAGCCGGATTCGCTGTCCAGGTCGCCGGTCATCTCGTCGCCAATGAGGATGGGCGGGTTGTTGGCTAAGGCTCTGGCAATGGCCACGCGCTGCTGCTGCCCGCCAGAAAGCTCGCCGGGGTAATGGTGGGCGCGGTCACCGATCCCCACCCGATCCAGCAGGGCCATGGATCGCTGCATCCGCTCTTTGCGGCTGACCTTTGCCAGCACCATGGGCGCTTCCACATTTTCGCGGGCGGTAAAGTTGGCCAGCAGATTGTAATTTTGGAAGACGAAGCCCATCTTTTGCAGGCGCAGGCGGGCCAGTTTGTTTTCGGAGAGGGAGACCAGGTTTTCGCCTTCAATGGTGATATGTCCCCGGCTGGGTTCGTCCAGCCCGCCGATGATGTTGAGCAAGGTGGTCTTGCCGGAGCCGCTAGGGCCCATCAGGCAAACAAAGTCGCCGCGTTCAATTTCTAGCGAGACGCCGCGCAGGGCAGGCACCGCTTCCTTGCCCATGAGGTAGGATTTGTGAATGTTGTCTACGAATATGATGGGAGAGGTCATAGTAATGGGTAATTGTCAATTGAAAGTGGGCAATTGACAATTCGGAAATGTAACAGTTGGGTAACGGCCGTAGCCCGCCACCAATACGCACATATCCAAAACCGGGTCGCAAAGTTGCAACAAGAACGGCCGTGTCCACCACATCTTGAATCTGTGTAAACACCGCCGCACAGGCCGCAAACGGGCCGGTTGGTTCCCCTGGCAGCGCCACACACAATGTCCCGCCCCCCGCTTTACTTTCGTTCGCCAACAAAAACAGACAAGCCAGCAACACGGCCGTGCCCAACCATACCGGTAAAGCCAACATTTTCACATATCGCCACATGATGATCCTCCACAGAAGAGTAAGTTAAGCATAGGCTAACCGGTTATCGTGGATGGTTCGTTAAACTTAAGCCTTACGGCCGTGAGGATTACGTCACCAGCGCAGCCACAGCACCCCCGGCTAAACTCAAGATGGTAATGGATACACCATATAGAGTGACATTTATACCTCTGCTTCCTCACAAACGTCACATTGGAAGTTACCCCGCTCTCCGGTACAATCGGCGTACCTGTCAAGGCCTTACCGATGGATGTATGGGCAGCATGGCCGTACACAATATAAGGACAGACATGACCACTGAACCCATTGATTTAACCTTGTTGGAACCGGTATTGCAGCGTTATCACGGCCGTCGCCGTGATGCCCTTCTCCCCCTGCTACATGAAGCGCAGGCCGTTTACGGCTGGCTGCCTGAGACCGTACAGGAAGCGGTAAGCAAAACCCTGCGTGTCCCCCTGGCTGATATTCACGGCGTCATTGAGTTTTACACCATGTTTTACAACCGGCCAATGGCCCGCACCGTCGTCCGCATCTGTGAAGATGTGGCCTGCCAGTTGGCCGGGTGTGAAGCCATTCACAAAGCGGTTTCCGAAAAATTGGGGCTGCAACATGGGGAAATGAGCGAAGATGGCGCTATAGCTTACGAGCGCGTACCCTGCCTGGGCATGTGTGAACACGCGCCCAATGCCCTGTATGGCGATAAACCGGCGGGAGATTTGACGGTCACGGCCGTAGACGACTTCCTGGCCGGTACCTACCCCGAACCCGCCGCCAAAATCTACGGCGAACCCAAACTCAAACTGTTCCGCGTGGGGCAAATGGACCCCTTGAGCCTGGACGATTACCTGGCACATGAAGGGTATGTGGGGCTGCAAAACGCCATGCAGCACACGCCGGAAGAGATCATCCAGTGGATGGACGCCAGCAACATTTTGGGACGCGGTGGGGCCATGTTCCCGGTGGGCAACAAGTGGAAATTCACCCGCGCCGCCCCCGGTACGCCGGCGCAAAAACACATCATCGCCAACTGTGACGAGAGCGAACCGGGCACGTTCAAAGATCGTGGCCTGATGGAAGAAGATCCGTTTAGCCTGGTGGAAGCGATGACGCTGGCGGCCTATGTGGTGGGGGCGGAGAATGGCTGGATTTTTATTCGCGGCGAATATCCACGCAGCCACAAACGGCTGCTAAACGCGGTGGAAAAGGCGCGCGCCGCCGGGTATCTGGGCAAAAATATCCTGGGGCGGGCCGGCTTCCACTTTGACATTGAGGTGCGGCTGGGCGCAGGCGCCTACATTTGCGGCGAGGAGACGGCGCTGTTTGAGGCGATAGAAGGCAAACGGGGCTTTCCGCGCATCAAGCCGCCCTTCCCCACCACACACGGCCTGTTTCACCAACCAACGGCCATCAACAACGTGGAAACATTGGTGGCGGCGCTGGCCGTGGCCCGCATTGGCTGGGAGGCGTGGGCGGCGTATGGCACGGACGATTCCAAAGGGACGAAATGGTTCTGTCTCAGTGGGCACGTGAACCGTCCCGGTTTGTATGAACTGCCGTTTGGGGTGACGGTGCGAGAGTTGATAGAGATGGGTGGTGGGGTGAAGGACGGCCGTGCCATTCAAGCCGTTCTCGTGGGCGGCGCGGCCGGCCGTTTCCTCAGCCCCGCCGAACTCGATTACCCGCTCACTTACGCCTCCTCGCGCAACCACGCCTTCCCCATCGGCTCCGGCGTGGTCATGGTCATTGATGACCAGACCGATATGCGCCACACGCTGTACCACCTGGCGCACTTTTTCGCCCACGAAAGCTGCGGCAAATGTTTCCCCTGCCAGATTGGCACGCAGCGGCAAATGGAAATTTTGCACCACATCAACCATAATGGTGGCCCCCAACCCGGCGATAAAGAACGCCTGTTGGATGTGGGCTTTACCATGACGGAAACCTCGCTCTGCGGCCTGGGGCAAACGGCCGCAGCCGCCATCGTCAGCGCCATCAATCTGTGGCCGGAGTTGGTGGAGTAATTGGGTAATTGGGTAACTGGGTAATTACGCAATTACCCAATTACCCAATTACTGCGGAGCAACTATGAGCGAAACAATTACCCTCAAAATTGACGGCCGTGAAATCACCGTCCCCCAAGGCACAACCATTTTGGATGCGGCGGCGCAGTTAGGGATTGAGATTCCGGTCATTTGTTACCATCCCCACCTGACGGCTAACGGCTTGTGCCGGGTTTGTTCGGTGGATGTGGGCTGGCGGGTGCAGGCGGCGGCATGTGTGACCCAGTGTGCCAACGGCATGAATGTGGAAACACACAGCGAGGATGTATGTCGGGGGCGGCGTACCATCCTGGAAATGCTGGCGGCAACGGTGGAATTGGCGGAAGCGCCAGAAATTTTGGCCTTGCTGCAAGAATATGAAGCGGACGAAAGCCGTTTTGCAGCAGGTGAACGTCGTACTGCGCCTATTCACGATGACAATCCGTTTTATATCCGCGACTATAACCAGTGCATTAATTGTTGGCGCTGTGTGCAGGTATGCGCCGAGGATGCGCAATATACGTTTGCCTTGAGTTTTGACGGCCGTGGCTTTCACACCCAGATCGGCACATTTATGAACAAGGGGATGACGGATACAACCTGCGTCTTTTGCGGGCAATGTGTGGGCGTCTGCCCTACCGGGGCACTGAAACCCAAACGGCAGTTGTTATTGGAACAGGGGTGGGACCCGGATTCGATTTTTGAAGCGACCCGGCGGAAGCGGAAGAAAACGTGATGCGTGATGCGTGATGCGTGAACTTTTTCTGGTCACGCATCACGTATGACATCTTGACCATCGTGCTATAATGAAGCGCGATGGAACCATCCTATTATCCCCCAATGATCCCCTTTCCCAACGCTACCCCACTTGCCGGCGTGTGGGGCGATTTGGAAAATCGCCCTTTGTAGGAGATATGCGATGAGCCTATCTCCAGCGACTCTGGTTACTTCTGATCGCGCCTGGCAGGAATGTCTGGCGCGGCTGCAAACGGCGCCCCGTTTTGGCATTGATCTGGAAGCCAACAGTATGTATGCCTACCGGGAGCGGGTGTGCCTGATCCAGATTTCGATTCCCACGCAAGATTACATTGTTGACCCGTTAGCCATAGAAAACCTGGACGGCTTAGGGCAGCTGATTGCCAACCCGGCGGTGGAAAAGATTTTCCATGCCGCCGAATATGACCTGATGCTGCTCAAACGGCAGTATGGCTGGCAGTGTACCACTCTGTTTGACACGATGTGGGCAGCGCGGATTTTGGGATATGAACGGTATGGGTTGGCGAATATATTGCAGGAACTTTATGGGGTGGAGCAAAACAAGAAACATCAAAAGGCAAACTGGTGTAAACGGCCGTTGACCACCGACCTGCTCAAATATGCCCAATTGGATACTCACTATCTGCTACCACTACGCGATCATCTGGCAGAGCAGTTGGCGGCGCAAAACCGCCTGGAAGAGGCGCTGGAAATTTTCGGCGATCAAACAAAAGTGTCAGCCAATGCCCAGACTTTTGACCCAGACGGGTTTTGGGGAATTAGCGGCGCTTATGACCTGCCACGCCAACAACAGGCGGTACTCAAAGCCCTGTATACTTTTCGGGATCAGCAGGCCGAGCGCAGCAACCTGCCCTTGTTTAAGGTAATGAGTGACCGGACGCTGCTGGAGATTGCCCAATCTTGCCCGGCTACGTTACGGGAACTGCACAAGGTACATGGCATGTCAGAGGGACAGGTGCGGCGGTACGGCCGTCAACTGCTGCCCATTATCGCCGAGAGCCAACAGGCTGAGCCGCCCCGCTTTCCCAAACGCAACAACCGCCCCCCTGAAGAAGTAACAAACCGCTTTGAAAAATTGCACACCTGGCGTAAAGAAAAAGCCCAGGCGCGGGGGGTAGAGTCAGACGTCATCCTCAGCCGGGACTGTCTGTGGGCCATCGCTTTCAAGAACCCCCAACAGCCAGAAGAACTAAGCCAGATTGAACAGTTGGGCGAATGGCGGCGGCAAATGTACGGAACAGACATTATCAAACTACTGCGAAATCATAATGGGCGTTAGTGGCTGGTTGCTGGTGGCTGGTGACCATACCAGCAACCAGCCACTAGCCACTAACCACAAGGTGAAACAATGAAAATTACATTTCATGGTGCGGTGCGTACCGTCACCGGCTCCCAACATTTAGTAGAAGTAAATGGGCTGAAGATATTGCTGGATTGTGGTTTGTATCAGGGTTCGCGCAAAGAGACGTATGAGCGCAACCAACATTTGCCATTCAATGCCGCCGAAATTGACCTGTTGGTGCTGTCCCATGCCCATATTGATCATTGTGGCAATATCCCCAATCTGGTGAAGAGTGGTTTTCGGGGCAGCATTTTTTGCACCTATGCTACCCGTGACCTGGCGGCAGTGATGCTGAATGACAGCGCCCGCATCCAGGAATCAGATATTCAGTATTTGAACAAGAAGCGGGAAAGACAAGGCCAACCGCCGTTAGCGCCCATTTATACCGTGCCGGATGCAATCAGGAGTTTGAATTCATTTGTGGGCATTGGGTATGAAAGGCCGTTCCCCATTGCCCCCGGTATCACCCTCACCTTTTTCGATGCCGGGCACATCCTCGGTTCAGCCATTGTGGCCCTGGATATTGCAGAAGAAGATTCCAGGCGAGACATCCGGCTGGTCTTTAGTGGTGATCTGGGCCGGTTTGACCGCCCCATTTTGCGCGATCCCACCTTTATTACCGAAGCTGATGTGCTGTTGGTGGAAAGCACCTATGGCAACCGTTTGCATGAAACGCAGGAAGACGCCAGCAAAAAACTGGAAAGCATTATCCATGAAACATACAAACGGGGCGGCAAAGTGATTGTGCCCTCGTTTGCCGTAGGCCGCACCCAGGAACTCGTTTACCGGCTGCACCAGTTAGTGGAAAACGGCCGTATCCCCGCCCATTTGCCCGTGTATGTGGACAGCCCCATGGCTGTAGACGCAACGGGCATTTACCGTCTGCATCCAGAGGCGTTTGATGAAGAAATGTCTCAATTCCTGGCCGAAAACGGCCACAAAGACGCCTTTGGTTTTGAAATGATGCGCTACACTCGCTCCACGGCCGAATCGAAGGCGCTTAATGCCCTGCCTGAGCCGGCAGTCATAATTAGTGCCAGTGGCATGGCGGAGGCCGGGCGTATTTTGCATCACCTGAAGAACAACATTGAAGACCCCCGCAACACCATCCTGATTGTGGGCTGGCAAGCGCCAAACACATTGGGGCGGCGACTGGTAGAGCGGCAGCCGCGTGTGCGTATTTTTGGTGAGGAGTATGAGTTAAAGGCGCAGGTGGCGAAGATCAACGGGTTCAGCGCCCACGCCGATCGGGATGAACTGCTGGAATGGACGGGGCATCTGGCGCAACGGCCGTCTCACACCTACATTGTGCATGGCGAAGAAGAGGCCTCTCTGGCGTTTGCCAACTCCCTGCGCCAGCAGCAGCAGTTTCCCAATGTGCAAGTACCAGAATTGGGCCAATCCTTTATCATTTAGCCCTACCTTCCTATCCCCCTTTGCCTGCATTTTCTGTATAGTGTGTTCATCTGGGTGGGCCAATTTGCACAACGGCATGACAGCAATCATGTAGTTTTTCAAAGAGAGTGATAACAATGCAGGGATAATGATGGGCGCCCTGTGTTCATGTTTTTTGAAGGCGTCAGATGTTCACAACAAGTGCGGGCATACCAACCATGCTAGAGCCAGATAAAAAACTGAAAGGTGACCTGGCTGTGCTGCGCAATTGCCTGAAAGAATTGCAGGCATGGCCGGCGGCTGGTGATGATTTGCTGAATTTGGTGCCGGATTTTAGCTGGCATTCAGTACCACCAACTGATTCTGATAACGAGTGGCTGCCTCTGGTGGTAAGGGATTCATTGCAAGGGGTAGATATTGGCTTTCAATATCCAGCTTTTTTTCAAAAGCTGCTGACCAATCCCCGTTTGCGCCGTCTTTTTTTAAGCGAAATTGAACGGGCTACAACGGCAAACTAAGGGAGATTGGAGATTGAGAGATTAAACAATCTCCAATCCCCAATCTCTCCCGCCTATATCACCCCCAACTCTTTACCCACCCGGCCAAATACCTCTAACGCTTCTTCGATATCGGCGGGGCTGTGGGCAGCGGAATTCATCACCCGAATGCGGGCTTTGCCCTGGGGTACGGTGGGGTAGCCAATGGCCATCGCAAAAACGCCCTCTTCAAACAGGCGACGACTAAACTGCTGTGCCAGCGGCGCTTCACCCAACATCACGGGCACAATGGGGGTCTGGCTGTGACCGGTATTAAATCCCATTTTCTGCATCCCTTCTTTGAAGATAGCCGCATTATGCCAGAGGCGGTCTACCAGTTCGGTAGATTCCTGGAGCAGTTGTACCCCGGCAATGCAGGCCGCCACATCGGGCACGGTCATGGCGCTGGAAAAGAGGAACGGCCGTCCCCGCTGCCGTAACCAATCTATGATGATCTGCTTGCCGGCTACCAGCCCGCCCACCACGCCAAACGCTTTGCTCAGGGTGCCCACTTCCACATCCACACGGCCGTGCAGCCCAAAATGATCCACAATACCCCGTCCGCCGCGCCCTAAAACGCCTTCGCCATGCGCGTCATCCACCATGAGCAGAATACCATATGCCTCCGCCACGTTACAGATTTCATCCAGCGGGGCAATATCGCCGTCCATACTGAAAACGCCATCGGTGATAATGAGGCGACGGCCGTACCCGGTTGTAGCTTCGATCTGACGGCGCAAGTCATCCACATCATTATGGGCATAACGCACAATGCTGGCCCGGCTGAGGCGGCTGCCATCAATGATGCTGGCATGATTCAACTCATCAGAGAAAATGACATCGCCTTTACCCACCAGGGCCGGAATGGTCGCCAGGTTGGCATTAAAACCGCTTTGAAAAGTGATGCAGGCTTCAGCATGTTTGAAGGCCGCTAACTGCTGTTCCAGCTCCACATGCAAAGACATGGTGCCGGCAATGGAACGCACCGCACCAGGGCCAATGCCATATTTGTCTATAGCTGCTTGCGCCGCCGCCCGCAGCCGGGCATGGTTTGCCAGGCCCAGGTAGTTGTTGGCGCAAAAGTTGAGCAGGGTACGGCCGTCAATCACCACCCGCGCATCCATTGCCGATTCAATGGTGCGAATGGTGTTAAACAGACCCGCTTCTTTCAGGCCGGTTAATTCCTCTTCAATCCAGGTTGTTGTGCTTGTATTCATGGGGTTCTCCTGTAAAAATTATAAATTATGAAGGATGAATTATGAATTTCATCCATCGTAGCGCGTTATACACATAGGGGGAAACGAAAGGATTTTACCGCAGCATCGTAGTTAGTTGTTAACCATGCTTTAACCAATTCTTAACCGGCATACCCATCTGGCGAATTGACGATGTGTGAGGTGGTAGGTATACTGCCGGTCTCATGAGCAAAGATGGCCTATTGTACGAGCCAGTGCTAACGCTCAATGCGAACTTTGAACCTTTGCACGTATGCAGCACCAAGCGGGCACTGATGCTCGTTCTCACCGGAAGAGCAGAAATCATCTTAAACGGCCGTGGCAAAATTCGCAGCAGCTCTGCCGAATTTGAAATCCCCTCGGTCATCAAGCTTGGTTACATGGTCAAAAGGCCACATCCACGCATCCCCCTCTCCAAACGAGAAATTCTGCGCCGCGACAACTACACTTGCCAATACTGCGGGCGCAAAACATATACCCTGACGCTTGACCACGTCATTCCACGTCATTTGGGTGGTCGTCATACCTGGGAAAATCTGGTGGCGGCTTGCGCCGCTTGCAACCGGCGCAAAGGGGGGGATACGCTAGAAAAAGTCAACATGCCCCTCCTACGCCAACCACACGAACCGAAGCCATCAGCCATGTATCTGTTTAGTCGCCATCTGGAGCAGCGTACCGAATGGATGCAGTTTATAGAGGGATGGTAAACCTAATTCTCTGCCCGCTTACCGGCATTTTCTTCCGCCAGAGCCAGCATACGCTCGAACCCGGCATCAATTAAATCTTCAACTTCCGCCACCATGCGCTGGTACTCTTCCAGCGGCCCGCCATATGGGTCGGCAATGCTGTAAGGCTTGTCCACCATTTCGCTCAAAGTAAAAATTCGATCTCGAAACTGGGGAAATTCGATCTTGAGCGCTTCCACATGCCCTGTTTCCATGCATAAGATCAGGTCTGCCTGCGCCAACATCTTTTCATCTATCATTTTGGCGCGGTGCCGACTGATGTCCATGCCCCTGTCCGCCATCAATTGGGTACTGAACCGGGACGGGCCACGTTTAATGGTGGCCCAGGTCCCGGCCGATTGCACAACCCAATCAGATGGGGTACGGCCGTTGGCCGCCAATTTCTGTCTTAATAACGCGGCAGCCACCGGCGAACGGCATATATTAGCTGTACAGACAAGCAAGATATGCGGCATGCCTATACTTTAGCCAACAACAGCCATCCATACGACAGAAAAATGAGGTAACGGCCCAATCCTAACCCTAATCTAATGCTGGTTGCAGAAGACCATAGTCATTGTCATGTCTTCTGTACAACACATTCACCATGCCATAATCCGCATTGAAGAAAACAAAAAAATCATGCCCCAACAGCTCCAATTGATCAATAGCCTCTTCTGCCGTCATGGGCTTTAGCGAAAACTGCTTGGTACGCACAATTTTTGCTTCTTCACCTTCTTCAATATCTACATCTTCCAGAGGAAGCGGCTCGCCCATAAACTCTTCGCCATTACCACTTTGCCGCCATTTGCGCTGTGTCTTACCACGATACCGGTTGATCTGGCGGTATAGCTTGTCTACCACAGCATCAACAGCGGCAAACATGTCATTACTACGCTCTTCTGCCCGCAAAATTGTGCCCCGGTTATCACGCACCGTTATTTGCGCCACCTGGCTGTCTACGGCACTGCGTGTGTTTTCAGCCGAAAGATCAACACGTACTTCTACCAGGTTCGGCATATAACGATCAAGACGGGTTGTCTTCTTTTCCACATAATTTTGCAGTCTTGGGGTTATATCCAGGTTGCGTCCTTGTATCATTAACTCCATGGTTTTTCTCCCTTATGAAATAGAATTTTCTACATTGCTCGTGCTAAACAATATCCTGATACAGCCGCCGCGCCAGTTTCCAACAACACCTGGGCCGCAGCCGCTAATGTAGACCCTGTTGTACACACATCATCCACCAGCAACACATGTTTACCATTCAACTGATAATCATCAACAGCAAAAGCATCTTGCACATTTTTCGCTCTTTCTTCAGCATTCAGACCAACTTGTGGTATTGTAAATCTGGTCCGTTTCAGCAAATCTGGCACATATACTAGCCTCAATTGTTGGCTAAACCATCGCGCCAAAAGCGCTGATTGATTGTACCCCCTTTTCTTCTCTCGATCAGGGTGCAATGGAATGGGGGCCACCATATCTACAGAGACTTCCCATTCATTCCAGGCGCTCACCATCAGCTCTGCCAACACACTTCCTAACCCAAATGCGCCTTCGTATTTCATTTTGTGAATAATAGTGGAAATTGGTTCGGTAAATACCGTCGCCGCCCGAATTTGTTTTAGAGGTAACGGGCGCTTCATACAGGCATCACATACGACGATCTGGTCAGAAACAACCAGACGCCCACAACGTGAACATATTGGCTTTTTTACCCATTGGATTTGTTGATGACATTCAGAACAAATCTGCTTGCCAACCTTCCGACAATTGGCACAAACCGGGGGAAAGACCAAATCCCGCAGCGTCTCAATAAGCTCAACAAGCTTTATTTTTGGGGATGCTGAATCAAGCGCCACTTCTTTTGCCCAACCACTCCCTTTTTTAATATCTGGAAAATGAAAATAGACCCTGTTCACGATAACGAGGGTCTGGCTCTTTGGGAACTCAGGGGGTTGACAGGCCCCTTCGACAAGCTCAGGGCAGGCCGTGATGCGTGACGAGTGATGCGTGACCAGAGAGACCACACGCATCACTCGTCACTCGTCACGCCAAACCCCATGAAATCCTGTAGAGCCACGCGCGTCAGTTTAGCAACTAACCTCTTACACCTCTTACCGCCGAGCTTCTCAAAATCTGGAACAATGCAGGACCTAACAACACGATAAATATGGATGGAAAGATTAAGAACACCATGGGAAACATCATCTTCACAGGAGCTTGCTGCGCTTTTTCTTCGGCACGTTGACGCCGACGTACACGCATCTGCTCAGACTGAATGCGTAAGACCTTACCGATACCTACACCCAGTTGATCCGCCTGAACAATGGCGGCGATAAAACTGGTAACATCAGGCACGTCAATTCTGTCGGCCATGTCACGTAAAGCCTGCCGGCGTGATTTGCCAAGCTGCATTTCATAGATAACCCGGCCAAATTCATTAGCCAGTGGATCGTCCCATTTTTCATCCACTTTTTGCATGGCGGCGTTAAATACCAGACCGGCATCCACACAAATCGTCATCAGGTCTAGCGCATCGGGCAATTTCTTGATAACCGCTTCTTTGCGCCGATCTGCTTTTGAGCGCAATAACATCCAGGGCATGAACCAGGCAATAGCAATACCACCCAATGTAAAAAGAAGGCGGCGAGCCAAAGGGGCATTACCCTGATACATAATAAAGAAAACAAATCCCCCCATGATAACGGTGAATACAATTCTTATGGCAATGAACTCGGCTGCCCGCATATTGCGCGGGTTGCCCGCCAGTTCTAGCATACGAGTAGTGCTTTCTAATGTTTGCTGCGGCGTATACCTGATCAAAAATTCGCTCACCCTTCTCAGGAGCGGTATAAAAATTCGATCCGTAATCGGCATTGACAATTCAATTTCTTCAATTGAAACGATCTCTTCACGCGCAGCAAATTCATCAATACGCGCAGTCAATGGGTCTTCTTCGGCACGCCGCAACAAGACGACGCTAAAAACAATAATAATGACAGCAACAACCAGTATGATGAGTACAAATGGAAGTGTCATAAGAAGTGTCTCCGCTCAACAGGACATGGATAGATGAGAATTGTGCGCATTAAACTTCGATTGAAACAATTTTGCGAATGGCAAACCAGCCGGAAGCAATCATGATTAAGCTGGTACCAATCATCAAGTAACCACATGGAATGACATTAGGCCAAATCCAGGGCGCTTCTTTTACCCACAATTCAGACACATAGCCTGGATTGATGAGATAAAGAATAAAACCCAATACGACCGGTAAGAGGCTGATAATGGTGCCTGAAATGCGCCCTTGCGCGGTTAGCGTCCGAATTTCACCTTTAATACGCACGCGTTCCCGAATGGTAAAACTAATGTTGTCCAGAACCTCTGCCAGGTTACCGCCAACCTCGCGCTGAATGTTCACGGCCGTGATCACCAAATCCAGGTCTTCACTGGGCACACGCCGGTACATATTGTCTAAAGCCTGCGCCACGCTCAACCCCAGCCGCACTTCCTGCACCACACGCTCAAACTCAACAGACACAGGCGGCGGCAGTTCAGTTGCAATCGCCTCCATCGCCTGTAATACGCTATATCCAGAACGCAGCGCATTTACCCACAAATTAAGCGTATCACTCAATTGGCTATCAAACGCCTGCATACGGCGCGACGCCGCCATGTTGATGTAGATGGGTGGCACACGTGAACCAACAAGAAAACCAACAACCGCTAATAATCTGGAATTTTCCTGGGGCAAAAAATAGCCCAGGGCAGCGCCGATAAGAGCAAATATCACCATCAGCGCCAGGTATTCGGCAACCCTCAGTTTTACATCTGCCTTGGATATTTTTTCCTTGGTGGGCTGAAAGAAATTGCGCCCGGAAAGCGCCCGATCCATCCGATCTGCCACATCCGGGCCGCCGGGTTTACTTTCACCCTCTTCGGGAATATCAACGACAGTAGTAGTGCCCACAAACTGCTCAAGACGGTCAACATCTTGTTTGCCACCACTTGCTACCAGGGCAACAGCCGCCCCCGCGATTAAAAGAAACCCTGCCAGACCAAGAATAATGATCAAAGGGGTCACATTATCCTCCCTTTATGAATCAAACTAACGCCTTCTGGAACCAATACCAAAAATAGAAGGCGGCAGCATAATGCCTGCTTCTTGAATCTTCCACATAAACTTGGGCCTCAGACCGGTTGGCCGCAGCCGGCCAATCACCTTGCCGTTTTCAATATTCGTCTGCTCAAAACGGAAAATCTCCGACATGGTGATAACATCACCTTCCATACCCTGAATCTCACTGATGGAAACGACTTTACGTGACCCATCCCGCATTCGATCCTGCTGCACAATCAGATGGATAGCTGACGAAATTTGCTCCCGAATAGCCCGGTGCGGCAAATCCATACCGGCCATCAAAACCATTGTTTCCAGACGAGAAAGCATATCGCGTGGTCCATTCGCATGTCCCGTAGCCAGACTGCCATCATGCCCTGTATTCATCGCCTGGAGCATATCCAGCGCTTCCCCACCACGCACCTCCCCCACAATGATTCTATCGGGGCGCATACGTAAGGAGTTAACTACCAGG
Source organism: uncultured Chloroflexota bacterium (assembly GCA_900696625.1). Lineage (GTDB taxonomy): Bacteria > Chloroflexota > Anaerolineae > Promineifilales > Promineifilaceae > CAADGU01. Next base: position 8,714 of record CAADGU010000455.1, on the reverse strand, counting down.
TCTTGAATGGTCACTTCACCACGGCCTTCCACATTGGCGCTGCGTGATTCCAACGTCACCACATGATCTTGGCGTAACTGCAACTCGGCGGCATTTTCAATGGTAACAATACGCTCATCATCTGGGATGAACCCAGACAGGATATTTAGGAGCGTCGTTTTGCCTGAGCCTGTACCCCCGGAGATCATCACGTTAAGTTTAGACACCACACATGCCTTGAGGAACTCCACAGCCTCAGGCGTGATGCTGCCAAATTCGATCAAATTCTCAATAGTAAATGGAATCTTGGAAAAAATACGAATCGTTAGCGTGGCGCCATTGATTGAAATGGGTGGAACAACAGCATTCACACGAGAACCATCTGGTAGACGGGCATCCACCATTGGTGAACCTTCATCAATACGCCGACCCAACGGCGCCACAATACGATCGATGATTCGCAGCAGGTGGTCATTGTCTTCAAACGAAACATTGGTTTTTATAATCTTGCCCTTGCGCTCAATGTAAACATTTTTGGGGCCATTCACCATGATCTCCGTGACGCCATCTGTATGCAAAAATTGTTCAAGCGGGCCAAATCCCAGAATCTCAGCGACAATCGCCTCAAACAATCGCTGCTTTTCATTGCGTGTTAATACAATGCTTTCTTCAGCCAACATGGATTCAAACATTTCCTGTATGGTGACACGCACCTCAGATGTTTGTGTTATGTCCATACTGGGGTCAAGCTCGGCAATAAGTTTCTGTTGAACCCTATTTTTCAAGTCCACATAGGCATCCCTTGAACCAACCGCCGGTGATGCTCTTTTTACGCGGAGTTCTTGCAGCTTCGATGGCTCTACTGTATGGGATGTTGCGGGGGAATCCTGATTTCGTTCAATTCGTTTTAATAATGACACGGTTAACCTCCAGCTTGTTCACGTTTCCCAAAAATCCGCCCGAAAATGCCACCCGAATCTTTTTGAGCGCCAGCCTTGGCCTTGCCATCAGCCACCTGTTTACTAACCAGTTCGCGTCTGGTGTAATCGGCTAATTTGATCAGTGCGATACTAACTGGATGCTTCTGATTTGGCCCCATCACCAGGGGAATGCCTCTATTGGCCGAAGTACTTGCCGGCAGCTCGGCCGTAGGGATTTCCATAATAATCGGCCGTTTCAAAATATCACCGATATTTTTAACAGAAATACCCTGGTCCTCAGAAACCCGATTAACAACCAACCAAACTTTTGCCGCTACGTACTCCAGGCTTTCTGTTAAATCCAGGAAGAGCCGGGCATTTTTCAGATTGGGCAAATTCTGCTGCGTCACAAGCATAATTCTGTCAGCAATATCAAGCATGGTTAACGTTTTTTCTGTTAGATATGACGATGTATCCAACACCACAAAGTCATAGGAAAGTCGCAACGTTTCCAGAAGAGATTTGATGTTTTCTTCAGTAATGACATCTGCCATTTCCGGTCTTGGTGGCGCTAACAAAACATTCAAATTACTTTTGTGGACTTGCACCACACTACTCACCAACTCAGAATCAATTTCCCCTCTTTCACTGAGGTCAGCCAGACTTGTCGTACCTTTAAGGTCGAGCATGACGGCCACATCCCCAAATTGCAGACTACCATCCACAAGTATGGTTTTTTGTCCGCGCCGGGCCAGGGTCACAGCTAAATTAATGGCAATTGTTGTACACCCACTGCCCCCCTTTGGGCTAAAAACAGCCACGACTTTGCCTTCTGGAATACTTGGAATGTCGGCTGATGCGACGTTGGCGTTTGCCCTTTGCTGCCGGGAGGGAGCAATTTGAATATGAGGACGTTTGGCATGAACACGACGGATGGCCGCAACTAATTCGTCGCCGCCAAATGGTTTGGTCAAGAAATCCCTGGCGCCGGCCATCATTGCCCGCCGCAAGTAATTGGGGTCGCTTTGCACGGACATGATGATGATTTGGACGGAGGGGACGAGTTCTGTGATTTTCTGGCTGGCGCCTATACCGTCAATACCGGGCATATTAATATCCATAAGGATAATGTCTGGCTGAAGCTGTTGCGCCATTTCGACAGCTTCTTCACCGGTGCCTGCCTGCCCAATTACTTCGATATCTGATTCAAATTGAAGCAGCTTACGTACATTTTCCCGCGTTTCGGAAAGATCATCAACAATTAGTACACGAATATTTTCTGCCATTCTTTATCCAAAATTTGCCGGTAGCGATTTGCTGAGGCCCTTATGAAACCATATCTTCGCCAGTGTGGTATCTGCTCCGGGAAGAAACAGCTACACAATTGATAACATAACATAAATCAACCAACGAATTACGACCATCATACTATGTTCCTTTGCAAAGTCAATAGTAGAAGGGGCTTGCAGGTTTACATAACACGGGCGCCTAAATGTAAAAACAAAGCCCTATCAGGAGATAGGACACTCAGGAGCGGAGTGTAAGTTCCATCATAGGTGTTGCCAATAGGAGGACGGTACTCAGAACACCGGAATCAACAGGAGCTAATAAATTGATTCTGCATCATCAATGGGGATAACAAATTCAACCCTGGTACCCTGCCCCACGCTGCTTTGGATGCTCAAGGTGCCACCTAACATTTCGGTTCGTTCACGCAGGGTGGTCAGGCCAATGGTGCGATTGCTGCTATGGTTTAGCGCGTCATCAACGTTGAAGCCGCTGCCGTTATCTTCAACTACGGCCGTGACATGATCCGGCGCTAAATCCAACGACACATGAATCTGGCTGGCCTGGGCATGCGTCAATGCATTGGTTAACAACTCCTGAACATTCCGAAAAATGGTCACTTCAATATGGCTTTCCAGCCGTCTCTCCACGCCAGTAACAGTAATGGGCACGGGAATACCATTCTTTTCTTGAAAAGATTCCACATAGCGACGCAGCGTGGGCACCACACCCAGGTCATCCAACATCATCGGCCGCAAATCAAAAATAAAATCTTTGACGTGATTAAAGGTAGTACCGGCCGAGTTTTTCAGGGCATTCAGTTCGGCGCGCGCGCGATCCGGGTTGACATCAAAAAAGCGTTGGCAGATTTCGGCCTGCAAAATGAAGTTACTGATGGAAGAGGCCACACTGTCGTGCATTTTACGCACCAGGCTTTGGCGCACCGCCTCTTCTGTCTGAATCACCCGGATAACGTTCGGTTGTTCTGGTGTGCCCCCTCGCCGGCCGCCAACAGAGGGCAGCGAACCATAACCGGCCATGTCAACCAGGCGGCGCTGAAATTCTGCCAACCGTTCCAGGTTTCGTTGATCACTCTGAAGTTTTTCAAGCTGCCCCCGCATGGTATACAGGCGCACCTGCACATCATTCAAAGCCTCATACGCCTCTTTAATATCCTGGCGCGGCAGGGTTTCAAAATTGGTCTCTAGCTGTTTAGCGTAGCTAGACACCTGCGCATTGCGCTGCGCCAGCCGTTCTACCTCAGCCGTGCTTTGTTTGATTAGAATGTCTATTTCTTTCAGATCCCGTTGGGTCTGTTCATAATCTTTTTGTGCTTCTTCAATAAACCCCTGAAATGAAAGGTCTTCACCCAATGATGATTGTTGTAGCATGACTTTTCAACCTACCCTACGACAGCGTTATCGTGTACCTTCCAGACGTACCCAGCCATGGCGAAGCGCATAAACGGCCGCCTGTGTGCGATCATCCACCCGCAGTTTGCGTAAGATGGCCGTCATATGATTCTTCACGGTTTGATGGCTAATCCCCAGTTTGTAAGCGATTTCTTTGTTGCTCAAACCTTTTGTCACATGTTCCAAAATTTCCATTTCGCGGGGAGACAGCGGCACAAATAAATCTTCTGTATCACTGACCAGTGGCCCATTGAAACGGCCAATTTTTTGTTCCACCCAGGCCATCAATTCTTCATAGGTCATCGTCTTTTCGTCCACATAGTATTTGCCATCACGGACATTGTAGATGATTTTGATCAGGGCTTCGGGCGTAATATCTTTGGGGCAGTAAGCGGAAGCGCCGGCGCGTAAGGCGTGGAAAACCTGCTCGGCGTCATCGTAGCCGGTAATCATGATGACGTTGATGTGCGGTAGTTGAGCTTTTATTTTCCGGGTCACCTGTAAACCGTTGATGGTTGGCAGATTGATGTCCATCAGGATCACGTCCGGGTTTACTTCGAAGGCTTTTTCTATGGCTACCTCCCCATCAGCCGCTTCTCCGACAATTTTAAGCTGTGGGTCTGTTTCCAGAACGTCACACAAACCTTGCCGAAATAAAGGATGATCATCAACTATGAGTAATTTGACTTGCTCTGACACTGCTTTTGCCCTCACTTTTTTTGGATTGGGAGTTTTTCACGTTATTTTGGTAGGTTCAGGTAGCGGTGTATGCAGGAGTGCTACTTTACATATATAGGAGTAAACGCAGTATACCATGAAGATTTAGCCATTGGCAACAATACAGTACTAGAGAAGCACCAGGCCAGGAGGAGAAGGTTACGAACGGCCAAATGGCCACAGCCTTTGTTTGGTGTGGAATTAAGAAAGCAGGTAATAGCGCACTTTTCCGATCATTACAAAACAGAGCGAAGATGCATCGCATTTGTAATGATCCGGTCACGGTAGCTTTTTAGAATGAGCGGACAGAAAGATATTGTTTGTGGGTGAAACAAAATCGCTCACGACGGATTTTCTGCTTGAATGAAGTGGAGGTCGGAAATTTTCTACAATTAACAGGTAAAGGTGGAGAAAATGATGCATTACCCTAACTTGCGACGTGGTTCACATAAACTTGTGGCAACAATTATGAGTTTGTCACTCTTAGTGTCTGTAATCTTGCTGCTCTTTCCATTCAATGTCAAAAGTATGATAGCCAATGATTTGCCGACGCCCTGGCAAAACAATGATATTGGTCTGGTCGGCATCCCCGGTTCAGCTACTTATAACAGTGGTACATTTACCGTCAATGGCTCTGGCGGCGGGATCTCGGGCACAAGCGATGGCTTTCACTATGTACACCAGATCCTGGCATCGAATGGAAATGTCACGGCGAGAGTAAATCTGCCCACAAACACCAGCCCCAATGCTATAGGTGGGGTGATGATTCGTAATAGCCTGGCGGCAAATACGCCGCATATTACAGTCGGGCGGAGACCAAACGGCACTGTGTGGACGCTTTATCGATCAACAACCAACGGTGGTACAACAGCCATCAATCATGGAACCATTGGAAGTATATCTCTCTGGTTACGCATTGTACGAAGCGGAGATACATTTACCACGTATTATTCGACGAATGGTACCAGCTGGAATTTATTGCAGTCAGTTAATTTGACATTGAATGCTCAGACCTATGCCGGATTGGCGGTCTCGTCGGCAAAAAATGCCGTTTTAGCCACTGACACCTTTTCAAATGTGATTGTGGATTCTTTTGGAGGAATACCCACCAATACACCAACACCAACGAACACAGCCACACCAACTTTCACGCCCACACCTAGCAATACCCCCACAAACACACCTACCAATACACCAACAAATACGCCGACAGCAACTAACACCCCTACACCAACATTTACTCCTACCGCTACGCCTGACCCAACGATTTACCTTTATGCCACGATCAGTCCTACGGTAGCATTTGCCGGTGAGGAAATATTAACATTGGTAGTGGAGGCGCGGCACAGTGATGGCAGTTTAGCCACCGAGTATCGGGGTCAGATAGAAATTGACCCATCAGTACCGGCCACCGGTTTGCCTCAAGACGATCACTGGCCTGGTAGTCATCCAGACTACACCTTTACGGAAGCGGATGCCGGCCGAGCCGTTTTTTCTAACTTTGCTTTTAATGTAGCCGGGCAAGCCACCATTCACGTCTTTGATCATGCCAATACCAACCGGGATGCCACCACCAACGTGGTTACGGTGGAAGAGGTGTACCTCACGGCCGTTATCTCCCCCACCAGTGGTATTGCCGGCGACCTGGTATTCACGCTGGTGGTGGAGGCCCGTGATGGCAGTGGTAATCTATGGACAGGGTATCGAGGTGAAATAGAGATTGACCCGTCTACTCAGGCTACAGGTTTGCCCAAGAGCGACCCTCCGATCGGTAATTTTCCTGACTATGGATTTACTGAAGAGGATGCTGGCAGGGCGGTCTTTTCTGATTTTTCCTTTGACGAACAGGGACAACAATCTATTCACGTTTATGATCATGCAAATCCAGGCAGGGATGCGACCAGTAATAGTGTGGACGTGACGGCACCGCCACCGCCAACGCCTATCCCCCCCGGGCCGCCACCGCCTGTTTATACAGTGCCGGTCACCATTCCTATCCCCCCGCCAATTCCGTATCATTGGGGATTGCCTTTTGTGGCGGCCGATCCCTATTTGGGGTCCAATGTGTGGCGGGCGTATCCTGACCATGCCGTTCCCACCAGTGAAGGTGCCATGTATCTGGTTGCCGGGCAAGGAAGATGGCAGTACGCAGGGCCACTCTCTGTCTGGTTTTACATGGTTCCTTACCTGGCCTGGGAAAACCCCATAACCAACACACGCCCCAGTGGCGGTGGGTTGGATGGAGGTCCGGCAGATGAGGATTATACCGCCATCGGCTTTGGCCTGATGGGCGGTGACAGTTTCCCTTGGGCTAATTCCACGCAACCCTTCACTTACTATGGGCTAAAGTTAAGCAGCCCGGCCCCGGCCAATGCCGAAGGAGTTCATCTGGATATACACGCTGGTGGATTTGCTGCCGGACAAATTCTCGTTGGGGCCAACGCGGTTTCTGATGATTCCCTTGAATGTGACGTGCCTGACGAAAGTGTGTCTATCGCGGACCCTATAGATACCCGTTCTGGCGAGTTTTACCTGACGGAACGAGATTTTGGTATTGAAACGGGCTGCCAGGGAGTGTTGCTGCATTTTGAGCGCACCTATAGGAGCATGAATCCGGTAATCAATACCCCCTTTGGTTATGGGTGGACACATAATTACAATCAGGCGGTTGTCGTGTTAAATCAGGATTATGTAGCTGTGCGTCGCCCGCGTGGTTCTTATCTGCTCTTTCAGGACATCGGCGGAGACGTATATGCCACCAAACCGGGCGCGCAACAAACACTTATTAAACGTCCTGGCGGTGGTTGGGTATTGGTGCACCAGAGCCGGCAGGTGGATATGTTTGACGCCGACGGCCGTCTCATCGCCCAACAAGACGCCAACGGGAACATGGTATGGTTGACCTATGAAGAGTATGATCGGAACGGGCAGACAGGCACACGGTTAGCCAGGGTAGATGCGCCCGGCGGCCGTTTCCTCTGGTTTGGGTACAATTATTACCGGCCCACGGTTTTAACGCAGATTACCGACCACACCGGCCGTACCGTGTATTACAGCTATGATGAAGGTTCCCTGGCGACGGTGATCGACCCTTCAGGCGGTATCTCTTCCTACACCTATAACAACTGGTTTATGACTTCTAAAACCGATCCCCTGGAGCAGGTTGCCTTCACCAACCTGTTTGACAGCGGCGGCCGAGTAATCTCCCAACCCAACAGCCTGGGGCAGGACCTGCGCCTGGAGTATGAGGTCACCACCAGCGCCATTACTACCACCGTTACCGAGCAAGGAACCGGAGCGCAAACAATATATGTCTACAATAGCAACGGCCTTTTACAACAGGTTGTCGCGCCGTCGGCTGGTGTGACCGTTTACCGGGGCTACACCGATACCCGCCGCCCCACCGAAATTGAGGACGCCCTGGGCCATATCACCCACATCCAATACGACGAGCGCGCTCTGCCTATCGCCGTCACCGACGCCCTCAGCCACACGGTACTCCTGGAATACGACAACTGGTCCAACCCCACCGTCGTCACCGACACCCTGGGCCGGGTGACGCAGTTCATCTACGATGGGCCTAACCTGGCGCAGGTCATTGATCCCGCCGGTAACGACGTGCGTTTTCTTTACGAAGACCAGGCCGGCTGGCAGAACATGCTCACTCACATCATCAACCAGGCCGGCGTCACCACCACCCTGACCTATGATGCGGCCGGCGACCTGGTGCAATTGACAGACCCCTGCACAACGTGTCCCGTTTTGTTTACGATGCCTTGGGCCGGGTCATCACCGCCACCGATGCCTTGAGCTATACCACTGTTTTTGCCTACGATAACGCCGATAGAATCATCAGCATCACCGATCCTCTGACGGGTACAGTCCAGTTAGGATATGATGCCGTGGGCAATCTGATTACCATAACCGACCAGTTAACGAACGTCACCACCATTGCTTACACCGCCGCCGGATTGCCCCAACTGATTACAGACGCCCTGACCGGTACGGTGGCGATTGAATATGACACGGTGGGGCGTCCCGTGACCATCACCGACCAGATGGGCGAAAGCAGTGTGATCAGTTACGATGTGGCCGGGAGGCCGGTGGCGGTTACCAATGCGTTAGGGCAAAGCACCTGGTTTGATTATGATTTATTGGGCAATACCACTGTGATTACCGATGCCAATGGGCATACCTTGAATATAGAATATGATGCCCTGTCACGCCCTGTGGCTTTGCGGAATGACGTGGGGCAGGTGATTAGCTATACTTACAGATGGTGGTGAGCGATTCAACAAATCCACAAATGAATGGGAATCACCACCTGCAGAGACTATAGTATTAGCTGATGACTTTGTTTTCGACATCTGGGAAGACGAAAGTGGCAATCTTTGGTTTG
>CAADGU010000454.1 GCA_900696625.1 uncultured Chloroflexota bacterium | reverse complement strand
TCGAACTCCCGACCTTCTGGTTCGTAGCCAGACGCTCTAATCCACTGAGCTAAGGGCGCGTGTTTGAATTGGTAATCCGTCATCGGTTACTGATTACCGTTCACCGATAACCGATTACCGAATAAGGCGGGGAGGAAGGGATTCGAACCCTTGAACGGCTTTTAACGACCGTTAACCGCTTAGCAGGCGGCCCCATTCGACCACTCTGGCACCTCCCCAATTTGTTGGTAATGATGATGCTGGCGGAGGGAGAGGGATTCGAACCCCCGGTGAGCCGAAGCCCACTGCGGTTTTCAAGACCGCCGCAATCGTCCACTCTGCCATCCCTCCATTGGAGGATATATTCCTTTTGTTAAGACCGATTTTTCACCAGTGAGACAAGTGTAAAACCGAAGGCGGAGTATAACACGGCCGTCTGGCAGTGTCAAAAAGCGCGGGTAGCTTAGTTGTGACGGCTGGCGTACAATTTCTGGGTCTTCTTTCTTTAGGTTTTGTTGATGTAACCACCAGCTACAATTTTTAGGACAGATGAAATGAAAGCAGATGTGTTGGCACAATTGGTAAACGTTTTGGGTGAAGAGCGTGTATCGGTAACGGAGGCGGAGCGGCTGCTGCACGGCCGTGACCAATCCGCCCACCCCCCGCACCTGCCAGACGCCGTCGTCTGGCCCCACACCACCGCTGAAGTGAGCGCCATTCTCAAGCTGGCCAATGAGCGGCAGATACCCATTGTCGGTTGGGGCGCGGGCAGCAGCCTGGAAGGTAATCCCATCCCCCTGAAGGGTGGCATTGTGGTGGATTTCCAACAGATGAACCAGATTGTGGCCGTACATGCCGCCGATTTTCAAGCGGTGGTGCAGCCGGGCATCTTCTACAAAGATATGAACAAAATTCTGGGGCGACATGGCCTCTTTTTTGCGCCAGACCCCGGCGCGAATGCCAGTATTGGCGGCATGATCGCTAATAACGCCGCCGGTACTCGCACGGTGAAGTATGGCGCTACGCGGGATAATGTGTTGGCGCTGGAAGTGGTGTTAGCCAATGGCGACATTATCCGCACCGGCTCCCGCTCGGTGAAACAGTCGGCCGGGTATGACCTGACCCACCTGATCATCGGTTCAGAGGGCACATTGGGGCTGGTAACGGAGGCCACGCTCAAGCTGGCGCCCCTGCCGGAGCATTTTAGCGCCGTGTTGACGACCTTTAGCAGCACGGCCGTTGCCGCTGCCGCCGTTTACCACATCATTGGTTCTGGCCTGGGGCCGGCAGCGTTGGAATTGCTGGATGCTGCCGCCATTACCTATATGAACCTGGATGAGACCATTAACCTGCCAGTGGCCCCCACCTTGCTCATGGAGTTTCATGGGCCAACGGCGGAAACGCTGCAAACCGAACTGGCATTGGTACAGGAAATCTGCACCGATGGCGGCGCTGCCCATTTTAGCGCCGGAGTGGGGCGGGAGGAGCGGGATCGGTTGTGGCACGGCCGTCACCAACTGGGTGAAATTCTTTTCCGCGCCCATCCTGGTGAACGGTATCTCATCACCGATGTGGCCGTGCCTATCTCCCATTACCCGGAACTGGCGGCATACACGGCCGACCTGATGAGCCGCATGGGCCTGCAAGGGGCGCTGTTTGGTCATGCCGGCGATGGCAACCTGCACACCGTCGTCTTTCCCCCGGCAGATAACCTGGCGATAGATTTACACTCATTTAATGATTGGGTGGTGGAAAAGGCGCTGCGGCTGGATGGCACCTGTACCGGGGAACACGGCGTGGGTATTGGTAAACAAAAATACATGGTGTATGAACATGGTGAAACGGCCGTTGGCCTGATGCGCCAGATTAAAAACCTGCTAGACCCACATGGCATTTTGAATCCTGGCAAAGTGTTGGGAGATTAGAGATTAGAGATTAGGAGATTATCAATCCCCCAATCTCTAATCTCCAATCCCCAATCTCCTCTTTATTTAGACCCCGCTCACATGAGACCATTTTATCGCCGTCTCACATTCAAAATAGGCGCTACGATTATTCTGGTGGAACTGTTGGTTTTGGCTGTGGTTGGCTCGCTGCTGCTGCGTCAATTTTCACTTCATTTTCAAGCAGATATGGAATCCCGCCTGCTCATACCGGCGGCCATTGTGGAAGCAAACCGGGCCAACCTGACCATGTTTAATGACCGGGCGACCATTGAACAACTGGTTGGCGCACCGGTATCGAACGCCTTTGTCAGCTCCAGCAATAATGCCATCATTTATGCGATTGACAGCGAGATGATTGGCAAGCAGGTGACGCAGACGGTTGGTTTGAGTGCCGACTGGTTCACGCTTGAGAATCCCGGCGGTATCATTCTCCGGGGGGCCAATGAAGTAGCCAGTGTTGCGCCTGTGATGAGCGGTGATGGCTCACGGCCGTTCTTTTATGTGTATGTGCAGGCGTCCACCGCCCAATATCGGGCCGAAGAGAATCGGCTGGTAGTTACCATTGTCGCCAGCGCCCTGCTGGTTTTGGGGTTGACATCCCTCATTTTGTTCCTGGCCATTGACCGGCTGGCATTGCGGCGGGTCACGGCCGTGCGTCAGGTTCTTCACACCGCCCAAACCGGTCGCCTGTCAGCCCGCATCCCCCCACCCATTGAAGATGACGAAATTGGTGACTTGCAGCACAGCGTCAACAACCTGATCCAACAGCTTCAAGAAATGGTGGAAGACCTCACCCAGCGTATCGCCGAACAACGTCTGACCGAAGCCGCTCTGCGCCAGAGCGAAGAAAAATACCGCGACTTCGTCGAAGGCAGCCACGACCTCATTGTGCAAATAGACAGAAGCGGGCAGTTCATCTACGTGAACCACGCCGCCGAGCAAATTTACGGTTTATCACAAGAATCGCTGGTTGGTTACTCTGCCTTTAGTTTCCTGCACCCGGATGACCAGGAACGCACCGAAATGGGCTTTTTGGAATGGATCCGGGGGCATGTGGCCCATGTCACTTTTGAGAACCGGCAGGTCAGTAAAACAGGCGCCGTCTTCGACATTCTCTGGTCTATTAACGTCCATTACGATAGTTACGGCAATGTAAACTACGTCAATGCCACAGGCCGCGACATTACCAGCCGCAAAACGGCCGAGAAACAATTGCAACTGCAATCCAGCGCCCTGGCTGCTGCGCCCACCGGCATTCTCATCACCGACCAGAAGGGGCAGATTGAATGGGTAAACCCGGCGTTTACCCGGCTCACCGGTTACGACCTGGCGGATATTGCCGGCCAACATATCGGCCAGGTTTATGGCGAGAATGGCGAAAGTCCACTGCGCGAAGCCATCTGGCAAACGATGCAGCGCGGCGAAAAATGGCAGGGTGAATTCACAAACCGGCGCAAGGATGGCTCTTTTTATGCCGAAGAAATGACGGTGACGCCGGTCTGGGATCAAGATGGCAACATCACCCACTTTATTGCCATTAAACAGGATTTCAGCCAGCGTAAGCAGGCTGAAGCCGAACTGCGGGCGCGCGCTTCTAGCCTGGAATTGATTGTGCGCATAGGGCGGCGGGCGACGGCTATTCTGGCGCTGGATGACCTGCTGCACGAATCGGTGAACCTGATCAGCAATACCTTTGCCTATTACAACGTGGTCATCCGCCTGGTGGAGGGTGAGTATGTTGTTCTCCGGGCCACCTCGCTGCCATCGCTGCAAGAGATGGAGGGGGTAGCCCGCTTGAAACTGGGGCAGGGTATTACCGGCTGGGTGGCGCAGCACGGCGCAGCGTTATTAGCGCCCGACGTGTCGTTGGAGCCACGTTACCATGCCGAACTGAGTGAAATGGAGACGCGCTCGGAGGTGGCTGTGCCGATTGAGTTGAAGGGGGTGGTAATGGGCGTGTTGGATGCCCAAAGTGTGCATGTCCATGCGTTTGATGAAGATGACCTGTTTACGCTGCAAGCCATTGCCGCCCAGTTGGCGGTGGCTATTGAGAATGCCCGTTTGTACGAAGCCGCGCGCCAGGAGATTTTGGAGCGCCGCAATGCCGAAGAACGGCTGCAAATCTACACGGCCGAATTGGAACGCAGTAATCGGGAATTGCAGAATCTGGCGTATGTATCCTCCCATGATTTGCAGGAGCCGCTGCGAAAGATTCAAATGTTTAGCGACCGGTTGACGGCCAGTTATGCGGCTGTGCTGGATGCGCGTGGGCAAGATTATCTGGCCCGGATGCAAAGCGCCGCCGGGCGTATGCAACTGTTAATCGGCGATTTGCTGACTTTTTCACGGGTGCTTACCCATTCTGAGCCATTTGTGTGGGTCAATCTGACGCAAATGGTTGAGCAATTGTTGGCAGATTTGGCGGGGCCAATTGAAGCGGTCAACGGCCGTGTCCATCTTGCCCCTCTGCCCACCATTCAGGCAAACGCCACCCAAATGCAGCAGTTGTTTCTGAACCTGCTCAACAATGCCCTCAAATACCACAAACCGGATGAACCCCCGGTCATCCATATCTCTGGCGAAAAGTTGGCTGAAAATCACTGCCAGATTGTGGTGCGAGATAACGGCATTGGTTTTGATGAGCGGTACCTGGATCGTATCTTCACGTTGTTTCAGCGGCTGCACGGCCGTACTGAATTTGCAGGCACCGGCATCGGTCTGGCGATTTGCCGCCTGATTGTGGAACAGCACGGCGGCGCTATTACCGCCACCAGCCAGCCCGGCGCCGGCGCTACCTTCATTGTCACCTTGCCCATCAAACAGGTTGAAACGGGAAAATTGCTTGAGACGGGGAAATCGCCAATAGACGTGATGCGTGATGCGTGATCTCTCTGGTCACGCATCAGGCATCATGCTCCATCATAAAATCTTGAATTGACATTTACCCATTGCTCATTGACAATTCGCAGCCATGATTCTTCTACAAGCCAAAGGTCTGGCGCAATCATTTGGCGCCGATGATATATTTGAAGAGATTGAACTTCGCCTGCAAGCCAAAGAGCGGGTGGGGCTGGTTGGCCCCAATGGCTGCGGCAAAACCACGCTGCTGCAAATTTTGGCCGGGCAGCAAGAGGCCAGGGAAGGGCAGATCAGCCGCGCCCCTGACCTGACGTTGGGTTATTTGCAGCAGGAAGCCGTTCTCACCTTTGCCGGGCAAGACAACACCATTTACGAGGAAGTGTTGACCGTTTTTGCCACCCTGACGGCTCAGGAAGCGGCGCTGCGGGCGCTGGAAGCCCAAATGGCGGCGGGCGAGGTGACGGATGCGGTGTTGGCTGAATACGGCCGTGTCCAGGAAGCGTATGACATTGGCGGCGGCTACCACTACCAGCAGGAGATCAAGCGCGTGTTGTTAGGGCTCGGATTTCCGCCGGAAAGCTGGCAGACGCCGCTGACGCACCTGAGCGGTGGGCAGAAGACGCGCGTATTGTTGGGGCGGCTGCTGCTGGAACAACCGGACTTGCTGATATTAGATGAGCCGACAAACCATCTGGATGTCACGGCCGTGGAATGGCTGGAAAATACGCTGCGGCAGTGGCCCGGCGCGCTGCTCATCGTCAGCCATGATCGCTACTTTCTGGATCGGGTGGTGACGCACATCTGGGAACTGATGCCCGACCAACTGCACAGCTACAAAGGCAGCTACAGCCAATACATTGAACAGCGCGAACGCGCCTGGGCTTATGCCGCCGCCCAATTCCAGGCCGAAAAAGAGCGGCTGGAAACGGAACTTGACTTTGTGCGCAAAAATATCGCCGGCGGCAAAAGTGACATTGCCAAAGGCAAGTTAAAGCGGCTGACGCGGGATATTGTGCTGCTGGAAACGTATGGGGCTACGGCCGTGCCCGGCCAAAGCTGGCTGCACATTGGCGAGCGCGTGCGCACCCTCAGCGTGAATGAAGCCGCGCAGCGGCTGCGTGACCTGCCGCCACCCACACCCCGCCAACCCCAGATGCACATTCGCTTGAAGCCAGAACAGCGCAGCGGCCGTTTTGTGCTGCGCAGCAAACGGCTGGAAATTGGCTATCCCGGCGCGCCCCTGTTTAGCAGCGATGATCTGCACCTGGAGCGGCTGGAATGTGCGGCGTTGATTGGCCCCAATGGCAGCGGCAAAAGCACCTTTTTGCGCACGCTCATGGGTGAACTGTCCCCGCTCAAAGGAAAACTGCGATTTGGTGATGGCCTGATACACGGCTATTTTGCCCAGGGGCATGAGCAGTTGAACCTGAACCGGCGGGTGATTGATGAACTCATGGCCCGCCAGCCGATGCCTGTGGAAAAGGCGCGCAATTTCCTGGCCCCTTACCTGTTTCGCGGTGATGACGTGTTTAAGCAGGTAAGTGACTTGAGCGGCGGCGAGCGGGGGCGGCTGGCGTTGGCGCTGCTGGCATTGGCCGGGGCCAACTTTTTGCTGTTGGATGAACCCACCAATCACCTGGATATTCCTTCCCAGGAAGTGCTGCAAACGGTGCTGGAACAGTTTGACGGGGCGATTATTCTGGTTTCACATGACCGGTATCTGGTAGACCGGCTGGCGACGCAAATTTGGGAACTGCGCGACGGCCGTTTGCACGTATTCGACGGCACGTACCAGGCATTTTTGGCCGGGCGCGCCGGGGGAGAGGCGACGGCCGTGGCTGCCAAAGTGGCTCTGCCCACCGCCGAAAAGGCGTCCCCTTCGCTGGATTGGATTGAAGAGGTCAAAACGGCCCAACCGGTTCGCCTGAGCAAACAGGAACGCCGCCAGCGCGGGCGGCATCTGCGGGAAGTGCAGGAGCAGCTTGAAGAAACGGAAGCGTGGCTGGCGCAATTGGCGCATGATATGGAACAGGCGTTGGCGACCGGCCAGGCGGTGGACGGTCTGCGCCAGGAGCAGGCGACCGCACAGGCAGAATGGGAACGGCTGACGGCCGTGTTGGATGAACTGCTGGCCTAGTATGCCCCCTGGCACAATTGTCCCGTTGACCTATGCTCGCGCTTGTCTGATAATGGGCGCGCAGCACATAACTGTAATGGAATGAGCAGCGGCAACTGATGGAAATTGGGCAATTCAAACCAGATAGCATGAACGATCCGCGTTTACCTCAACGACCGCCAGCTCTGGCAGCGGACACCAACGTTGATTTGCTGCTAGAACAGCGGCAGGTGGTGCGTATTTTGCAGCCCTCCTTGCGCCAACAGGTAGAGCAAGCCATCCAGGTCAATCCATCATTGAGCAGTTACGTGTGGCCGCACCAGGGGGAACTTTATCTCCTGCTGACCAGCATCAACGACGCCCACCGTCGTGGGCAGGTTTATGACCTCATCCAACGTTACCAGATTGACCCGACCACCGACCTGGATAAAGCGCCGCATGGTCTACGGGTCTGTTTGCAGCCACACAGACACCGCCAGGGGCGGCGAATGGGGGCGTTTGCTTTAGGGGCCGTGGTGGGCGTTATGCTGGGGCTGATCGGCATGGCGCTGAGTGTGGTGGTAACGGCCGTATTGGGGATGGGGGGTACTACCTGGGAGAGGATCACGGCCGTGACTTTTGTCGTTTGTTCCGCATTGGGATGGGCTGCCGCCACTTATTACCTCTGGCACAAATACCCGCTTGGTTTTTGGCGTAATTAGCCGCCCCGGCGCAATTAGCTGTCCAATCGTCTATTCACCGAACTTTACCCGCTTCATAAAAGTTGAGGTAAACTTTGGCTGAATTGATACAATAGTATCTGTATTAAGATTGCGAGAAACCAATCTCGCAATCGCTCAATCTCTCGATCACAACTCTGATGGCTTTATGACTTCCCTATATTCTGTTGTTAGCGTAGAGGACGATTTAGGAATATATCAGATTATCCGGGCGTCTCTGCGGCAGTTACCCATTGAATTACATCACGCGGCTACCGGTCGTGATGCCTTAGCCCTTATTGGCCGCAGCCAACCGGCGCTGGTCATTCTGGATATTTCTTTACCAGATATGAATGGTTGGGATGTGCTGCAAAGTATGAGCAAACTGGAAATCAAAAAGCCAAAGGTGCTGGTATTAACAGCTTTTACCAACCCCACACACCGGCTGATTGGTCATTTGCAAAATGTAGCCTATATGAACAAACCATTTTTGCCGCGTGAGCTATCAGAAATGGTCTCTGAAATTCTGGAAATATCGTGAGAAAGGTGGTGGATGGTGGCTTGTGCCAGCAACCAGCCACTAAAACAAGGCCGGATTGGCGGCAACCCAGGCATACAGGTCGCGGATGCCGGCGGTGGGGGAGATGGTGGGCTGCCAGCCAAGCCGCGCACCGGCTTTGCGAATGTCGGCGATGAAAACGCGCTGGTCGCCAGGCCGCCAATCGCCCCACTGCACCGGGATTTCGTGCCCGGATAGTTCGGCCAACAGCGGCCCAAATTCGCTCCAGATAGAAAGGGTGTTGTCTGGCCCACCGCCGATATTGAATGCCTGCCCCTTGAGTTCATCAATCTTTTCAATGCCCTGCTCATAGGCGCGGATCAGGTCGGACACATGGAGGAGGTCGCGGACCTGACGGCCGTCGCCATAGATGCTAATGGGCCGGTTCTTCACCGTAGCAATGACAAAGTGCGCCACCCAACCCTGATCCTCAACGCCAAACTGCCTTCGGCCATAAATACATGACTGGCGAAAAACCAGCGTGCGCAAGCCATAGATGCGCGCATAATCAATGGTGTACTGGTCGCCCGCTCCCTTAGAATTCCCGTAGGGAGAGTAGAACTCCAGGGGATAGGTTTCCGGGATGCCGAGGGGAAAGTCAGCATAGCCATAGCGGCTGCCTTGCAATTCCACCCGCGCCGCTTCCATGCCGCCGTATACTTTGTTGGTGCTGGCGTAGAGGACGGCGGCGGTGGGGGCATGGTGGCGCACCGCTTCCAGCACGTTGAAGGTGCCCAGGGCGTTGATCTCAAAATCCTCGCGCGGGTTTTGCACGGAGGTGGTAACGGCCACCTGGCTGGCTAAGTGGAGGACAACATCGCTGTGGGGCACGGCCGTACACAATGCCTCATACTCCCGAATATCCCCCTGAATAAAGCGCAGCCGTTCGCCAAATTCCGTTTGCAGCCAGGCCAGGTTGGCCGGCCCGCCTTTGCGTGAGAGATTGTCAAAAATGGTGACGGTGTGGCCTTGTTGCAGAAAATGGGCGGCGCTGTTGCAGCCAATAAAGCCAGCGCCTCCGGTGATCAAAATTTTCATGTTTTGCATCATAGTACGTTTTACAGGGTCACGGCCTTCAATCCTCACCACTTAGCCGCCGCCAAAGCAGTCCTTTTTGCTGTTCCAAAAACTGGTAATAACGGGCGTCCAGAGGTGGCCCGGTCATAATCAGGGCGTCTTCACCCGTGTCCCGGTAATAACGGCGGCGGCGGCCTACGATCTCGAACTGGTATTTGAGATACAGTTGTTGGGCGCCGCTGTTCGTGTGGCGCACTTCCAGGGTGACGATATTGGCCGGGTGGGCGTAGGCCAGCAGCAGCAGGTTCAGCAGCAGCAGTTCACCCAACCTCCGCCCGCGCCAATCGGGATGCACGGCAATGGTGCTGATGTGTACCTCATCGCCGATGAGCCAGTACCCGGCATAACCAATAATCTGCTCATCTGCGCACAATACCTGGTAATGGGCCAGGTTGTTACCATCCACTTCGTGTTCAAACAATCCGGGGCGGGCCGGGGTGGGGAAGGAGAGGCGGTCAATGGCGGCAACGGCCGTCAGATCATCCAGCGTCATCCGGCGTAGGTGGTAGGGCAAAGGCGGGGTGAGCATGTGGCAGGCGGCAGGTTGCAGGTTCACTTGCTACGCGCCACCTGCAACTTGCAACTTCTATCTCCCATCCGGCTCTTTGAGATAGAGCGGGGCCAACGAGGCGGCGTCATCCACCTGGTCCTGGCGTAAGCGCCGCCAGCCGATTTCGGCCAGCACAGCGGCGCGGCGTACTGAGGTGGCAGGCAGGGCGATACGGAACTTCTTACCCGCCGCGCGGATTTGTTTCGCAGCTTCGGGGGTGATTTCCCCGGCAAACAGGTAACGGCCGTCGCCATCCAACCGTGCCAATAATTCATCCCACGCATCTATGGTGGGCGCCTGGATGGCTTGCCAGCCGTTGTTTTGCCATTCGTATACGGCCGTACATACTCTGGTGCGTCCGGCTTCGGCCACGGTGATCAGTTTCCCCGGTTGTGGCCCAGTGCCCGCCGCCAGACAATCCAGTGTGGAGACGCCAATGAGTGGCGTCTGGTTAGCCAGCGCCAGCCCTTTGGCCACCGCCAGCCCTACCCGCAGCCCGGTGTAAGACCCCGGCCCAATGGCCACAGCAATACCCGTCAGATCGGCCATGTTGGCGCCGGCCTGGTGCAGCATATGTTGAATCGCGGGCGTCAGTGCAATGGTATGGTTATTCAGGCAGCGCCAGCCGCTTTCGGCGAGTACGGCCGTGCCGCTGTGCAGCGCCAATCCCAACCAGCGCGTCGCTGTGTCAATTGCCAGAATCATCCTCTTTCCTTACATGTTGGGGGATGGGGGCTGGTTGTTGGTACCAGCCCCCATCCCCCATTTTTTACACCCCAAAGGCGCTCTTCTTAAACTCTTCCAATAATTTTTGGGCGCGGTCCCCCTGTGCTTTCATATGCATTTTGCGCCGGGTTTCACTGGCATAGGTCAATGAGACCCATAACCTGTCAGGCCGCAGCCATTTTTCAATGCGCTCCGGCCATTCCACTATCACGGTGTTCGGTTCGGCCAGTAAATCTTCCAACCCGGCCGTGAAGACATCACCGGGGCCTTCAAGCCGGTAGCAGTCCAGGTGGTAAAGGACACGGCCGTCGTGCAGGCGCGGATATTCATTCACCAACACAAACGTGGGGCTGGTCACACGCAGCGTGGTGCCCCAACCGCGCCCCACACCACGCGCCAGCGCTGTTTTGCCCGCGCCCAGTTCACCAGACAGGCACAGCAAATCACCTGGCTGCAACAATTCACCCAGCCGCACGCCCAGCCGCAGCGTTTGCTCCTCGCTGCTGCTCACAAAATCCAATGTCCAGGGGTCTAATATCGCCATAATACAGCCCGATTATACCCTTACCCGGCAAAGATGGTATCATTATCCCCTGTCCAGATGTGGTGTAAGGGATACAATACAAAGTGTCTTTGCATTTTAGTTTTGGCCCTTCCTGGTATCTGGGCCGGGAGAAAAATTAGCATTGAGGAACGT
>CAADGU010000453.1 GCA_900696625.1 uncultured Chloroflexota bacterium | reverse complement strand
AGTGGGCAGTGAGCAGTGAGCAGTGAGCAGGTAGGGAAAGAGAGAGATGGGTGTGACAGGGATGCATGACGGCCGTACATCTCCGGGTATCGGCTCAATTATTCGAGCGGCGCTGCGGGATATGGCAGACGATTTGTTTGTCACGGCCGTTGTCAACCTGCTCTGGCTTATTCTGACGCTGCTCATCGTCGCTGCGCCACCGGCCATTGTCGCCCTCTTTTACGTGGGCAACCGCAAGGCGCATGGCGAAGTCACCGAAGTCAGCGATTTCTTCTTCGCCTTGCGCCACTATTTCTGGCCTGCCTGGCGTTGGGGGCTGGTCAATGTGATCATCCTGCTCTTCCTCTGGGGAGACGTGGTGCTGACCGGCTATTTAAGCCAATCCCCATTTGCCCGCTTCGCCCAGGGGTTTTACCTGATACTTCTGGTCATCTGGCTCTTTTTGCAGTTATATGCCCTGCCCCTCATCTTTGAACAGGAGCAGCCCTCGCTGCGCCTGGCATGGCGGAATGCGGCCGTTATGCTCGGCCAAAATGTAGGTTTTTCTCTGGCCCTGGCCGTGGCATTAGCCGCTGTGCTGTTGGTAAGCACCGTCTTCTTCCTGGTCATCATGGCCGCCGGGGGCATCCTGGTCGCCCTGGTAGCCAACCATGCCGTTCTGAACCGGCTGGGGCGAATGGTTTAATGCTCATGAAACGTGAAACGTGAAACGTGATGCGTGATGCGTGATGCGTGACCAGAGAATTCACGCATCACGCCTTATCGTCTCCTTGAATTCCATACCTCGTGAGAATCTCTATGCAACTGAAACGACATCCAGCCAGTCCACTTTTATTACCCGATCCGCTTTCGGCCTGGGAGTGTTATAACGTCTTCAACCCGGCGGTGCTGTACCACAATGGCCTGTTCCACATGTGGTACCGGGCGCAGGGATTGGATTGGATCAGCCGCATTGGCTATGCGGTCAGCGCAGACGGCATTCAGTGGAACCGGCTGCGCGAACCGGTATTGGCCCCTACGGATGGCACGGATTCACGAGGGGTGGAAGACCCGCGCGTGGTGTGGCTGGACGGCCGTCTGACCATGACCTATACCGCTTACGGCCGTGACTTTAGCGGCGCGCAGCCCACCCATGCCGGCGGCGGCATCTTGCCCATGATTGCCGTCAGCGACAACGGCATCACCTGGCAGCGGCTAGGGCCGATTGTGCGTGGCGAAGATAACAAGGATCACGTGTTGTTTCCGCGCCGGGTGAACGGCCGTTACGCCGCCCTGCACCGCCGCTGGCCCAATGTCTGGATCGCCTATTCCGACGACCTGCTGACCTGGCGCGAAGAGGATATGGCGCTGCTCTATGGCCCGCGCGTGGCTGAAGCCGATGCCTGGGACCGCAAAAGCGTAGGCAGCAACGGCGTGCCCATTGAAACGGAACATGGCTGGCTGCTGCTGAATCATGGCTACAATGATGACCATATCTACAAGTTTGGCGTGGTGCTGGTTGACCTGGATGATCCCACCCGGATTATTAGTCGGCCGCGGACGGCCGTTTTTGCCCCGCAAGAATTATGGGAGCTAAAAGGGGACGTGCCCAACGTCGTCTTTTCCTGCGCCAATCCGGTGGTGGACGGCACGGTTTACGTCTACTACGGCGGCGGCGACCACGTCATTGGCCTGGCAACCTGCTCCCTGGCAAAGCTACTGGATTTTGCCCGCAATGGTTAGGACCAGTGACTAACTAATCTACAAAGCCGCAAATACCCAACCCACCTTATCCAGTTTCCCCATATTTCGTTGGCCGCGTTTGTGAATCTTGTTACAATTTAAGCCAGTAACAGCAATCCGAATTCAAACAACAGTGTATTGAGGCGCTCATGGCTCTATCTAAGCCAGGACAAGAAAAACACAATTTCCCCCTATCATCCCCTGCCAACACCGATATTTTAGCGGCCCGCCGAAGCTGGCGTGAATGGCTGCGCCTGGTAACGGTTCTTTTCAAACTGCGCATCGTCTTTCTGCTGCTGGTGGCGGCTACGGCCGGCGCGTTTATTGCCGCCGGTGGTTGGCCTGGGGTGGGCACTTTGCTGCTTGTCTGGGTATGCGGCGGCATGGCTGCTGCCGGATCGTCGGCCATCAACCAGTATTGGGAACGGCATACGGATGGGCAGATGGGGCGAACACGGCAACGGCCATTGGTGAATGGCGACATTGAAAACCCGCAGTGGGTGCCGGTGGTGGGGTTGGCCCTCATCTTCATCCCTTCCCTGCTGGTGTTCCCAGCTAATCCTGCTATGACGTTTTTCCTCCTCCTGGGCGCTTTCATCTATGTAGGCATTTATACCATCTGGCTCAAGCCGCGTACTTTGCTCAATATCGTCATTGGTGGGGCGGCGGGCAGCGCCGCCGTGCTGACGGGCAGCGCCGCTGCCGGTAGCTGGCATGACCCCGGCGCGCTGGTGTTAGCCCTTATCCTCTTCCTCTGGACGCCTTTCCACTTTTGGAGCCTGGCGCTGCTTTACCGGGACGAATATGCCCGTTCGGATGTGCCCATGCTGCCGGTGCATACCACGCCAAGCCAGGCCGCCTGGTGGGTGATGCTGCACACGTTTCCCACCTGCCTGGGTGGGCTGCTGCTGGCGCTGCTGCCCACGTTGGGTATGGTCTATTTGCTGCCGACGGTGTGGGTCACGGCCGTACTGTTCTGGCGGAATGTGCAGCTTATCCATGACCCTTCCCCGTTGCATGCCCGCGCCATGTTCATGGCCTCCAATATCTACCTGTTGGTGCTGCTGACCGCCATTTGTCTGGGGTCTGTCACCGCCTCCCTCTGGCAACTGTAATGTGACTCTGGTGATTGGTTTTGTGAAGAACGGCACAAGTTTGCCCCGCAATGGGGCTTGTGCTAGTATTTGCTTGCCCTGCTGTGTTGGTGATGAATCAAAACGGTTGAGCCAACACATAACTTTAGGGAATTGCCAATACGCCGAGGGGATGTAGTAGCTTGTAACAACTGGCAGTGGATACTACCAGTTGACCGGTGAGGCAGAGTCTCGCGACAAAATTCCCACCTGCATCCGCAGGTTCAAACTCTGAGGTTCACACGGCATGGTGGGGCGCCTTTTTATGAAGAGGACGTGTTGAGTGTATGGTTCGTGAGCGCATTGCTGACGACATTTACGTCTTTACGAGTCGTTTATATGCCCAGGTAACGGCGGGAGCCATCCTGACCAAAGAGGGCGCTGTTCTGGTTGACACGCTGTATTTCCC
This sequence comes from uncultured Chloroflexota bacterium, assembly GCA_900696625.1. Classification (GTDB taxonomy): domain Bacteria; phylum Chloroflexota; class Anaerolineae; order Promineifilales; family Promineifilaceae; genus CAADGU01. The sequence goes on along the minus strand of CAADGU010000453.1, from coordinate 6,716 downwards.
CGAAGAAACAAAGGCAATTAAACAGTTTTTGGAAGAACGGCTGAACATGCCGGTGCGCTATGTGATCAACACGCATTACCATGCCGATCACAGCCAGGGCACGTATTTGTTTCCACAGGCCCAGGTGGTCGGCCATGCGCTGTGCCGGGAACTGCTGCATACAGTCGGGCGGGCAGGGCTGGCGCAGGCAAAACAAGATGCGCCAGAACTGGCAGATGTGGAAATCATCTTGCCTGATCTTGTTTTGGATGAAGGGGTCTTGCAGCTTCACCTGGGTGGCAAAACGATTGAATTGCGCCACATGCCGGGGCACAGCCCTGATTTGCTTTCGGTTTATGTGACAAATAACCAGGTGTTATTTGCCTCTGATAATTTGATGCCGGTGCCTACGATTTTTGATGGCAGCCATGATGACCTGGTACATTCACTAGAAGTGATGCTGGCCTTAGAGCCGGAAGCCATTGTGCAGGGGCATGGCGAGGTGGTGCTGCGGGGGGAAATTGCGGGCGTGATCCACAGTGATTTAAGTTATTTGCAGAATATCCACACGGCCGTGACCCGCATCGTCAACAATGGCAATTCGGCCGAATCGCTGAAAAAAATTGACATCGAAAGTTGTGGTAAATCCCGCGTCCCCCTCAACGGGCTGGTTTCTGACCTGCACTATGCCAATTTGCACAAGTTGTATGCTGAGATGAATGAAAATCGGTGAGCCAAGAACTACGGCGCCAGTAACTTCACTTTCCCCGGTAATAGTTCATAGGCAATTTGGGTGGCGGCATCGGCGATCAGTTCACCATCGGCATGGATGGGGGTACCGGGTTGGCAAGTGATGATGATGGAGCGGGCACGGCCGTGTTGCACTCGTGGATGCTGGATATGGGTTCCCTTAAACAACCGGGGCAATATGGCCAGCACCGTGCGTTTAGGCATATCCGGCGCAAAAATATAATCAAATTCCCCATCATCAAATTGAGCGCCGGGAGCCATCTGGAAAATCCCCCCCGTGCGTGGCCCATTACAAACCGACAGCAGGATAGCCGGCCCGCTAAAGGTCCTGGCCTCGTCAAAACGAATCTCCATCTGCCAGGCGCGCAGCTTAATCAGCGCCCGCACCAATGACACAAAATAACGCGCATTGCCGGACAAACGTTTGATTTTGGTGTTTTCTAGCGTGACCAACGGCTCCATACCGATGGCACAGTTGTTGACAAAGTAATGAACATTATCCCACCCATCAGCGCCAGGATGCACAGTGACACGCACGGCATCAATTGGCCGGATGTGACCATCGGCAATAATCTGAGCAGCCTGGGATAAGTCGCGGGGTAAAGGGAGGGTATCGGCCAGATCATTGGCCGTACCAATGGGCAGCACCCCAAAAGGTACAGTCTGGTTTTCGCCGGCGGCCTGAATCAGCCCGTTGATCACTTCATTGATGGTGCCATCCCCCCCGGCAGCGACCACAGCATCATATTCACCGGCGACCTGACGGGCTACGGCCGTGCCCTCTCCCGCCATCTGAGTAAGATGGATGTCAGGAGAGATATTGACGGCCGTGAGCGCCGCCTGCACCAGCTCCAGTTTCTCTCCCGCGTGCCAACGGTTGGCATATGGATTCAAAATGACCTTGACACGCATAGAAACCCTTTGAGAAAAACCGTTATGACGAAATTGGAGATGGGGAGACTAGAGATTTTTTCGTCATCACAACTCCACAAAATAGGAATCGGCCGCTCTATCAATCAACTCTTTCGTCAACTGTGGTTTTATCTCCTGATAATTGGCAATATCAAAAATCTGGTCTAGCAAGTCACGGGGGTGGTTGGCGCGGAGCTTTTGATTCCGTTTAATGTAATACTCTTGCAGCAAATAGCGTACAGCCTGCTCATCATATGGAATGCCACGCCGCTCACAAACCGCCACAAAAATAGCCCGAAACCCTTCAAATGTGGGTGGGCGCACTTCAATTTTATGCCGGATACGCCTTAAAAATGCTTCGTCCACCAGGTCGCGCGGTGGCAAGTTAGTAGAAAACACAATCAGCACTTCAAAAGGCACTTCCAATTTTCGCCCGGTATGCAGCGCCAGATAATCAATCTGTTTTTCCATGGGCACAATCCACCGATTTAACAAATCACGTGGGCGTACTTGTTGGCGGCCAAAGTCATCAATCAAGAACATGCCCCCATTGGCCTTCATTTGGAATGGCGCCTCATAAAACTTGTTTGTGGGATCATATATAAGATCCAACCCCTCCAGCGTTAACTCGCCACCCACCATAATAACCGGGCGTCTAATGCGCAGCCAGCGGGCATCCGTCTTACGAGAGCCACCTAGCGTGCCAGTAACACCTCTATCCTCCGGCACCGCTTCATGGTTAATCTGGTCATACATGTTGATAATCTGACCGTCCACCTCAATGGCATAAGGAATATAAATATCACTGGTCAGAATCATACGGCCAATGGCTTCGGCAATGGTTGTTTTGCCGTTTCCCGGCGGGCCATACAGAAAGATAGATTTGCCAGAGTTTGCCGCAGGGCCGATTTTCTGAAACACATCCTCTTCCAAAGTCAGATGCGCCAAAGCCTTGCGCATAATGGCTGGATTCACCTTCAACCGCTTACCGCTCTGTGCTTTTACAGAGGTAATGTAATTGTCCCAGGGCACAGGCGCCGGGCCAACATAGGTGGTGCGTTCCAATTGTTCACGGGCACGGTTCGCGCCTTTCGTCGTGATGGAATAATTGTAGGTAGCTGCCCCCAATCCACCAGAGCCTTTCACTTCACACATTTGCTCCCGCTTCAAATAATCCATCAGCGGACTCACCACGGTAGCAAATGGCACATGCATCAGTTCCGCAATATCGTGCCCGGTTAACTGGCCGCGGAAATACATGATTTTTAAGGCCAGGTCTTCCAGAAACCCATGCGTTAAACCGGTATCCTCAATGCTTTTAACGGCAGGGGGTTCCCAATCCAAATCACTTAACATCGCTGATTGTGCTTTTATCGTTGAAGTTGCCATTGCATCTTCTCCCATGCAAATGCATTTTTATGACTGAAACAGCATGTTCCCATGATAACGCGGATATGGCCGGAAAACAAATGCTGATCGTAAGCATTCAGTCTCTCAAAAGACCTGACAGGTTTTCAACTTGTGAAGTTTCAAATTGAACTGGTAATAAACCTGTCAGGTCTGGACGGTTACTGCTGATCAGGTAATTTCATGAACCTGAATAAGGTTAGTTTGTCCCATCTGGGCAAAGGGGACGCCGGCCGTAATGACCAACCGGTCTCCCGGTTTCAAACCAAACTGGCGCATGGCGGCAGCCGTTTGCTCCAGCATTTCGTCGGTTTCGGTGAAATTGGGTACCAGCACACAATCTACTCCCCATACCAACGCCAGCCGGCGCTGGGTACTGGGTAAAGGGGAAACAGCCATGACGGCCGTTGGTGGGCGATGTCGTGCTACCTGCCGGGCTGTATGCCCGGACATGGTGGTGCTGACAATCGCTTTGGCCTGCACATGCTCCGCTACCGAACAACTGGCGGCGCTAATTGCTTCCGTCACCGAAGCCACACGAGTCACAACCGCCTGGCGGCGGCTGCGCCAGATGTCGTAAGGAAAAGCGGTTTCGGTAATTTCGCTAATCTGTTTCATCATCAACACCGCTTCCACCGGGAAACGGCCGCTCGCCGTTTCATTGGACAGCATAACCGCATCCGTCCCATCCAAAATCGCATTGGCCACATCGCTGGCCTCGGCCCGTGTGGGGCGGGGATGTTCCACCATAGATTGCAGCATTTGGGTAGCGGTAATGACCGGCTTGCCCACATCATTACAGGCGCGAATGATCCGCTTTTGCAGCAGCGGCACCTCTTGCGGCTGCACCTCTATACCCAGATCACCACGCGCTACCATCATGCCATCAGCCGCATCCCGAATCTCTTCCAGATGCTCAATCGCTTCACTTTTTTCAATCTTAGCAATAATTGGAATCTGCACTCCCTTCTCATCCATAATGGCGTGCAGTTCATGAATGTCGGCCGCCGTGCGCACAAAAGAGAGCGCCACATAATCCAATTCCAGTTGGCAAATAAGCTCAAAATCCTCTCGATCCTTATCAGTTAAACTTGAAACCGGCAAATCAGTACCTGGCGCATTCACTCCTTTACGAGATTCCAGCAGCCCGGCAACGGTTGTCATACAGCGCAAGGTATCGTCTTTCTTTTCGGCAACGGTGAACTCAACTTCGCCATCGCCAATAACTAGGCGCGCGCCCGGCTGTACTGCTTCGATCAAATCGGGATGTGGCAAATGAATCATCGCCGGTTGTCCGCGATGCGGCGTGAGAACAATTTCCTCACCTAATTGAAGCTGAATGCCGCCAGCCTTTACATGCCCCAAACGAATTTTGGGACCTTGCAAGTCACCGAGAAGCGCCAATACTTTACCTTCACTTTGGGCTACTTCGCGCAGCATCTGCACTGTTTTGGTGTGCGACTCATGGTCGCCATGGGAGAAGTTGATACGGGCAACGGTCATACCAGCTGCCAACATGCGGCGTATCGTTTCGGGGTTATTGGAACTGGGGCCAATAGTAGCAACTATTTTCGTGCGAGCCATAGTATGTCCTTGAGTCGGGTTTTAGTGATTTTACTCCTTGATCTGGCGAGTTGTAAAATAACAAGAAAAAGGGCGCTGTTTTAGAAAACAACGCCCTTCTTATATCCACTTCACACGGCTCCTTATTCGGAGTGCTTGACGCTTATTTGAATTTCGTCATTGTCCAGCCGTTTGATGCTTAACTGCACATGGTCGCCTTGCTCAAAGTTGTCTTCAAACCAGCGGTGAACGCCAGGGCTAAAAACCAGACGAACCATGTCGCTCGATTGGATGCGCCAGACAGAACAATCTTTGTCATACACGCCTTCGTAATACACCGTGACGTTGCGGGTCTCGCTGCGGGCGCTCACAGCAAAGAAAGGCCAGTGGTCTGAGGCCATATTGATGAAGCCTTTGCGCAAATAGAGCGGTTTGATGTCCGTAACAAACATGAAACCCTGGTCGGGGTCTATGATGGTGGTGGTGGCAATGGCCGTAGATTCAGCAGGCGTTTTCAGTTTGGGGCGGACTTTTGGTTTCGGTTTGGCGCTTTTGGTCGCCTTTTGCCCATTCAGAAAATGAATGAGGGGCAGCAAGCGTTCTAATTCTTTGGTGACAACATCTATGACCACTACACCCATCACAGAGATCTGGTCAGAGCTGAAACGACGACTAACAAATAAGGGCGTGACCCATTTTTCTTCACCGGTAAGATAGGCAGCTTTACTGAGGAGGGCTACGGCCGTTTCCTCATCCAGATTGACCACGCCATCTTTGTACAAATCCTGGTAATGGATGCGCTCCCCCGATTCTTCATCTATTTGCTGCTGCTGCAAGCGAAATGACCACTCTGAGCCTAATTCGGTAATCAAACGATGAGCCATCGCCGGTTGTTTTTCAGCCAGCGCCAACGCTTTGTAAAGTCCCCGTTTATCCGTGAGCGCCAGTTGCAGTTCCAGGCTCATGGGCCGGGCATAAAAGAGAATGTGCATGTCAGACTCTACGTCATCTTTAGCCGCCAGATAAACCGTCTGGTTGGCGCGGCTCAGCCCGGCATAAGGGAATTCCGCCTGCACCGACCGGGGCAGACGCGCATGTAATGTGCGTATAAATGACTCTAACTGGTCAAGGGCAAAATTAACGGCGGCGTCCTGCCCGGCCCAACCAAAGGCAGCAAAAACAGGCATCCCCAGCCCGGTAAATGGTTGTGCTGTTGTCATACGAACCAATCCTTACACTTCATTTCTGGAATTTATGGAAACTGCTCATCCCCTCAGAAGCGGCGCACTGAGCAATCGCGCGCTGCCCCTGCCTAACACCAGATGTTAATATTGGGGTAAGTGGTTGAGGGTTTTCCTACAAACAATTTCCTGTCTAGTTATATCAGGAGTGTATAAGTTTGCAACTTATACCCTATTTTATACGGTAGCCTTCGTAATCGTTGTTAAATAACCAGGCCACAACTGCGCCGATTTCAATGGTTTCTGGCAAATAGGTGAGCATGGTCACAGATGACGTGCCGCGTGTATGCAACATGTGTTGGGTACGGGTCATGCGGTCAAAACGCTGCTGCCAGGCATGAAGGTTAGACGGCCGTAAATCCACCCACCCCTTCTCCGCCCACATGTTGATATTTTCCGCCGACAGTGCTGCTTCATAGTAAATACTTTCCGGAATGTTCAACCGCGGGCCGCGAATGAGATGCTGGCCGTCTGGCGTGAGAATGGGCACACCAATGGAGGTGATCTGGGTACGCAGCAGTTCATTTTCCAGGATGAATTGATACAGCGTTTCCGCCAACTCGGTGGCCGGCGTGGCAATGACCCGCCGCAGCGTCTGGTAATTCAGCTTGAGCAAGTGCGCCTCATACAATAACTTGGACAACTCCGGCGGCCCCAATTGCCCCAGGGCCACACTGTGGCTGTTTGTTTCCTCCTCAATACGCGCCAGTTTGTCCAGCGCCGTCTGCCGTAATACGCCGGCCCGGTAACTGGAATTGATAATGCTGCTGTCTATACCGGCGATCACGTCATAGCCGGTATTGCTGCCCTTGATCTCTAAGACGGCTTGTTGCGCAATCTCCTCCGGCGTCACAAACTCCATCT
>CAADGU010000452.1 GCA_900696625.1 uncultured Chloroflexota bacterium | reverse complement strand
GCCACCAGTACCGTGCCATCCAAGACCGGCGCGCCGCTGGCGGCATCGGCCAGCCCCACCGTCACATGCAGCGTCTTGTTGGCGCGGGGCGTAGATGGGGCCAACCAGACCGAAGCCAGACACGCTCCCACCGGTGCATTGGCAATCTGCAACGCCCCCCCGCCGTGCGCCCCCACCTCTGCTACCGACAAGAATAAAACAGAGAGGAGGAAAAGGACGCGGATAAACGCGGGTAAACGCGGGTGATTAAAAAAAGATGCCATATAAAACCTTCGCGGATCAATCCCTCAGGCTGCGCCCCACAAAAATGAGATAGCCCCCACCCAGGATCAGCATAAACAACAGCCATTGCAGGGCATAGCTCAAATGGGGTCCTTCGGACAGGTCAACTGGCGGTAGTTCGCGGAACGGGAGCGCCGTGTTACCTTCTGGCGGTGGCGCTTGAATGACGTAAAACGGCAGCAGGTCATACGGCATTTGTTCTTGCAGGCGGGGCACATCAATGCGGTACACGGCCGTTTGCGGCCCATCCGCCTCCAAATCAGGGTTCCCATAACGGGACAAGGGTTGGGACAGCGCCACCACCCCCGTCAGGCGCACCGGCCCCGTTTCGTCATATAGTGCCAGGTTGCCGTTGTCCACGTCGGTTTGTGGCACCCAGCCCCGGTCTACGAGTACGGCCCGAAGCGGCTTCGCGTTCGCCGTGTCCGTCCCGGCAATCACCAACGGCGTGATTAGATGCACACCGGCCCGCCCCTGCCAGCTTTGCACCAGAAGCGTCACCTGATTGGCCGTATCAAACTCCCCCTCGGCTACCACCTGCCGGTCTTTTAACTTAGCCACATCTTCGGCAATTGGCTCTCCGGTCAGCACAATGGACTCCGACGCCAGCGTCGCCGCCAACACGGCATTGGCCGCCCGCCGCTCCGCCAACCGGTCAAACTGCCAGATACTCAGGCGCACCATCAACGCCATGCCCAGCACCACCACCAGCGTGGCGACAATCCACCTACGGCTGAAAATTGCTTTGAGTAGTTGCATATGGGTGTGAGGAGATTGAGAGATTGGGAGATTAGGAGATTGCCCAATCTCTCAATCTCCCAATCTCCCAATCTCCTTCTCTTTCCGCCCCCACGTAGACACAGGCATGGCCGGCTTCTGCTCTTCCTTATCTAAAATGCGGTAGATGAGAAAAAGCGCGGCCACAATGTGCATCATACTGCCCGGCACCCACATAATAAAACCGCTGATTTGCTGGTCGGCCAGGGCGTCAATGCCCCAGATGCGGGGCACATTCAGGTAATGGCTGTAAATCACCGAAGTCGCCATGGCCAGCACCAGCCCCAACAGCATGTTCGGTGGAATGGCTGCCACCGTCAACGCCGTGCGCCCTACCAGGCTAAACTGCTTGTGAATACGCGGCCCCGCCCCGGTAATGTGCCAGTAGAGCAGCATACTCGCCAGAAAAAAGGAAAGATGCTCCAAATCATGCACCCAACCCACTTCCAACGCCAGGTTATACAGGCCGGGGTCGTGCCAACCAATCAGCACAATGACCCAGATCAGCCAGACCATGCCGGGATTGGTGGCGCTGCGCAATCCCCGGCGAAACCGGGAATCCCGGTGCAGCCCCTTGCCCAACACACCGCCCACGCCCAACCGCCAGCGATCCGGCAGACCCCATAGAACAAAGGGCAGCGGGCTGGCGATGAGCAGCAGTGGCGGCGCCAGCATCATCAGAAACAAATGCTGGATCATGTGCATGAAAAACAATTGCTGGCTGAGCACGTCAATGGGGGAAAGCAGCGCCAGGGCGATGAGCAGCAGTCCGGCAAAGTAGGAGATGGGTCGCCACACGGCCGTCAGCCGCCAGGGATTACGCCGATACCCACTATACCGATGGCTGTGGCCCGTCCGCCGCCGCAGCCGCCACCACCCCCGTAGATAAAAAATCCCGGCCAACGCCAGGACAACAATCACTTCTATTCGCCAATCCCACGAGCGTAGGACGGCTTGGGTTACAGGATCCATTTTGGTCGAGCAGTGCCAGGCACGGGGCGGGCGGCTCTGGTCATGCGCAGACCTGACGCCCCGTGCCTGGCACTACCTCATCATCTAATGCCAGGGAGTGCCAATCAAATACAGCGCCGGGTAGAAAAACACCCACACCACATCCACATAGTGCCAGTACAGGGCGCATCCTTCCACGCCCCAGTGGCGTTCCGGTGAATAATCACCTTTGCGCCCGCGATTCCAGACGAATAGCAGCAGCAGTACCCCGGTGATCACATGCAGCGCGTGCATCCCCGTCATGGCATAAAAGACGCCGGCATAGACGCCATCATCTATCCCCAGGTGGCCGAACAGTTCAATACCGGCGATGCTGCCTTCCAGGCCAAAGACATTCCACTCCATCACCACCACGGCCACAAAAAAGACCAGGCCCAGCAGCGCCGCCATCATATACGAATTCAAAAAGCGACTGCGGTCGCCATGTTCCATGGCCGTTTCGCCCCGGAACACAAAATAGCTGCTCACCAGCAGCACCGTTGTCGCCAACAGACCCAATTCCTGGCTCAGTTCCGGGCGGGTTTGCCCCACGCCCGGCACATGCCACAGGTAAAAGCGGGCAGCAAACAACGCCCCAAACAGGAAAATTTCCGAAATGAAAAACAACCACAACCCCATGCGGTTGCTTTTCAACTGCACGTGGTAGGGCGGCACATGGCTGTGCGCGTCGTGTGCGTGTTCGACTGCGTGTTCGACTGCGTGTTCGGCCGTTGTTGCGCTCATCAGTGACTATCCTCCCGCCACAGGCGATAGACGTGCATAAAGTAATACACAATCAAAGCTGACTTTAACAGCATGGTAATAAACAAACCCACCGTTGAGTTCAGATAAATGCTCACGGCATATTCAATCAACGTCAGCACCATCAGGCCAATAAATACATACATGCCCAAACGCTGCGCCGCTTTTTTCCAATCCGCATTCTTTTCCACAGTCTCTCTCCATTACCGTTCACGCATCACGCATCACTCGTCACGCATCACACGGATAGCCGTCAATCCCCCGCCACCACCTGGAACCTGATATATGGTTTATCCAAACCATAATCATAGGGGTCGCCAACCACTTCAAAGGGCACATCATAATTAAATTCCGGCGCGGGCGAAGGAATCTGCCATTCCGGCGAACGAGACCCCCAGGGGTTCATAGACACCACCGGTTCGGTACGGGCGCTGGCAATAAAGTTATAAATCATAATCAGCACCGACCAGCCAATGACAAAGGCCGCCAGCGTCACCAACACCTGCTGCGTTTCAATGCCCAACGCCGGGTCATAATCGGCATAGCGGCGGTTCATACCCATGATCCCGGCGCTCATCTGCCCAAAGCTCATTACCCAGAAGCCGGGCACCATCAGCCAGAAGTGCAGCTTACCCAACGCCTCCTTATACATATGCCCGGTTATCTTAGGATACCAGTAATACAATCCGGCAAAGAAGGGGAAGATAAAGCCGCCAAACATGGTGGCGTGGAAGTGCCCCACCACCCAATAACTGTCATGCAAATGCAAATCGGTGGGCACTGTACCGAGAATCGGGCCGGTAATGCCGCCGATCAGGAAAACGGAGATAGCGCCCAGGACAAACAACATGGGCGTACTGAGTTCTATCTTCCCTTCCCACAGCGTGGCCACCCAACTGAAAAATTTGACGCCGGTGGGAATAGCCACAAACAGCGTGGAAATCATAAAGACGATGCGCAGCGTGTCAGACATGCCGGCCACAAACATGTGGTGCGCCCATACCAGGAAACCCACCAGGGCAATACCCAGGCTGGATAGGGCAATCCACTTGTAGCCAAAGAGAGGTTTACGGGCAAAGACGGGCAGCAGTTCGCTGATGATGCCCAAACCCGGCAGCACAAACACGTACACCACCGGGTGTGAATAGAACCAGAAGAGGTGCTGGTATAGCAGCGGGTCGCCGCCTTGTGCCGGGTTGAAAAAGACCAGCCCGGTGGCCCGTTCCAGCAAATTCAGTGTCAGGGCGACGGCGATGGTTTGTGTAGCTGTGAACTGAATAAGCGAAGTGGCCAGCGCTGCCCAGACGAAGATGGGCATACGGAAGAGGCTCATGCCCGGTGCGCGCAAAGTAGCCGTCGTTACCAAAACGTTGATGGAGCCGGCGATGGAGGAAATACCGTTGATGTAGAAGCCAAGCAGGAAAAACATGGTGCCCAACGGCCCGACCAGGCTGAGTGTAGGATAACCCACCCAACCGGTGTCCCACCCACCAACGGCCATGCCGGTAAGTACCAGCACAATGGCCGGAATGCTGACCCAGTAGCTAAAGGCATTGAGGCGGGGGAACGACATGTCCGAAGCACCAATCATCAGCGGTACCAGATAGTTCAGCATGGCGCCTACACCCAGGAGGATGCTGACGATCATGACGATGCCGTGGGCGCTGAAAAGGGTGTTGTATTGCTGGTAATCGAGCAACTGCATACCGGGTTGGGCCAGTTCCAGGCGGAAGATGAGGGCAAACAGACCACCAACCAGTAGCACAAAGAGGCTGGTGTAACCATATTGGATGCCGATTACCTTGTGGTTGACATCCGGCCCCAGGTAGCGCGTCCATTCCGGTCTGCCTTCACGCGCGCCGTGTTTGAGCGGGGTTTCTTTGCCGCCAATCCACAGCAACCAGTCGGTAAGGACGCCGGCAAACAGGAGGAAACCAATGACGCCAATGATCGCGCCGATCATCAGACTGAATTCAGACAAATTGTCCGGCAGCAGCAGATTCAGGAACTGGAAACCAAGAAAGGTGAACAGCGCCTGCCCAATCAGCCCTTTGATGTAGGAGGAAGTGAGGATGTACCATAAACCTAGTAATAAATTGCGAATAAAATTCATAATGGATCTCCTCTCAATTTACCTGGACGATGCTGTGGTATCGTCTGTGATTGTTCTGATGAAGGCGATCAAATCATTGGTGATCTGGTCGGCGTCGCCCCAACCAAAATTATTAAACTGGTCTTCAAAGTTTTGGGGCATGATGCCTGGATTGTAACCGGCCGTAATTTTGGCGTTGGGGTTGAGGATAGATTCATACAGGTAGGCGTCGTCCACGATCACGGCCGTACCATCGGCGAGTTGTTCTTCCTTGCCAAATAAATTCAACCAGGTTGGCCCGGCCATAGCGGCGCCATCGAGGGAATGGCAGCCATTACAGCCAAATTCGGTGTACCAGAACTGGCCGCGTTCTTCGGCCGTCATGCCTTCCAGTTCATCCAGGCCGGGTTTGCTGGCGATTTCGGCCGCCCAGGCATCGTAGTCGGTCTGGTTCATCACGCGTACGGTGGCAAACATTTGCGAATGTTGCAGGCCGCATATTTCGGCGCAGCGCAACTTGAATTCACCTTCTTCGGTGGGTGTGAAGCGCAGCACATAATAATCTGTTTCGGAATTTTGCACCGGCAGCAAATCTTGTTTGACGCGGAATTCCGGCACCCAGAAGGAGTGGATGACATCTTCGGCCCACATGTGCAGCACCACCGGTTCATTCACCAGCAGGCCCAATTCGGTGCCGCTTTTGTCATCAATGTCCGGGTAAACAAATTTCCACGACCACTGTCGGCCGACTACTTCAATGGTACGCTCCCCTTCTTGGGGGGCGAGCAAGCCATTTAAGATGCCCACAGAATAGATGGCAAAACCGATGACAACGGCCGTGGGCACAATCGTCCAAATAATCTCCAATCCCGTATGCCCATGCACGTGGGGGCCTTCGCTCTCGTCATCCGGCTGGCGACGAAAAGCAAACACTGCGTACAACATGATGACCATGATCAGGGCAAAGAGGAAAGCTTGCAGCCAGAAGTGGATGTCGGCGAAATTGTCAATAACCACCGCTTCGGCGCTGGCCTGCGTGGGGAAACGAAACAGGAAAAAGCGAAAAAGGGCGTATAAGCCAATCGTCGAAAGGATCGTCAGGACGAAAACGGCAAAAGCATGTTTATATTTTTTCATGTGTACTTGTCCACCTGCCCGTTTAGTTGGCAGCCCAATAAGGCGAGTTAATCAAGACCATCAAACCAATACCTAAGCCGAGAATGAGCAAGCCGGTAAAGAGGACGGCAATCGTATCATACGGAATGCCTTTCACGCGCCCTTTTTCATCGGCCTGGATCATTTTCTGGTTAAACTCTACGGCCGTCGTACTCCGCCACCGCCACGCCAGGATAAACAGAATAACCACCTGCACCAGCAGAGAGAGGTTGATCATAGACGCCAGGGCTAACTTCAGACCAAAAAAGGTATTGGCCCAATTGAGAAGGCCAAAGGCCGCCGGGGTGGTGACGCACATGATTAAGAGGGCCAGGGCCGCCATGCCCCAACGCGGCGCAAACACAAAAACGGTCAAGGCGATCAGCATGGGAATGCCCACCAGGAGCGTGGCCGGATTTATCAGTTCACCGCCTACCTCTGCCACCCGTTCTGGGAAAAAGGTGGTGACAATGGTCATCATGCCAAACAGCACAAACAGCAGCACAATCAGCCCGTTGCTGACCATAGACCAGCGGGGCATGGAGGTGTCGGCTCTGGGCGGGGCGGCGGCGCGGCCGGCGCGTTTTTCTTTCAGGGTGGCGTTCTGTTTGTTTTCCAGGGCGGCCAGGTTCTCTTTGAAGGAGTCGCTGGCGGTGGTTTTCGCCACCAGTCGGGAGAGAAAGACATAAAGGAAACCCAGAACAGCGCCAACAGCAATGACAGAGGCGACAGTCACGGCCGTAACGCCCAATACTGCCTGCCACGGTTCCATCGTAAACGACTGCCCGCCCACTGTACTACCGTTTGGCAGTGGTATTTCGGGGATAGCCAACGTCACCGGATGCGATTCAAAAGGGACGCGGGGCACGGCCGTGCGGCTGGCGCCGCTGCCTAAACCGGAGGAAAGGGAGGGCCACAAGGCGGCAAACAAGCCGAATGCAATCAGCGCGACAATCACAGGAAGCCAGGTTTTCCAAGATTCTGTTTTACTCAAGAGGTTTCTCCTGCTCAGGCTGCCTGGTAATTCTGTAATTGGGTAATTGGTAATTGCCTGCCTTAATTACTCAATTACTTAATTACTCAATTACTTATTTACCGGCGAATGATTACTTGGTTTCACTGGTAGACGCTGAGGTTTTGGGGGCGTCAACCAGTCGAGTTGTATCCTCTTCTTGTTCGATTGTGGATTTTAGCACAATCTCTTGATCGGGCAATACGAGGTCTAAAACGACCGTCTAAAAAATCCACGTTTCTTCTCCGAGGCCCGCTCACGGCCGTCGTCCATTTGCTGGTCAAAATCTTCCCGCAGCGCCAACAGCGTGCGGTGATACAGCGATTTGATCGCCCCTTCACTGCGCCCCATAATCTCGCCAATCTCCGCGTTAGACAGGTTCTCCACAAATTTGAGCGCCAGCAATTCCTGCCGGTCGGCCGGCAGGCGGCGGATACTGGACAGCAGCATCGCCTTATCTTCCATTAGTTGGGCGGTAAATTCCGGGCTGTCATCGGCCACGCGCCACTGGGCGATGTCATCCAACGACAACATCTGGCGGCGGCTGTTGTCCCGGTGCCAGTTCGCCACCAGATTGTGGGCAATGCGGTACAACCAGGCCGAAAAAGGCACACCTTTGTCTTCATAATTGCCAATATGCTGCATGGCCCGCATAAACACTTTGGCCGTCAAATCTTCGGCGTCTTCGGCATTGCCGGTGCGGTAATAAATGTAGTTGTAAATTTTGTTGTGGTAACGGGCATATAACTCGCCAAACGCATCTTTATCGTTTCGCGCCTGATCAATCAGCGCCATCTCTGCCGGGTCCGGCGTCGGGTTTGTCTCGGCCACTATTTGTTCCACGAGTCCACTTTTGCCCACAAGTTGCTTATTTGCTGGCAGTATAACAGAAATTAGCCGTGAGCCGTAATCCGTGATGCGTGACGAGTGAGGCGTGACGAGTGATGCGTGACGAGTGAGGCGTGACGAGTGAGGCATGACGAGTGAGGCGTAACGAGTGATGCGTAACGAGTGACGGATGAGCCGAAGTCCGATTACGGTTTACGGCTTTCCGATCACCCAGATTAACGCCGCTTGACGCAGCTACGGCCGTCCGTTATTCTCCGCCCCATGATTGAGTATGACGACGATGTGGCGGGGCCGCCCCGGGCCGGTTGTGTGGCTTCCTTTCTGGTAGCGATCATTATCCTTTTTTTCCTGGCCGTGGTTTTGGGCCAATCATCCGGGACGACGACGGCCGCTTCAGCGCCGCCGGTGGTAGCAGGGAATGGGATGGTCACGGCCGTAGCCGCTCTGCCCACCGTCTTCCTCACCCATACCCCCTCACCGGCCGCCTCGCCCACGCTCAGACCGACCGCCACTGCCACCTTTACGCCGACGCCCAGTAACACGCCCACGCCCACGCCCACGCCGACCAATACCCCCACGCCCACCCTGACCAACACGCCGCCGCCAGGGGCCACCTTCACGCCCACCCCCACGCCCACATTCCCGCCGCCGCAGGCCGGGCCGCTGCCCACCCCCAACGGCATCTACAGCTACACCCTCAAAGTGCCGGTGTTGATGTACCACTACATCAGCATCCCCCCGGAAGGGGCCGATATTTACCGCACCGACCTCTCCGTCAGCCCAGAGCTATTCCGCGCCCATATGCAATATCTGGCCGAGAATGGCTTTACGCCCATAGACCTCTATACCCTCTCCCGCGCCATCACCCAACACGATGACCTGCCCGCCAAACCGGTCATCATCACCATTGACGATGGCTACCGCGACAATTACGAAAATGGCTTGCCCATTTTGAAGGAGTTTGGTTTTACGGCCACCATTTTCCTGGCCACCAACTTTCTGGATGACGGCCATCCCGGTTATCTCACCTGGGCCATGGTCAAAGAAATGTCAGACGCCGGGATACAGTTTGAGCCGCACAGCAAGTCCCACAGCGACCTGAGCGACCGGGGCCGCGACTTTCTCATCTACGAAATGCTCGGTTCCCAGGAAACGATTGCCGCACACATTGGTTATACGCCTCGCTATTTTGCCTACCCATCGGGGCGCTATGACGAGACGGCGATGCAGGTCTTGGAGGAATTGGGCTTTTGGGGCGCAGTGACGACGATGGGCGGCACCTGGCATAGCTATGAAAACCGCTTTGAATGGAAACGAGTGCGCATCCACAACTACACCACCGTAGAGGATTTTGCCAAACTGGTGAGTCCGGGTGGTACGGTGGGGGGGCGGTATCCGTGATATGTGATGCGTGATGCGTGACCAGAGACCTCACGCATCACGTTTTTAAAAGATGGAACTACAGGGCAAAACGGCCGTCATCACCGGCGGCGCAATTCGAGTAGGGCGGGCGATCACGTTGGCGTTGGCACAAGCGGAATGTAATGTATACATCCATTACAACCGTTCCGCCACCCCCGCTTTAGAGACCCAACAGGCTGCCCAGGCGTTTGGCGTGCGCGCCGAGGTTTACAGCGCCGATTTGCATGACGCGACGGCCGTGCAAGCCATCATGCCCGCCGCCAGGGCCGCCTTCGGCCAGGTAGACATCCTCATCAACAACGCCGCCATCTTCCCCGAAGAAGACAGCTTCACGGCCACCGACCTGGCCTTGTGGGATGAACTGTTCCACATCAACCTGCGCGCCCCCTTCCTGCTTTGCCAGGCATTTGCAGCGCAATTACCGCCAGACCGGCCCGGTTGCATTGTGAATGTACTCGATGCGCGGGTAAGACGGCCGTATCCCGACCACTTTGCCTACCGCCTCAGTAAAGGTGCGCTCTGGCAAATGACGGAAATGCTGGCCCACGAACTGGCCCCCCACATCACAGTCAACGGCGTCGCCCTGGGCGCCATTCTGCCACCACCCGGCAAAGGACAGAATTACCTGGACACCCTGGCCCAAGAGCGCGTCCCCCTGCAACGCCCCGGCAGCCCAGACATCGTCGCCCAAAATGTCTTACACTTACTCCGTCAGGATTTCCTCACCGGCGTCATCCTGCCCATAGATGGCGGCGAGTTTTTGTAGGGGGTACGGCCGTTGCACCACTCCTTCATCTTCTGCGCTAATTTATCCCCGGTATCAACTGTCATGAGCATCCTTTGACTTACCCAAAAAACTCGGCGGGATTCATGCGCCGGCGTCTGAGCCGGCCCGTGAACGGCGAGACTCCATCACGGCCGTTTCCATCTTATTCAATAGCTGACCCGTGCGTTGTTTAAGTTCAGAAATAGGAACAGTTGTTGGCATCACCACACCTTTTAGACATATCAGACGTTTGCTGAACAGTTCATCATGCTGGTCAACCCTTCCAGACCACCTCTCGCCAACCACCCACTGCCTACCGCTTACCGCTCACTGCTCACTAAATCCTTGATCTCCGCCCGACCGGTCATGCCAGGGCGGATGTCCAGGCCGGCGGCATCCAGGGCGATGATGACCGGGAAGGTGGCGGCGTCACCCACCGTGCCTGCCGCTTGCAAGCCGATACGCACCACCGTGCCCGCCAGGGGATCATTGGGGTATGTTTTCAGCGTCACCAATACCGCATCCCCCGGTTCAATTTGGGCCAGGTCACGCTCGCTCAAATTCGTAGTGTGGAATTCCAATTGCGTGGTGTCCAGCAGGGTGACAATGGGCGAACCGCCGCCCACCAGCGCCCCGGGCGCAGCGTCTACCGTTAACACCATGCCTGACCAGGGGGCGACTAGCTGTGCTTTC
>CAADGU010000451.1 GCA_900696625.1 uncultured Chloroflexota bacterium | reverse complement strand
CCCGGTCTGATCAGCCAGGCCGCGCGGGATGGGCAGGCGCTCCGCCCCTATCTGGCGGGTCTGAAATCGCTCAACGCCGCTGGCAGTCTGCTCAGTGATGTCAGCGGCCGGCCGTCGGGCCAATTCTTGCAGGAGCGGCTCAAACCGGCCCTGCTCTGGCTGCAAGAGACGGAAAACAACCTGGATGCTGTCCGTTTGCTGGCGCGGTTTAGCGAATAAACCCACACGGAGTATCCTTATGCCCCGGCTGTTTCGCCCTCCTCACCTGCTGGTTCTGTGCCCCTTGTTTACGGCCACGACAGGGGGGATGAAGGGACCCACGCCCCTTGTGCGTGCTGTGCCGCCAAGGCCGGCAACGGCCGTGCCATTACCGGTTCTTCTTCACCTATCGTCCCTGGTTTCCCGGTCATTGCTGCCCGTCGCAGCTTTGTTACCGTTTGTCGCCCGGCCGTCGCTGCCTGTTGCGCCCGTATCGCAGCCTGTCGCACAGCGCGTTCCCCGTCTGCCAGAGGGGATCATGCCCGGAACGTTGCCATCTGCGACGACATTGCGATGGCCACGGGCGCTGCGATTATCGCAAAAATTGGGTGTGTATGGGTTTCGTCGCAGTGGTTTTGTCCCGCCAGAAGATAGGGGGCGCCGATGAACACGCCTATCAGAGAGCCGGCGGTTAATCCGCTACTCACCAGCCAGTCGTCTACCGACCGGGCATCAACCAGCCAGGCGCCAACTAACCTGGTGTTAGCTAACCAATCACCGATCACCGGGCTGGCTGTACCGGATGATCGCATCTTGACTACCCCCGCCGCCGTACCCAGCGCCGCCTTGCTGGCCGCCAATGAGCGCCTGCTGGCGCAACGAGCGGCGCAGCAGGGCGCTGGCCCCATCCCCGACCGGTGGTCACGGCCGTCAGCGCCCCAACGACCAATGGCGGCGGATGTGTGGACACGGCTGCCGCCCCATCTGGGTTGGCAGAGTGTGGCAGTCACGGCCGTGCAGCGCCGGACAGCTATGCGTGACCCTAACCTGGCTGCCAGCGGGGCCAACACGCCGACTGCCGCTGTTTCCCGGCCAACAGTGACCGATTCTTCCTCTGTGGCGGCAGCGGCGCTGGGCCCGACCGGGTATCTGCCGCCCGTTTATCCCCCTCCCCCACCGGCAGCGACCATTTGCCTGCATCCTTCGCTGGCGATGGCGCTGCTGCGCACCGGGCAGGTGGCTTGTGGGCGGCTGTGGTTGCTGCTGCGTGCCCTGGACGCCGCTGGTTGTGGCTGCCTGCCGCTGACAGCCGTGCAGAGCGCCCTGGCCGGCCGGGAATCTTCGCTGCGGTTGTGTGGGTCGCGCCGCCTGCGCCAGCTTTTACAGCAAGGGAATGGGTTGTTCTGGCAGCGGGACAAAACCCACCTCTGGCTGGCCGGTGCAGGCAAAGTGGCGGCACGGCTGGCTGTGGCGCGGCTGGCCGGGCGTCCGGTGGAACTGCCTCTGGCGGTGTTGACCCAGCCCATCGGTCTGGTACGCGCCCATCTATATGCCAGCTTTCATAGCAGCCGGGGTGGCAAAGGGATTGGGGATGGGGGGAATCCGATCAGCCGGGCGGCACTGACGGCCGTGAGCGGCGTTTCCCGGCGCAGCCAACATGCTTACGAGCGGCGGGCACGGGTGCGGGTGGTCCGTAACGTCGCTCTTGGCCCACTCCTGAGTCCATTATCGCAAGAGGGCGTGGCCTGGCAGCAGGGGCAGGCAGTTTTTGTCCTGACTGATAGGCGGGGCAAACAGGGGCGACCAGGCCGGCGCTACCTGGCCTGGCAGTTGTCCAACAGTTACCACGGGCCACATGCCCGGTTGAGTCGCAGCCGGAACCGCCGTCTCAATCGCCAACTGGTAGACCTGCGCATCTATGGGGACGCGGGGAACGGCCGGGGCGGAGCAGCGGTTGTAACCGGTAGGCAGCGGTATGTGGGCAATGGGGTCACGGCCGTGCGCCTGCGCCGGCATGACCCGGCCGCGCCGGTATACTGGCGGGCGGACGGACGGGAACGGCGGGCCGGACTCTGGTATCTGTTGGCGCGGGACGAGGGAAACGGATGAAAGGTGACGGCCGTGGTGGAAGATGACAAAATGAACGGGGCCGGTCGGCGGCCAAAGGGCAGCGGCACAAAGTTGCCCCCCTTTCAAGGGACTTAACAAAGTTTCTCAGACATTAGCGCCGATGGCTGGATGTGGCTTCGTTTGCTGTGGTGGAACCCTCCTGTGCTGGAGCTTGAAGGGTTTTCTGTAAAGAAATACGCGAGCAGATAACGGTTCCGATGCTGTTTCGGGCACAGGTTCAGCACCGTAGAACCTTTTTACTTTAACTGGTCGAGATTCTCGTACAGTTTGGCGGGTTATGGCAAAATGGGCCTCTATATGAATAAAGCTGATGCGGATAGGGAGATGACAAGGATATCCGATAGATGAGCGACGAAAAGGTGTTAGCGCTGGTTGAGCAAAGGCAAGTGGCGTTCTATGGTGAGGAATTGACGGCCATGTTAGTCGAAGATGTACCGTTTTCATCCCTGTACGGCCCATTTGTGATGATCTGGCTTCTCGTGGACAGGCCAACGGGAACAGATATAATCTGGCACGAACATTTGTTCGTTACTACTGAGAGGGTCAAGGCTGCGTGCTAGAGGGATGGGTGTGGAATAATAAAATAAGTGGTAGAACGATTAAGTCCCACAGTAGTGTACTATCTGTAGGAAGCAGCACGAGGTTGGTAGATGCTATATTTTTCACGAGGGATCATCATACCCCTGTGCAAAGATGGATTGTTCACCTTGGAACAACATCATGCGGCGGCATCGGGTAAATAGATCATGTGGTCCTTATGGAGGATGGGAAACCATGACGAACGAAATTGAGCCAACCGAGGAGTTTGATTCGGTACGAAAAGTGTTTGTTGAAGATGAGGAGACCTGGTACTACGTTGTCGTTGATGTGATTGAAAAACTGACCCAAACGCGAAATCCGTCCCGCTATTGGACAGATATTAAACGCCGGGTACAGCGACAAGCGGATAGGTTAGGTCGAGAAGAACTTTACGATTTCATCGTAAAGTTCCCCTTCAGGCATTCAGATAATAACCGTACCTACCAGTTTGATTGCGCCACCCAGGCTGGCATTTTGCGGATCGTCCAAGACATCCAATCGGACAACGACACGATCGAGCGTCTCAAACTATGGATGGCGGAAACAGCCAGCAGGCGTATAGATGAACTTCGACTCGATCCAATTGAGCGGGAACGAGAAAGGTATCGTCGGTTAGGTCGCTCAGAGGAATGGATTCACGCCCGCCTGGCATCGGTAGCCACTCGCAATGAACTCACAGATGAGTGGAAAAAGCGGGGTGTCCAGGGGCGTGAATACGGAATTCTGACCAATACAATCCATGAAGGAACGTTTGAGGTATCTGTGCGCACACACAAAGATTTGAAAGGCATCGAGAAGGGTGAATTACGGGATCAAATGACCCCACGAGAACTGGCTTTTACCATCTTGGGCGAAGATATGACAACAACGGAAATCAGAAAAACAGATGCCCAAAATTTTCCAGAAAACCTGGAAGCGGCCGTTAAAGGGGGCGCGGGTGCAGGAAAACTCAGAAGACAGTTTGAGGAGATAACAGGGGAACCTGTTGTCAGTAGCGCTTCTTTTCTAAAAGGTGAAGAGCGTGCGGAATTAGAAGAGAGTGCTGGAAATGAAGATGATGATACCTGATAGCAAGCAGGTATGGATTCATATCGAACGTGCCAGCTTGAACCAAAGCGGTCAGGTCACCGCCTTAAACGAACCGGAGGCTTATCACGCCAGGAAACCACAGTTCATCTTAACGTCAATTACCGGCTGTTTGTGGATGGCTTTGTGGAAATGGTGCGGCGGTTGGAACCGCTGGTGGTGCTGAGTTACGGCCGTTTACCTGCCACCTTTCACGAGTTGGCGAAGGTTGTGACCTATCCCACTCGTTGGACCAATATCGCGCAGCACGGCAGCGGGGAGAAATTGTTTGACCAGCGGGACGGGTCTGGCCGATAGGCCGTTACCAATACCGCCGGAGATGTTTTGCCTTTGGGGATGCCCCACACCACATGAATGGGGTTGCCCGCCGTGTCCTCTGGTAAGATAACCAGGGGGACACTTCGGTACAAAGTTGTCCCCTTTCAGGGGATAGTTTTGAAGGTAAACGAAGGCAGGTAGGGGTGGGGAACGGCCGTTAAAATGGTATTTTTCTCTGGCCCGTCAATTGAATATACCACTTTGTGAGCCAATCCATACACTCTTGAAAGCGGGCAGCCGGCAGCGACTTATTGCTGGTTATTTCAAACCCCCGGTACATCTCGCCATAAACGGCCGGGTGCTCGTTGCGTTTTGTTTGTTTCCCGTACTCAAAGGCGACCGCTTTCACAGCCTGGCTGAGCTGCATGGCCTGGCTCTGGCTAATGTTGTGCGCCGGAGCAGCCAATTGGGATTCAATCGCTTCCAGACATTGTTCGTTCTCATCCAGGCGGGACTTAAGCAATATCTGGCTGCACGCCAGTTGCAACAAACCCTGGATCATTTTGTATGCCTGTACTTCGGGGGTGTCCTGTTGTAGTAAATCGTCAAAGAGCGGGTCGGCCGTCAATCGCTCTTCTTGAAATGCTTCCCATAAAACTTTAGCCACTTCGTGCTGGAAATGTTTTAACTTGGGCCGTACCTCTTCATTGACACGATTGGTGTTTACACCAGCTAACCAGAGTGGAACAAGGTCTACACGCAATCCGCCTAATAGTTAGTGACCACCGGGGGTGATCATCATGATCTCCCCTTTTTACCCTTCTACCAAAATATCATTTCGTTGGATACGCAGAAGTTGGGCCCGCTGCGCCAATCCGAGCGCGTCACACATATGTTTGATAGATACATACACCTGTCCATCACTGGTGCGCACGGCCGTGACTGTGTCCTCATAGAGCAACACATCTTTTTGTTCAATTACCGTCAGTCTATCATCCATTGTGGTTATCCTCATAAATTCATTTGATCAAATGGTCGGCTGTCAGGAGACCCTGGGTTGATGCCACGATACCTGTAGTCTGGCATCACTGCATGGTGGAAACAGTCACCTTGCTGTTCTTGCCAGTCACGGCCGTGACTGTGCCTGCATACGGCGTCGATGATCCTATTGTAGATGAAGCCAATCACCTGGCAATGAGTGGGCGATCATATTCGTGACGCCGTTGGGCATCGTGACGCATCTTCGCTGCCGCTCCCCCTACCGCTCCCCCTACCCCACTGTGTGAGGCGCCTTTATGCTGCATTTTAGCGTACACTAATGTATATCAATGTATACAATAATTCGATTAACGTACACCAATGTATACTATGATATGCATTACTGAGCGATTTTCACAGCCAACAAAAGGGGCGGGTGGGGTGGGGGGATCTGGCCCCAAATTGGGGCGACGGATGGCTGAAAAAATCAGAAGAAAAATCCATAGCAAAATAACATCCAACAAAATACGCGATGGGCCGAAGTGACTAAGATGCTGTTTCGCTACGACAACGGCGCGTAACGGTCAAATTTGGCGGCTTTGCGCCGATTTACCGCCAAATTTGGTGCCAGCTATTGCCAGGAGACGCGCACAATGCCCAAATTGTGGCATTTGGTAGTATCGGCCACAATTGGCGCGGGTTTATAAGTCGGCGGCCACATCGGCCGTCATTGCCGGGGGGAGTAGTCAAACAAATGGTGACAACAAATAACAATGTAGTTCAATGTATACGTAACATTTTGTAGTGTATATCAATGTATACTATGAGCTACGCTGGTGTACGATTGTTTGCGTTCACTTAATCTTCGAATTCGATATTGTTGCGGAATTTGGGCGACGTGCTGCGTTCCAGGGACGGGGCTGGGATTTCCCCTTTGACGTAAAAATCCCAGGCATACAGCAATAGATACTTGGCCAGTTGCGAAGCCGGTACGCCCAGGTCAATGGATTCGCGTTCAATCACCTGTTTCAGTTCACTGCCAATATCATAAGTGGCGCGCCCCACCAGACGGCTTTTGGGTGTTCTGTTTTTGCTGGGGCGGGGCAATGCTTGCTCTCGTACCGGAACGGTTCTGGGTATGGGCAGCGATGGCACATCGGCTGGAGGCGGTGTTGCCGCGCTCAGCCCTTGCAATTGACTCATCACATCTGGTATTTCCTTTCGTTTACTCATCAGCCACAATCCTCCTGGTTAAATCTAAATAGTCCTGGGCGCCGTTGCTTTGGGGATCATATTCAAAAATATGCTGACCATGAGCCGGCGCTTCGCTTAACCGGACGTTGTATCGAATTGGCTCGCATACCCTATCACCAAAATGAACAGCCAATTGCGGCATGATTTCTGCTGTTTGTTTCACGCGGCGGTCCAGTGCCGTAGGCAATACGTAGCGCAGAGTTACGTTATGGTAGCGGCGAACATCTTCGATGCGATGGGTAAATTCGATCAGACCGTCCAGGCTTAGCACTTCCAGATTCACCGGCGTCAAAATTTCCTGAGCGAAAAAAAGGACATTAATTTGCAAATTGTCCCAGCCCGGTGATGTGTCCAGGATCACATAGTCGTAATAACCAGCATAGGGCTGCACAGCCGCCGACAATGTTTCCTCCTGGCGCATGTCGGCTTCGGCAATCACTTGTTTTACCGCTGCCAGCCGGTGCCCACCGGCCAATAAATGCAGGTTGGGACGAGCTTCAATCGCGGCTTCGGTAAAATCGGCATGACCCAGCATCAGATCGGCCAGACCGCGTTCGGGACGCAGCCCCAACGCCTTACCTGCCTGGGCCTGGGTATCGGTGTCAATCAATAAAACACGCCGCCCGGCTAAAGCCAGCGCGGCCGAGAGATTAACGGCGGTGGTGGTTTTACCCACACCGCCTTTGGAGAGGGAGATGGAAATTATTCGTGTCATGTATACCAATGTACCACAATGTATACATTTGGCAATGTATACGTTTGGCTGGTAGAAAGCAGAGCAGCGGGGGCGAATCAACAGGGAGCCTGTATTGGTTGATGTGGTTAGGTTTGCACGTGTAACACGTGCAAACCCTGCCAGCAGCAATCCCAATGAATTAGCTCTCTCTCTGGATTACCCGAATGGGTTCCTGTTTGGCATCAAGGCGAATCGTGTTAATGTGGAAATGAGAGAGCGGCTCATCACCTGCCCGCGTGAATGTTATCATGTCCTGTCTGAACAGAGTGATAAACCAGGCCACTCAACGCAACGCCGAGGTTGCCGGCCAGAGACCGGCGATCTGGCGTAGAATACCCAGTTCGCCAATATGGTAGGCATTGTGATCGGCAACCAGTAGGATTTCGCGGAAGATGGTGTAATCGGGGGCATGGGGGATTGGCGCTGTCAGGTCTGTTTGTGGGTCACGGACCAGCTGTTCAAGCGCCTGCAAATCGGCGTGAAAACCGGCAATAGTCTGATTCCATTGCGCTTCATCCGCCTGGGTTTCCGGCGCAGGCCAATACCCGGTAGGCCAGGGCACGTATTGGTAGTCTGGGTTGCGGATAAAATCCAGGATGTCCCATTGCGTCAGGCGTAGATGTTCCAGCAAATGCCAGAAAGAATAGGGCACGTGGGGTGGGTGGGTATTGATATGCTCCAGGGGAAAGTTAGCCACGGCTTCGGCAAAGGGCATATGGGCATTACCGCCCCGCAAGAGCGCCAGTAGTTGGTCACGAATGATCTCATCAGCAGACATATTGTTCTCCCAAAGAAAAAGGCGGCCTTGACTCTTTAGCAAAAGCCGGCTTCTACAGATGTTTACCTGGCGCGCATGGTATTTGCGGGCAACACACCATCGGTTGCTATTTTACCAGGATGTCGGGAATTGTTTCTATGGCCCCAAAAGCAATGTTACAATGCTGTCATGGCCAGACAAAATCGTGTCACTCCCTTTGGTGAGATTGTCGCCACGCCGGCACGTGGTACTTTTATGGGTAACCGGGGCGTGCTGCATAATGCAGCCGGCGTGATTGTGCGCCCATATCAAGTGCAGCGGTGGATTATTTGCCAGGTATCGTTCAAAGGGCGGCAGCGGGTGGTGATGATGCCTGGCCGTTACACGGAACTGTTTTTCCTGGATGAAGCCACCGCGTTGGCTGCCGGTCACCGGCCTTGTGTTGAGTGTCGCCGTGCGGCTTATATTGCCTTTCGTGATGCCTGGACGGCCGCACAGCCGACCATTGGCAAAAGTGGTGGGTACGTAAAAGTGGATGAGCTGGATCGGGTGCTGCACCAGGAGCGTATCAGCCTGTCTGGGAAGAAGGTAACGTATGTGGCCCTATTGTCGGACTTGCCGGATGGTGTGTTTGTGGTGGTGGGGGAACGGCCGTGTTTTCTCTGGCAGGATGCGCTTTTTCCCTGGTCGGCCGAGGGCTATCAGGACCCTTTGCCCAAAGATGGGGGGCTGCGGGTGCTGGTGTTAACGCCGCGTTCGATTGTCGGCGCGCTTCACCAGGGTTATGTGCCGCAAGTGTTTCTGCCGATGAGGTTGTGACGGGACAGCCCCCACACGAACAGTTGCGTGTAGTCGTCCGCCAGTGATGATAACATCTTTCTCTCTGAAGCGAGAATAACCCTGTGATTTGCTGCCAGAGTATTAACACGGGAATGTCACTCTGACAACTCCTCAAAAACACTCTCCAGGTTTACGGGCGTGGTGTGGTTGGTGAGTTGGTAACGATGGCCTGCAATTTCTTGGGGGCTACCAACCACCAGCCGTCCCGGATATGAAAAGCCAGGTCTTCATCTCCGATATTAGCCAGCACAATGCCAATCCACCCGCGTACTCCCACATAGGGTGGTTTGAAGTAAGTTTCTGACGAGGTGGTGATCAGCATCTCCTGGATGCCGGGTGGGACGGGCAGCCAGACGGCGATACGGCCGTCGCCGTGATGATTGTTGGCAAACATGGCAAAGACCCGTTTGCTCACGAAGAAGGTTGGTTCCCCATGTGAGAGCTTTTCCACAAATTCCGGCAGCATTGCGCAGATACGCCGCACGCGCTCTAGCTGTTCTTCACTCGTTGCTATTATGATTTTAGCCACTTAACCAGTTGCAGCCAGGATTGGCCCTTCGCCCAACCAGCATTTTCTAGCTGTATTGTCAGTTGCTCGCGTGTGTCTGGCGCTGCCATCTGTACGGCCGTTTTGCCCATTTGCATAAGCCAGACGGCTGCTTCTGCTAACATAGACGGTAGACAATCCAGGTTTTCATCAGCTACGATTGGCCGGGGCAACACCCCCTTTGCCTGGTTGCCAGAAGCAGTCACTGTCAGGAACCCCACGCTCGTTTCCCCGTTCATAAACACCTGAGACCAGCGCGTCGTGTTCGCAAACCGGTTCAATAAACGCTCACTCCAAGGTAGGAAGTAATGAGGCACGGCCGAACCACGAACCTGTAGCCAGATAGGATTGGCGATTTGTGCTTCTATCGCCTGAAACGCGGCCACATCCGCCGATTGAACTGATCGAGAAGGGATAGACACGGCCGTTTCCGGCCTGCTTGGTCTGAGTGGCAGTGCGCTCTCCCAAAATGTAAACCGGTCAAAGATCTCAAATCCCTGTTTGGTAACATTGCCCAAAGACGCCTGGTTAGAAGCCAATATCGTGGTTGTGACCAGAGGGAAGCCTTGTGCAGCCAGTCTTTCCAACCGTTTTTCTAAAAGTGCCTGACCGATGCCACGACGACGGTATTGGGGGTGAACCATCAGGTTAGATAGCTCCATCTGTTTGCGGCCCTGATAACCACCACAGCCAACAACCTGTCCATCCACCTCTGCTACGAACAAGGCCCAGTGAATACCTGCCAACGCCGCCAAAACCCTAAACGGAATCATACGGCCGCGGGTGACCATGCGAATTTGCCGGACAAAATTATCCGGCGTTTGTCCGCGAGCCGTGTACTCATCGGCAAATGACAGCCTGGCGATCTCAATAAGCGCCTCCAGGTCAGTATAACGAAATGGTCTTATCTTCATCTGTTTTCTGCTCCACGACCTACAAAATGCGGCGAGTTTTACCATAGCAGGGAGGGGTGGGCAATGAAACAACTGGTTTTGTTTGACTTCATGTTTTGCCTTTCCAGAGTGTTTCGTGTATTTTTCTGCGGCTATTTTGACTGAAGGGAATCTATGGAAAAATGGAAGAATTGATTCGCATAGTAGTTGTTGATGATCATTTGGTATCGCGCAAAGGAATTATCACGTTACTTGAACAAAATCCGAAGCTGACCGTAGTAGCCGAAGGCAGCGCCGGTAATCATATTCTGGAACTGCTGGATGAATATCAACCCGATGTCGTCATTACAGACCTGCAAATGCCGGCCGATGTCGCAGAGCCGAAAGGCGCCTTGTTTGAACCGGTATCCACGCTAAGAAAAGCGATAGAACGGCACAAAACCACCTCACTTATTGTCCTTTCTCAAGAACATGACGTGCAAACCATTCAAAATCTGGCCGAAATTGGCGTAAGAGGTTACCTGCTCAAAACAGATGACTTTACCGAAACATTGGGGCGGGCGGTGGAGATGATCCGCACCGGCTTGATGTATTTTTCGCCGGAAGTACAAACTATCATCCTTTCAGCGCCCAAGATCAAGAAAAACGGGCAGTTGACCGACCAGCAATTAAACGTCCTGCGTTCTATCATACGCTCTCCAGAAGCGAAACGCGAAGAGCTGGCAGCCAGCCTGCACATCTCGAAGAGTACCTTGCAGAAACACATAACCGCCATCTTTGAAGCCATGGAAGTGCCCAACATGGAAGCCTGTATCATCAAAGCGATGCGCATGAACCTGGTTGATCTGGAAACCATCATGGGGTAGGGGAAATAGCATCCAGGTGCTATAACAAAAAATGGGCGCCAGTTGCTATTGATGCCAGGAAAATAACGGGTACAAACGTAATTGAATTGTGCAATTAGCACGATCATCACAACAAGAGAAGGAGCTTGCCCATGAAACAACAACTTGAGTTTACATCCCATGACCTGGAAAAACTGGCTGAAAACGCCGAGGCCCTTTTTTCCTGGCTTGACAATGAGAGCGCCCTGGCCGAAGAGCCAGATTTGACCATTGGCCAAAGGGTAAAGGATTGGCGGGTAAAGATACCGTCACGCCTACTTTTGGTGACGGCGACAATTGCTGCTTCTGGATTGCCGGTGTGGCTGGATCAACAGATACCCAATTCTGCCTGTTGGTTTGGCAGTTGCAGCAATGTTTAAATAAGTAGGGTGACGCTCATGTTAAACAGGAGTGGTTTCCCAAAATCTTTCCTGAGTCTGCTAGTGGCGCTGCTCACTGCCTTTCGTGAACGTTGTGGACCCACACAAACATAAAAAGCCAGTACCTGGCAGCAGATCATTGCAGGTGATAAAGGAATACGAGAGCCTATTGGCATACATAGGCTCTCTTTTTGCCGTTTTCCCTGGGAGCAGCACCGATCAAGTCCAGGCTTACCTGGCCTTACGACGCACACATCTACCCGCCATCAGCCAGGACTTGTTGCCTTTGCTGGTTTATACGGCCGTAAGCCAAAATCCACCCGACACTGCCATACCTTTGACAGCTGCCTGGGCTTTGTATCTGGCGAGCTGCCACCTGCTGGACGATGCCCAGGATAACCAAAAGATATATCAGGTTAATGGTAGTGTGACGGCCTTAGGGGTAGCAAATATAGCCCTGGCCCAATTACCGGCAGACCAGGAAACGCTTGGTGCTATTCTAGATGCCTTTGGCCGGGTTACGGTATTAGCCGCAAATGCCCAGAGTGATGAATACAGCCTAGAAAATGTTCGCTCACGGACAGAGTATTTTCGGGGTATCGGTGCCAAGGCGGCGACAATCATCGCCACGGGTGTTTGGGCCGGTGGGCGACTGGCTACAGATGATACATCTACATTGGCGATACTGAAGGAGTTTGGGTTGGCATGGGGTATGGCCATGCAGATTGGCGATGATTGCCTGGATCTGGCCGACGATCTGGCTCGGGGCTTGTATACCTTGCCCGTGATCGAGGGTCTGGCAAAGACAGACCATCCAGACCACCCCCGGCTTAAGCAGCTTGTGGGCAAATCCTCGTTATCGCCGCCTGAAGTCCAAACCATTGTAAATATCCTGGAAACCATGGGCGCGGTTGACGCCTGTAGACGAATGGTCAGGGCATATCAAATGCAGGCCGCCGCTGCATTTAATGTTTTCCCTGGATTGGAACCCTATTTTGCAGCTTATGTGGCGACAGTCGCTTAATACTGTGTTATTCAAATATCGAGCCGTTCTCTCCTTCACCCTGCTGGCGACGGCCGTTTACTTTGTCTTATACACATGGTGGACGCTGCCACCGCTGACGTTGTTTCTGGGCTGGCAGCCGGATACGGAGTTGCGGGTGCTGGAACCGGTTGAGGCAGTGTACGGCCAGTATGTACAACCCGGCGATCTGGTATTGTCCATAAACGGCCGTCCAGCCCAACGCGGCCAAATCATCTTCACACCCCCGATCAAGTCACTGTATGAATTGACGTTACAACGAGGTCGGGTCATCTTTTCCCAAGAAATTCCCGTAGATGACAACTCGCTTTTTTGGATGTGGCAGGTATCAATCAGCACACTGGCGCTGGCTTTCTGGTTTATCGGCTTTATGACGGTTCAGTTTGCCCGGCCTGGTGACATGATGTCCGTATACACTGGTCTGGGTTTTCAGTTAATTGCTGCCGGCATCGTCAGCCCGGGGCCAACCCAACTCGGCGCGCCGGGAGCATGGCTGGTGGGGCACGTACTGATATTCTATTTCCCACTTATCATGTTATATCTGGCCTTTGTGCCACGTAATCAACCGTTAGCCCGCCCCATACGAAAGGTATTGGCTGGTGGTTTCTGGCTTTTGACCGGTTTGGCAGTCGCCGCTGCGGTCGAAGAACTATTTCTGTTCCCCGAAAGAAGCTTTCAAGACGTGACCGGCGTTAACCTGGTCTCCATCTTAACCGCTCTAACCGGGGCCAGTATAGTGGCTGCGGTGGCCATTCTAATCGTCCGATTGCGTCGTTCCCCCCAGCGCTCCTACGAACGGCAGCAACTGACGATACTCCTGGCCTTCCTGTCACTTGCTGTCCTGCCTCTGTTCTTCTTTGTCGTTCTTCCCCTGGGACAGGTCATCTTTGTGCCCTTCCCGTTTGTTTACAGCCTGTTTCTACTGGCACCGGCCGGCTACTTTTTTGTGTTACACCGCCAGGGACACCTGGTACTGGATGCCCTCTTTAGCCGGATCATCACCGTTGTTCTGCTTATTCTGGCCATTGGCATGGCGTACACGACTGGCATTTACTTGCTGGATGTCGTTTTCCATATCCCTTTCTACGGCGCAGGCCAGGGAACATTTGCTCTTACCTTATTCGGGGTGGCTATTACGTGCCAGAAGCAAGTGCAATCTGGTGTAGAGGTATTACTTTACGGCCGTGACCCACTCACCCATGACGCCATTCAGTCAGCCAGCGCCAGGTTAGCGGCGAACCCTGAACCTGCTACTGTGAACGCTGTCGTGGCCGAGGTTGCTGCTTATCTCCAGGTTCCACAAACGGCCGTGCTGGGCAAGGGTGGTGAGCAATATAGATGGTTAGCAGGTAATACGCCGCCTTTTTCCATTCCCAGTTCCACCGTATGCCACCGCACCTGGTTGCGGTACCAGGGCGCTGACACACGAACTGACCTGCCAACGTGGGTAGAGCTGGCGATTCCCCTACAGGCGCGTGGCAATGAATTGGGCCTCTTCCTGCTATCCCGGCCCGCCGGTGGCTATTTTAATGCCCGCCAGGTGGAAACATTAGAAGAGTTAGCCGATATCCTGGGGTTAAGTTTACTGGTAATGGGTCTGGTGGAAGCGATGGACGATCTGTCGCAGCAGGCGCTCTACGAAAAAGAGTTGCAGCGCCGGCAAATAGCCACCGAGATACACAATGAGCCGTTACATACATTAACGACATTAAGTATGCAACTACAGTCGAAAGCGACGGATGAGATGATACGGAATGCCGTGCAGGAAATCCGTCAGGTGACCCATGATTTGCGCCGGATCATCTCCGGGTTGCGTCCCCCTGTTCTCAGGGAATCCATCGAGTGGATCGCCCGGGCCGTCGTCCGTGAATTTGATGAAACCCATGACGCTATCACGGTAAGCACACAGTTACATATTGGCAGCAGTCATCAGGCTGGCGAACAGACTAAACTAGCTTTTTATTACATCCTTACCGAGGCGCTGAACAATGTGAGCAAACACGCGGCAGCCACGGCCGTGGAAATCGTGCTTTGTTACGACGAAGAAAGTCTGATTCTGGACGTAAGAGATAATGGGGTGGGGGCGGGGAAAGCCACATTGCCGTTCACCGGATTATTACGGGAACATCACATGGGCGTAGCTGATATGCACCGGTGGGCAGCGATTGCGGGTGGAAGCCTGGCGGTAGAGGCGAACCAGCCATCAGGAACAATCATCAGGCTAATGCTGCCGGCCCAATTTAGTAACCACGAATAGAGGCAACTTGACAACCCCCTGCCCAGACCTGGCAAAACATGCCCGGTTATTTTGTGTTTGTGCAAACGTTCATTGAATAATGGCACTCCGATGCCAGAGGATTTGGCATTAAAGTGCTATGCCAAAAACGGGCACAAACTTCCATTGTTGTCTGCTACCCTGGATTGTAGGATTGCGGACATCTGGCACTGGTGTAATGGAGCACCCAGAAATATACCCAAACTGCAACGGCTTGTCTGACATCCATGCTTGTTTGCTGATAATCGGAGGGATGAGAAGGTGACGACAGCGAATGGCAAAATCCGGGTTGTGGTCATTGACGACCAGGAAATAGTCCGCATCGGGGTACGGGCCGCCCTCGAAAACAACAGTCAGATTGAAATAGTGGCCGAAGGGACGACACAAGCCGAAACGCTTAAACTGACCCGCCGACATCGTCCAGATGTGGTACTGTTTGGACTCAACACGCTCACCAATGAGAAACCTTCCAGCATAATTTTGTCTACTTGCGACACCATCCGCAGGTTGGCGCAGACCTGCCGGGCCAACATCCTCGTTTTGTGCCGCTATGCCCACAAGGTGGTGGTACAGGCCGTGATACGCGCCGGCGCCAGCGGATTTATGCTCAAGGACGAAGCGATGAATTCCTGTGCTGCACTGGTGCAGGCCATAATAGATATAGCCAGAAACCGGAAGTTGCTGCTCAGCCCGGCGCTTCATGAGGAACTCTATTCCTATAGTTTGGCTGACACTGAGGACACGCCCCTGCTGACAAAACGGCGAATAGCGTACATGCAGGCAATAGCCGACAACCCGCACCTGACTATCGCCCAAGTAGCCAATTTGTTAGGGATTGCCGAATCTACGCTCCGCAACAATCTGAGCGCTGTTTTCCGTACACTAGACACGCCTGGTCTCAATGGGGCGCTCGTTGAATGTTTGCGGCTGGGGCTGGTGCAAATCAACAACTACTGACATGACAGCTCATATTAGGAGCCTCAAATGTCCTCCGTCAAGGCACTTGTCCAGAGAAACACTCTGGTGCTTACGTCCAGGGCTGATGTCCTTTGCTCAAACTTGCAATAGATTATTGCCAGTTAAACTGTGATGCTTTGAAATCAATCATGCTGCCATGATAATAGGGCACAATGGCTAATTCCGGTTCAGCCACCTCATCCACACGGCCGTTGTCCGCCGCCGAGATCATTACATCCAAGGCGCCCAAATTATCTTCTAACTGAGCCAGCGTTCGCGGCCCAATAATGGCGCTGGTGATACCCGGTTGCTGCATCACCCAGGCCAGCGCCACCTGACTGGGAGTGCAATTTTTCTCAGATGCCAGTGCTTCAACCACAGCTAACACATCATATGCCCGCTCGCTAAAATGTTGCTGTGTGCGTTTTTGGAAGGGGCCGGTCATATCCCCTTCCAGGCGAGTGTCGCCGGGAATGGCTTCGCCAGGCCGGTACTTGCCCGTTAAAAAGCCGCGCGCCAAAGGCGACCAGGGCAAGATGGCCAGGCCATAGGTTTGCGCCAGGGGAACGAGTTCTCGTTCAATACTGCGATCAAGCAGGTGATAGGGCGGCTGCTCACTGATGAAGCGGTTCAGTCCCAGTTCTTTGGCCACCCACAAAGATTCCAGCACCCGCCATGCTGGGAACGTACTCGTGCCGATATAACGAACCTTGCCGGCCCGAATCAGGTCATCCAGGGCGCGCAGCGTCTCATCAATGGGCGTGTCGGCGCGCGGGCGATGTATTTGATAGAGGTCAATATAATCCGTCTGCAAGCGTTTGAGGGAGGCTTCACATTGGGCGATGATGTGCCGGCGATTATTGCCGGCGGCCAGCACATCTTCTTCATCCATACGGCCGTGAACTTTGGTAGCCAGGACAATTCGCTCCCGTTTGCCGTCCCGTTTGAGCGCCTTACCCACAATCTTTTCACTTTCACCCCGCGAATAGACATTGGCCGTATCCACAAAGTTAATTCCCCGCGCCAACGCCCGGTCAATGATGTCCACCGCCTCCGCCTCCGCCGTTTTCCAACCAAAATTCATGCACCCCAGGCAGATTTTGCTGACGGGCACGCCGGTACGCCCTAAAGATCGGTATTCCATCTCGTTTTCTCCTTGTTTTTATGGTGGTGGGCATGTCTTGTCATCATGGCCTTCGTGGGTCAGATTATGCGCGTTTATCCGCTATTGATCAATGGCTTTCTGGTCGGTGCGTCCATACGAGTACCGGGCCATTCCAGGCAAAACGGTTGGCGGCTTTGTCAAGCTGGCTGGTTATTCTGGGTGCGTAACGAAACGGCCGTCCCCCACCCCGCGCCACACCTGATACGACTCAACGCCAGCCACCAAAATGTCATCAATTCCATCGCCGGTCACATCGCCCAGAGCGATAGCTTCATACCGGCCGTAGCTGATTTTCTGCCCCTGGCTGAATCGGCCATTGCCGTCATTCAGCCACACCTGGGCACTCGTTTCCCCGCCTACCACCAGGTCCAAATCGCCATCGCCGTCCAGGTCGGCCAGGTACACAGACCAGGTAAGCCCGCCGCCCAATCGCTGCCCCAGCCTGAAGCTGCCTTGCCCATCATTGAGCCACACCTCGTCTGCGCCATTATTGCCCAGCACCGCATCCAGGAAACCGTCGCCGTTTACATCGCCCAGGGAGACGGCCATGCTTTCCATTTGCCCCAACTGTTGGCCGCTGTCGCTGAACCGCCCCTGGCCGTCGTTAAACCAGACGGTATTGGGGCTGTTGAAGGTGTAGATATTCTCACCAAAGATGCCCCAGGCGGCAGCCCGCCGCCACTGCCTGAATCTGGTTGTGGCAGGCAAAGAACTGTCCGGCTCGTGAATCGTGCGGCCGTTGGCTAAAAAAGCGTCCGTGGTACCGTCGCCGTTTAAGTCACCCAAAGCCACCGCGTTGCTGCCGGTCTGCCCGATTTGCTGCCCGCTGAGCCGCAGACGGCCGTTGCCGTCGTTTAGCCAGACTTCACTGTAAGCAGGATAACGCCGGCCCTGGGCAATCCAGCCGCAGCAGCCGGTGGTAAAGGCATCCAGACGGCCGTCCCCATCCAAATCGGCCAGCGCCACGTTAAAGTGGGACGAACGATGGAAAAAGTCGCCAGGTTCATAGATGGTAGTCGTAAAGGCGCCGCGGCCATCGTTTTGATAATACATCAAGCCACTGTAACTGCCGGAGAGAACATCCACATGCCCATCGTCATTGATATCGCCGACAGCCGCGGCAAAACTGCGCCACTCGCCCAATTCCTGGCCGCTGTCGGTAAAACGGCCGTTGCCCACATTCAGCAGCACCCGGTCCGCGCGCCAATAGCCATCGCCAATCGAGCCAACAGACAAAAAAGCATCCAAACGGCCGTCGCCATTTACATCGCCCAGCGCCACATGGCGCACATCATACGTGTCGTCCAGCATCACATACCAGAGATGGCGGCCAGCCTGAAGCGTTAACAAGGCAGCCAGGAGCAGCAGCGCTAGAAGCAGAGAAGCAACCAGGCGACGTGGCTGCCAATCACGCCTGGGCAGGGTGACGCCGCTACCAGCCGAAACTGCCAGCAACGGCCGTGACTGCCAGGCATACACCCGCTGGCGGATGCCTCCCGCCAGCAACCCAACCAGTTCACCCAGCAGAAAGGTAAGGAGAGACAAACGGCCGTTTGCCGCTGCCCACTCGAGCCGTTCCTGAAACACCGTCGCCATCTCTGCCGCAAACTCTTGCCGAAAGGGGGTCGAATAGGCGCACAGCAACCACCGATACAGGCAAGTAACAAAGTGAACAAGGTTGTATTTCATGGTTTCTCTCGGTAATCAGTGCGCTGGTCGGCCGTAAAACGGCCGTCTCCCACACCGCGCCACACCTGATACGACTCGACACCAGCCACAAAAATGTCATCAATCCCATCGCCGGTTACGTCGCCCAGGGCGATGGCCTCATATTGGTCATAACTGATTTTCTGTCCCTGACTGAACTGCCCCGTGCCGTCGTTGAGCCACACCTGGGCGCTCGTTTCGCCGCCCACCACCAGATCCAGGTCGCCGTCACCGTCCAGGTCGGCCAGGAAAAGGGAGCGGGTCAGGCCGCGGCCCAACCGCTGCCCACTGTCATGGAAGTTGCCCTGCCCGTCGTTGAGCCAGATTTCATCCGGGCCGCGATTGCCCACCACCGCGTCCAGAAAACCATTTCCATTTATATCGCCCAGGGTGACGGCCGTGCTTTCCATCTGCCCCAACCGCTGCCCACTATCGCTAAAATTCCCCTGCCCATCATTAAACCAGATAGTGTTGGGCACGCCGCGCTGAGCATTGCCCGAAGCGTCCATCCTGCTGCTGTTAGCCAGAAAAGCGTCGGGGTTGCCATCTCCGTTCAAGTCCCCCAGGGCCACCGCCTGGCTTCCTAGCTGACCAAGAGATTGTCCTGTGGTCGAAAAAGTACCCCCGCCATTCCCCAACCATGCCTGGCTGGCAGGATAGAATAGTTGCTGCATACCGCCATTACCGGGGATACCGCCGCCACAACAACCGGCTCCAAAAACGTCAAGATTGCCATCGTGGTTGAGATCGGACAACGCGATATGAAGGCGGTAAATTCCATCCTGCACGTCCCCCACGGAATGGTGACCGCGAAAGGTACCGCTGCCATAATTCCGGTACACTTTCACGCCGTGCCAGCCGACGACGATGTCCGGCAAACCATCCCCGTTCACGTCGCCTAATTTGGCGGAAAAGCTGGGGGCTTCGCCAAAATCCTGCCCGCTGTCGCGGAAACGGCCGTCGCCCTCGTTAAACAGCAGGTAATCAGGATGAATATATGGCTCGCCGTCGGGCGCAATTGCCAAATAGGCATCCAGGTAGCCGTTACCCGTCAGGTCGCCCAGGGCTATTTCCTGCACTCGCGGTGGCCGGTCAAATGAAAAAAAGAAGAAGATATAAATCCAATAAGCCAGGAACAACAACAGCCCCAACAAAATAACGAGAGCAACCACTTGTAGGAATCTACGCCGGAGCCACCGATGATCAGCTAATACCGCCACACCACTGCCGCTCTGGGCTGCCAGCAACGGCCGTGCCTGCCGGGCATATAGACGCTGGCGCACACCACTCACCAGCAACCCCCCTGATTCATGCAGGAAAAAGAGGAGGAGAAATAGACGGCCGTTGGCCTCTGCTGCTGCAATCTGCTCCTGGAATAACTTCTCCATTTCGCCGGCAAACTCCTGCCGGAAGTGGGGCGAAAAGAGATGCAGAGAGAAGCGGTAGAGCAGCATGAGCATAGAGTACATTTTTAACCGCCCGCCCGTCCTGCCAACCGTCGTTCAGCCGTCAAGACAAGCGATTGAAGACGCGCTATCTCCGCCTGCACCACCAAACCACCCTTGGGCGTCAGCCGGTATGCTTTGCGTGGCCGACCGGGATGTGTGGTGCCCTCATCCGGGCTGGCCTCCCGCTCCACCCGTTCAATGAGCGCTTGATCCAGCAGCCGGGCCAGCGCCTCATACAAGGTGCCCGTGCTTAAGTTGACCTTGCCATTGCTCAGGGCCGCCACATCCTTGATGATGGCATACCCATGTTTTCCCCCTTCGCTTAGGCTGAGCAGAATAAAAAAGGTGGGTTCACGTAGCGGCAGT
>CAADGU010000450.1 GCA_900696625.1 uncultured Chloroflexota bacterium | reverse complement strand
CGGCGCACACGGTTTTCCGTTTGCGCCGGGAAGGCCGGGTCATCCCGCTGCCACTGCTGCATCAGTTCATCTCTAACGGCCAATGACTCGGCCGTGCCCAAAATCGCCGCTAATAAGGCGCTCGTGCCTTTGGTGTAGGCGGCATAACACATTTTCAGCGCCGACGCTTTGCCGATCTCTTCGCCAATAACCTGGGTTTCCAATGGGCCATTAGCAAAACAGCCCGCCACCCGTTCCGCTTCAAGGCCGGAAAGGTAGAGCCAGGTGCTATGGGGCTGCCAGGCGGGGCCGCCAATGATGCCGCCATCCACAAAAGCCACGCCATTGGCGGCCATCATCTCGCCGATGTGCCGGGCGCGTTGGGGGGCGATGGCGTTGGCGTCTACAAAGAGGCCGGTGAAGCCGCGCGCCAAGGCCTGCTGCGCTACCTCTTCGGCGGCGTGGGGTGGGCAGACGCTGATGAGCATGGTGCAGGTGTGGCACAAGGCGGCCAACGATTGCCCATCGAGCAGATGATGTTGTTGGGCGCGTGTGTGCGTGTGCGGGCTGCGCCCGGCGCTGGTCCAATAGACCGTATGGCCGCTGTTCTGAGCAGCGGCGGCCACGGAGATGCCCATCGCGCCCGGATGTAAAATGCCGATTTTTTCGGCGGTCATTATCTGTTCTCCATAAAGTGGTTTGTAGTCGGCACTTTAGTGCCTATCGGCAGGCGATAAATCGCCTACTACAAACCGGCTACAAACGGTTTCCTGACGAGATTCCCCATTTACTGTATAGTATCCGGCGACAATGATTTTGCTGCCAGTTCTGGCAGTATACCGATAACTGATTACCGACCACCGCCCACCGGTTACGAGGAGAGTATGCGGGAAATACGGCCGTTAACCAACCACGAATTAGAAGATTACATCACCATTCAACTGAATGCCTACCCCGGTGTGCGCGTGACGCGGGAGCAGATGCGCGAGCGGATGGCGCGGATGCAGGCTGACCCTATTCTCAGTCTGGTGGGGTTGTTTGACGAGGGGGAATTGACGGGCGTGATGCGCCTGTATGATTTCACCATGCAGCTGCATGGCGCGCCGCTGCTGGTGGGTGGCCTGGGCGGCGTGGCGGTGGCCCTGGACCACAAAAAGGAGAAGGTAGCCTATGAAATGGTGCAATTTTTCCTGCGCCATTACCGGGAGAAGGAGGCCAGCCTGACGGCGCTCTACCCGTTCCGGGCCGACTTTTACAAGCAGATGGGGTTTGGCTACGGCCGTAAACTCAACCAATATCGCTTCCACCCCCACCAACTGCCCAAACGGGGTACAAAAGCCCACGTCGGCCTGCTTTCCAGCCGCGACCGCTATGCCTTTAATGCCTGCTACCAGCGTGTGATGGCCCGCACCAATGGCATGATGGAAAACTCGCCAGCTTACCTGGATGCCATGTTTACCGGCGACAGCCTGCGTGTGGCCGGTTGTTGGGACGGGGATGAGCTGCGCGGCTATGTGCAGTTCCAATTTGAGCCGGGCCGCCACCGCAGTCTGCTCAGCAACGAACTGGTGGTGCGGGCGCTGGTGTATGAGGAGACGGCCGTACTCTATGACCTGCTCGCTTTCCTCCGTTCCCAGGCTGACC
Source organism: uncultured Chloroflexota bacterium (assembly GCA_900696625.1). Classification (GTDB taxonomy): domain Bacteria; phylum Chloroflexota; class Anaerolineae; order Promineifilales; family Promineifilaceae; genus CAADGU01. The sequence continues at coordinate 5,091 of CAADGU010000450.1, read as the reverse complement.
AGATTGAAAGCATTGTCCTGAACACGCATGATGATGATTTCCACCTGCTGCTCACTGACCCGCGTAACACGGGTGATCTGATCTTCCCCACCGTTTACCAGGAATCCAATATCCAGGGCACGGGCATCATGTACCGCCTCATTGATGTGCCTCGCTTTTTTGCCCTGCTGTGCGATCACTCGTTTGGCGGGCAAACGTGCCGCCTGAAGGTGCAGATGGCCGACAACTTCTTGCCGGAGAACGCGGGCGCGTGGGTGTTGGATGTGGTGAACGGCCGTGTCCAACTCTTGCCCGCCGCCGCCCCCCACGATGTTAGCCTGGCGCTGGACGTGGCCGAATTCTCTTCCCTGGTCACAGGTGCGGTCGAGTTTAAGACGCTGCTTCGTTATGGCCTGGTGGAATTATCCGATGCGGCCTACACTGAAACCATTCATCGCCTGTTTTATACCGATAATAAACCGGTTTGTTTGACAGGATTTTAAGAAAATCGGGCATGGTTCAAAAGTTGAATATCTTGCTTTGCAAATTGAGACTGCAACGGATAGGGGAAATAACGGATTACTCGACGGAACTATCCGTTTGTTTCTGAATCCGCTGTAGTCACAAAGAAATTACCAATCCTGATCTGACCCTATGACATCATCCCCCTCTCCCCTCCCCAATCCCAAACCACCTATCACCGGCTGGCGGCGTTCATTTGTGCTTGGGCTGCAAAAGCTGGTGTATTGGCTGGCCTGTTATTGGTATTTCCTGTTTATGGCGGCGGCGAGCATGTTTTTGCTGTTGGGGTTTTTGGCCCCGGCGCTGCTGGCGGAGGGGTATGAGGCCGCGGGCACGGCCGTGTACCGATTCCTGGCCCCCCACAACCACCAACTGCCACAGCGTTCGTATTTCCTCTTTGGCGAAATGGGGTTTATCCGCTCCTACTCTCTGGAACAACTGATTGCCTCTGGCGCGAACCCCCAGCAGCTACAGGCGTTTACCGGCAATGCCCAGATCGGCTACAAAACGGCGCTAAATCACCGAATGGTGGCTATTTTTGTGGGCATGGTGATCGGGGGGTTGGTGTGGGGGCTGCGGCGGGGACGGCCGTCGCTGAGCCTGTTTGCTTTTTTGCTGTTTACGCTGCCGCTGCTGCTGGACAGCTTTAGCCATATGGCCAGCGAGTCGGGCAGCGGTTTCCGGGATAGCAATAGCTGGTTGGTGGCGCTGACGGGGGGGATGGGTACGGCCGTGTTTTACACCGGCACAACGATTGGCACGTTCAACTGGTGGCTGCGCACCCTCACCGGATTACTCTTTGGTCTGGGGCTGGTCTGGTTTGCATTCCCCCGCTTTGCGACGTATTTTGCCGGCGTGAAAAGGCAGTTGGAGAGGAGGAGATGAAGAGGTTTTCTCCCCCTTTATCTCCTCCTCAGTACAACAGTGACACCAATTTTCGCAGCCCCTGTTGTTTTAACCATAATTTCGTTTCTGAGGCGTCACCTGTGTAGGGAATTCGGGCGGCGGGCACACGCGACAGCGTAATATCCCGCACCGGCCCGGCCATTTCATTGATCACCGGCAGAATGCGGCGCGAATCCAGCCCCAACCGGTCGGCCGATTCGATAAAGGTGTTCAAATGCTGGTTGGCTACCGGTTGGCCGGACGTGATCGCCAGGATGAGTTTGGAGCCGGCCAATACATCCACTACATATTGGTTAATATGGCTGCCGGTATCAATCAAGACATTGTATCCCTCGGCTGTGAGAATATCGGTTACTTGTTTGAACGCGGCCATAGAAAGGTTGGTTTGGGGGTTCATCAGCCGCCCTGGGGCAGGGATGATGAAGACATTATCGCGGTGACGCAAGGTGAACTCATCAATCGTACTCAGCGTGATGTATTCGGGCAAAATCTTGAGTAATTCCACAATATCATGCCGGGGGAATAGATGCAGCATCGGCGCCACCCCGCCTAGTGGCAGATCAAAATCAATGATGAGGCTGGGCTGTTCGGCTTGTATGGCAATGGCTTCGGCCAACTGGATGGTCAGGGTAGTGACGCCCACGCCGCCTTTGGGGCTGAAGAGGGAGATGACATGCCCGGCCTGTACGGTTTCCGGCACGGCCGTGTCCGGCTGTGTCTCTTCATCTACGCCATGTTGGCGTTCGATGACGGCCGTAATCTGCTGCACCAGATCCTCGGCGCGAAACGGTTTGGTCATATATTCGGCCGCGCCCACATCAAATGCTCGTAAGCGATATTCACGCACCTCGCTGGCAGTGACAAAAATCACCGGAATATCGGCCGTTTCGGGATTGTTCTTAATCTCAGTACACACTTCGAACCCATCCATGCCCGGCATCATCACGTCCAACAGCACCACATCGGGTCGGTTATGGGCAATGGCTTTCAACCCATCCGGGCCATCTTTAGCCAGACAAACCTCATACCCGTTCTGTTTCAACTGGTATTCAATGAGATACCGCATGGGGAACTCATCTTCAATTATGAGAATTTTGCGTACTTCCTGGTGCATTGTTTTTATTTCGTCCTCTAGCATCCTATTATACCTGCCTATGTTAAAGAACTTAACGGGCACAAATTACGATGTTTCTGACAGGACGGCCGTGTTTTGGCCTGATGGCCGTGAACGGTGCGTGAACTTTCCCCCCCTGTCAGCGCCCCTGTAAGCCCTGGTGTAATACGCTAAGGGTATATTCATAACTGGCTGCTAACCCAAACAACTTGCAACCGGCAGCCGGCAACTATTGAAGGAGAACGACCGTGGAACCGATCGTTTTAGTGGTAGATGATGAAGATATGACCCGCAAACTGCTGCGCCTGATGTTGGCGCGTGATGGTTTTACCATTATCGAGGCAGAGGATGGGCAGCAAGCGCTGGATATGATTGCCGAATCACAACCCGACATTGTGATTCTGGATGTGATGATGCCCAACATGGATGGGTTTACGGCCTGCCAGATACTCCGCAGCCGCCCAGAAACGGCCACCTTGCCCATTATCATGTTGAGCGCCCGCAGCCAGGTGGAGGCTATGCGCGCCGGTTTGCAGTCGGGCGCTGATCGTTACATGACCAAACCTATTTCCAAGCCAGAATTAGTGCAGACGATTACCGAACTATTATCTGGCGTAGCGGTGGTTGAGAATCCGTAATCCGTTATCTGATGACGGATTACGGGTCACGGGCAAAGGCTAATTGCGCTGCCGTTAATTGTCTTGCCAAAGCCTCTACAGACGTGCCCCCCGTGATGTTCCGGTTGGATAGTGACGCTTCGATGTGAAACACGGCCGTAACATCCTGCCCAAACACCCCACTTACTGTCTGCAACTCCGCCACCGTTAGCTCCGTCAAATTAACCCCTTTCTGTTCTGCCAACTGCACCACCTGGCCCACCAGATGATGCGCCTGCCGGAACGGTACGCCCCGCTTCACCAGGTAATCGGCCAAATCCGTCGCCAGCAGCCCCGGCTCTAGCTGCGCCGCCATACGCTCTGGGCGCAGCGTCAACGTGCGGATCAGCCCGGCCATCACCGGCACGGTCAGCCGCAGCGTATCAAAAGCGTCAAACAGCGGCTCCTTGTCTTCCTGCAAATCCTTGTCGTAGCTGGAGGGCAGCCCTTTGAGTGTGGTTAGCAGCCCGGTGAGATTTCCCACCAGCCGCCCCGCCTTGCCGCGTGTCAGTTCCAGCGTGTCTGGATTCTTCTTTTGCGGCATCAGGCTGCTGCCGGTGCTGTAGCCATCATCCAGCCGCACAAAACCAAATTCGGCGCTGCTAAACAAGACCAACTGCTCGGCCAACCGGCTCAGGTGCAGGCCTATCATGGCGGCGGCATACAGAAAATCGGCGGCAAAGTCACGGTCGGATACTGCGTCCAGACTGTTCTGGCTCACGGCCGTAAACCCTAACTCCTTTGCCAGCCATTCCCGGTCCACCGGATAAGCCGTACCTGCTAACGCGCCCGCACCGAGAGGCAGCACGGCCGTGCGCCCCCTTACCTGTGCCAACCGCTCCCGATCCCGCACCAACGGCCAGAAATGGGACAACACCCAATGTCCCCACGTCACCGGCTGCGCGTGCTGCAAATGGGTATAACCGGGCATGGGCAGGTTCAAATTGGCTGCCGCACTTTCAAGGAGCGCGTTCTGTAAATCGGTCAGATTGTCTTGCAGGTGGTCAATGGCCCCCATCACCCACAGGCGGAAATCAGTCGCCACCTGGTCATTGCGACTGCGCCCGGTGTGCAGTTTGCCGCCCACATCACCCACTATTTCGGTGAGACGGCGTTCTACGGCCGTGTGAATATCCTCATCCCCTGCCTCAAAAACAAACGTCCCGTCTGCAAACTCCACCTGCACCTGCGCCAACCCGGCTACAATTGTTTCCGCTTCGACGGCCGTCAATACACCCGCCCCTGCCAGCGCCCGCGCCCAGGCCATGCTGCCGCGACTATCTTCGGCAACCAGCCGCCGGTCAAAAGGCAGGCTGGCATTCAATTCATGCACCAACAAATCCGTTTGTTTGGCGAAACGGCCGCCCCACAATTTGCTCATCACGCACCTTCTGTCAATTCAATGCGGAGACGCAGAGATAAACCTTCGCACCCCTTCGTGTCTTTCACGAAGTCCTTCGCGTTCTTCGCGGCTAAACCCTCACCCACCCCGCAAAAACAAACTCCACAAACCAAACCCCAGCAAAAACAGGGCAAAGCAAAGATAAAAAATTGTTGTTTTCCGGTCGCCCAGGCGAGCGCGGGTACGTTGCATCCGGCGGCTGCGCTCCCAATAAAACGGTGGTTTCACCGTAATACCAAACAGTTCATACATCCCCCAGGCGACGATGGCTATGTCCAACAGATTCACGATATTGTTCTGCCTCTTTTTCGTGATGCGTGATGCGTGAGAAGGTCACGTATCACGCATCACGTCCGGTAATCCGCATTAATGCTCACATACTCCTGGCTCAGGTCACACGTCCAGACAACGGCCGTACCCATCCCCATCCCCACTTGCAACTTTACCTGAAATTCCGGTTGGGCAAAAATATGCGCCGCGTCCACTTCTTGATAATCGGTTGGCGTTCCTTG
>CAADGU010000449.1 GCA_900696625.1 uncultured Chloroflexota bacterium | reverse complement strand
GTAGACCGCCTGATGTTCCGGGATGGGCGTGTAGACCACATCTTGCAACCGGGCCATGTGAGCCGCCGCATCCACAATCGAATCGTAACCACCGGCTGCCGCCCCCGCCGCCACCGCCGCAAACATCGCCGAGCCAAACGCGCCGGCCTGTGCCGTGCCCGTCACCTGGATCGTTCGGCCGGTCACATCGGCATAAATTTGCATCAGCAGTTGGTTCCGACCGGGCAGCCCACCCGCCGCCACCAGTTCCGTCACCGGCACGCCGCTCTTTTCAAACGACTCGATGATGATGCGCGTGCCATAAGCAGTGGCCTCAATCAGGGCGCGGTAAATGTCTTCCGGCTTCGTTGCCAGCGTCATGCCCACGATCAGGCCGGTCAAATCCACATCCACCAGAATGGAACGGTTGCCATTCCACCAATCCAGCGCCACCAGACCATGCGCGCCTGGTTTTTGGGCGGCTGCTTTTTCTTCCAGCAGTTGGTGAACGGTCAGGCCGCGCGCCCGCGCCTCTTCGTAATAGGCCAGGGGTACGCCGTTATCCACAAACCAGGCAAAATGGTCGCCCACACAGGATTGCCCCGCTTCGTAGCCAAACAGGCCGGGCACCACCCCATCTTCCACCACGCCGCACATCCCTTCCACCACCCGCTCCTGGTCGCCGATCAGGATGTGGCAGGTGCTGGTGCCCATGATCATCACCATCTGCCCCGGTTGGGTCACGGCCGAAGCCGGGGCGGAAACATGCGCGTCCACATTACCAATGGGCACGGCCGTGCCCGGATTCAACCCGATCAGCCGCGCCATCTCCGCCGTCAGCCCACCCGCCTTCTGCCCCAACGGGTAAATCTCCCGCGACAATTTGGTCTCCACCACGTCTGCCAGCGCCGGGTGCAGCGCCGCAAAAAACTCATTGCGTGGATACCCCTTTTGTTTGTTCCAAATGGCTTTGTATCCGGCCGTACAGGCGTTGCGTTTTTCCTCCCCCGTCATCTGCCACACAATCCAGTCGGCCGCTTCCACAAACTTATCGGCCGCCGCATACACCTCTGGCGCTTTTTCGGCCGTCTCCCAAATTTTGGGGATGAGCCATTCTGAGGAGATTTTGCCGCCGTACCATTTCAACCACTCCTCACCCATCTGCCGCGCCATCTCGTTCAACTGGTTGGCCTGCGGCTGGGCGGCGTGGTGTTTCCACAGTTTCACCCAGGCATACGGATTGTGCCGCCACTCTGGTAAAAAACAGAGCGGCGTGCCATCGGCTTTCACCGGCAGCATGGTGCAGGCCGTAAAATCGGTGCCAATGCCAATCACGTCGTCCGCGCTGACGCCACTTTCCCGCAATACCTGGGGCACGGTTACTTTCAGGACTTCGATGTAATCTTGCGGATTTTGCAGGGCAAAATCATGTGGCAATGGACGATTGCTACCTGGCAAATGTTCGTCAATCACGCCATCGGCATAGGGGTGTACGGCCGTGGCCACCTCCTCGCCCGTCTGCACATTCACCAGCACCGCCCGCCCCGACTCTGTGCCATAATCCACACCAATTGCATATGTCGCCATTGTCTTCACTCCTCCGAAATTTGTAATTGGGTAATCAGGTAATTAGGTAATTGAAGGCCGCCAATTACTCAATTACTCAATTACCCACTAATCGTACTCTCCCGCACCACCAACGCCGGCGGCAGGCAGAGGGGTTCAGCGCCATTTGGTTCCGGGTTCTCGATCATGGTGATCAACTGCCGCGCGCCGACCCGTCCCAATTCGGCCGTATCCTGGCGAATGGTCGTCAGCGCCGGGTAAAAATAGGCGGCTTCGGGAATATCGTCGAAGCCAATCACCGCCAAATCTTCCGGCACGCGCCGCCCTAACTGGCGCGCTGTCTTCAACGCGCCTAAGGCCATCTGATCATTGCTCACAAATACCGCGTCTATCTCTGGACGCCACTCTAGCAGCATCCGTAAACAACGCTCGCCGCTGCCCGCGCTCCAATCGCCAAACGCGATAAAACTTTCATCCACGTCACGGCCGTGCGCCGCCAACTCTTCCCGCCAGCCCAATTCGCGCTGCCGCGCTTCCCACCAGCTTATCGGCCCGGTAATCAGGCCAATATGCTGCCGCCCCTGTTCAATCAGGTGCCGGGTTGCCAGCCGCCCGCCCAGCCGGTTATCAATCACGGCCGTCATCTGATGCGGTCGTGGTTGCGCGCTCAAAAAAGCAATGGGCACGGAAAGGTGGGGTAACTCTTGCTGAATCCCATCCCGATTCTGCCCAATTTCCGGCGCGGCCCACAAAATGCCGTCCACGTGATACGCCAGCATCTCCCGCATGAGTTGTCTGGCGTTATAAATCTCCGCGTCTGGCAAAATTGTCAGCATCAGCGAATAGCCCTGGGCAACGGCCGTTTCCTGAATCCCCTGTAACACCTGCGACGGGCCGTAATAGCTAATGCCAAACGTAACGATGCCCAGTGAATGGCTCTGCCCCTGGATCAGGCTGCGGGCAATTTTGCTCGGTTGGTAGCCCAATGACTCGATGATTTGCTGCACATGCTGGCGAGTATGGGGGGCGACATCGGCACGGCCGTTGACCACCCGCGAAATGGTCTGCGTAGATACCCCGGCTGCGCCCGCCACCTCTTTAATTGTCACTCGTTTACGGCTGCTGTCCCTCACGCTTCTCTCCATGCCACCGTCACTGTTAACGATAACAAAATTAGTGTAACATAGATAGAATCCAGCGTCAATTATTAGCAATTGCGCCGGTTGACAGCCAAATTTGCGTGTATTGCGGCGCAAAAAGCAGCCAAAACCGGGCCAAAACAGCGTTGACTTACTGCCTGCTGGTGCTAAAATGTTATCGTTAACGGAAAATCGTAACCCAGGTTGATAACCTGGACTACATTTACGAAGGAGTGTGTGAAATGGAAATGTATCAAGAGCAGGAAATCTGGTTCATCACCGGCAGCCAACATTTGTATGGGCCGGAAGCATTAGAGGAAGTGGCGGCCAACGCGCAGATGGTGGTGGAAGGCATGAACGCCGCCGGCAAATTGCCCGTCCGGCTGGTTTTTAAGCCGGTGCTGACCACCCCCGAAGCGATTTATAACCTCTGTCTGGAAGCCAACAGCGCCCGTTCGTGCATCGGCCTGATCGCCTGGATGCACACCTTTTCCCCGGCCAAAATGTGGATCGCCGGGCTAAACGTGCTGCGCAAACCACTGCTCGATTTCCACACCCAATTCAACCGGGACATCCCCTGGGACACCATTGACATGGATTTTATGAATCTGAACCAGACGGCGCACGGCGGCCGCGAGTTTGGGTTTATGACTGCTCGTATGCGACGTTCGCCCAAAATCGTCATCGGCCACTGGCAGGATGAGGAAGCGCTGGCCCGCATCAACGTCTGGACGCGGGCGGCGGCGGCCTGGGCTGACTGGCAAACGGCCAAAATCGCCCGTTTTGGCGACAACATGCGCCAGGTGGCCGTCACCGAAGGGGACAAAGTGGCCGCCCAGATGCAGTTTGGCGCCAGCGTCAACGGCTACGGCGTGGGCGACCTGGTGCAGGTAGTAAACGCCGTCAGCGACGCCGAAATTGACCATCTGTTGGACCGGTACGAAACGGATTACACCGTCATGCCCTCTTTGCGTGAGGGCGGCGCGCAGCGCCAATCCCTGCGTGAAGCGGCGCGCATTGAACAGGGATTGCGCCGCTTTTTAGAAGCGGGTGGTTTCACAGCCTTTACCACCACTTTTGAAGATTTGCATGGCCTGGCGCAGTTACCCGGTCTGGCCGTGCAGCGGCTGATGGCCGACGGTTACGGTTTTGGCGCGGAGGGGGATTGGAAAACGGCCGCTTTGCTGCGCGCCATGAAGGTGATGGCGATGGGTTTGCCGGGCGGTACCTCTTTTATGGAAGATTACACCTACCATTTTGAGCCGGGCAACATGAAGGTACTAGGCGCGCACATGCTGGAAATTTGCCCTTCGATTGCCGACGGCCGTCCCTCGTTAGAAATCCATCCGCTGGGCATTGGTGGCAAGGCCGACCCCGTGCGCCTGGTCTTTAATACCCCACCCGGTCCCGGCCTGAACGCCACCCTGATTGACATGGGCAACCGCTTTCGCCTGGTGGTAAACACGGTAGAGGTTGTGCCGCCGGATGCGCCCCTGCCCCAATTGCCGGTGGCCCGCGCGGTCTGGGTCCCCCAACCCAATCTCAAGGTAGCCGTGGCTGCCTGGGCTTATGCCGGCGGGGCGCACCACACCGGCTTCAGCCAGGCGCTCACGGTGGAACACCTGGAAGATTTCGCGGCGATGGCCGGCCTGGAAATGCTGTTGATTGACGAAACGACCACCCTGAGTGACTTCCAAAAGGAACTGCGCTGGAACGAACTATACTATCATCTGGCAAAAGGTATTTAACAAAAAACTCTGTCTGCTCAATGCAGAAATAAATCGGCTGCAATCTCTGATAGCCGCTGCCACGCAGGTCTCTCCCCCGCCAGAAAGCGTTTGAATCATGTCTATCCTGGTTCTCTGTTACCGGCTCCTGCTCTGGCTTTATCCCCGGTCGTTTCGGGATGAGTTTGGCGCCGAAATGGATGTTATCTTTCAAGAGCAAATGCACGATGCCGCCGCCCACAGTCACCTGGCGGCGCTGCAAATCTGCTGGCGCGAACTGCGCGATTGGCCCATTCATTGCTTTCAGGCGCATTGGCAGGTACGGCAGCAGCGGCTCCTGATGCAGTCAACCGCGCCTTCGTCGTGGCGGGACACGGCCGTTACCCGGAAACCCTGCGCCAGTTGTACTGCCAAAGGCCATAAAGTGTCATTTTGCCCGGCGAATGGAATTCGCGGCAACAATTGCAAAGACCGCCTGCGCGGTCTGGGAACCAGTCGGCGAAGGCCGACTTTGCCCTTGTAGGCGCGGTTT
>CAADGU010000448.1 GCA_900696625.1 uncultured Chloroflexota bacterium | reverse complement strand
CTGGTGCTGGACGATCCGTTGGTATCGCGGCGGCACGCCCAGATTGAATCTTCCGATGCAGGCTGCACACTTACCGATACTAAAAGCTCTAATGGCACCAAGGTCAACGGCATCCGCCTGAAAGAGCATGATCCCCACCCGCTCAATCCCGGCGACGTAATTGAGATTGGCGCGTTCACGTTGACGTATGAGATAGAAGAGGTAGCGGCGGCAGCCGAGGCTGTTGCCCCGCCGCCCGTTCCCGAACCCACCGCCGAACCAGAATCCCTGCCGGCCCTGCCGGAACCGCCGGTATCTGAACCGGCGGTTGTTAGCGAACCACCACCCAAACCCTCCCGCAAAAGCCGCGCCGAAACGAAAATCAACGGTGGCCCGCCAGGTGATGGCCTCCCGCCCGCCGATCAACCACCCGTGCCGCCATCCCTGCCGCCTATGCCCGAACCAGAGGGAGAACCAGCTTATACGCCGCCGCCCGGCCTCTCCCTCACCGAAAGCCGCTACTTGCAATACCTGCCCGGCATCTATCACACTAGCTTTATGAAGCGTTTCCTGGCGCTGTTTGAATCCATTTACGCCCCCATTGAATGGACGGTGGATAATTTTGATGTTTTTCTCCATCCGGCGACGGCCCCGGCTGACTTTTTACCCTGGCTGGCAAACTGGTTTGACCTGACCTTTGACCAGAGTTGGGATGAGGCCAAACGCCGTGCCATTTTAATGGAGGCGCATCAGATTTATGCCCGGCGCGGCACCCGTTGGGCGCTCAGCCGTGTTTTGGAAATCTACACCGGCCTCAGCCCGGAAATTGACGATACGGGGGAAAATCTGGACCCCTTTACCTTTACTGTAACCCTGCCGATGCCGGAGTCTGAGGTCAATACCACCCTCATAACCCGGCTGATCAACGCCCACAAACCGGCGCATACGAGTTATGCGTTGCAGTTCAAGTGATTATTTAGAGATTGGAGATTTGATGATCTCTAATCTCCAATCTTCATTTTCGCCCATGTCACAAATTGACAACGCCCTGTCCATCCGGTAACATCAAGCCAGGAACAAAAAAGGTAGCGCCTCCCAGGCGGCCGAAAGTAACGGACAGGAAACCAGATTTCAACACATATCCATCATTGGCAAATTGCGAAGGAAATTGCGGGTGTATTTTGTATTTTCAGAAAACGACTCGTAACCAGACGTTGGGAGATAGGACTTAACCCAATCTCTAATCTCTAATCTCCCAATCTCCACCGCTTCCATCTCCAAAATCTGGTTTTCCACATGGCTGAATCATTCACAAGGTGCGTGTTGTGACCCATTTACAGATTCGGGCGTTGGGCAAACTTCAGTTACAACATGATCAGTTGGTGGTGTCCAGTTTCCCCACCCACCATGTTGAAGAACTGTTTGCTTACCTGTTGTTATTTCCCCGCGTTAAACACAGCCGCTTAAAATTGATAGACTTGCTCTGGCCTGATTGTTCGGAGGAACAGGGGCGGGGGCGGTTGAACACGGCCGTGTGGCGCCTGCGCAAACTGTTTGATGACCTCCACTACACCTGTGACGATCTGCTGTTCACCTCGCGTGATTGGATCAGCCTGACGCCACCGCCCCAGGTGCAGATTGATTTTGTTACCTTTGAAAGCTGCGAGCGCCAGGCCCGAACTGAAACAGACCCGGCGCGGCAAGAAGAATGGCTGGCGCAGGCAGTGGCGCTGTATCAGGGCGAGTTTTGTGAGGGCATTTATGCCGATTGGTGTTTATTGGAACGAGAACGGCTGGCGCGGCTGCATCTGCGTTTATTGGGCGAACGCATGTTTAGCGCCATGCAGCAAGGGGTTTATGATACGGCCGTTGAACTCGGCCAACACATCCTACAAATAGACCCCCTGCGCGAGGAAGTGCATCGGGCGCTGATGCACTGTTACCGCCAGTTGGGCCTCTATGCCCAGGCCATTCGCCAGTTCCACCACTGCACGAGCCTGCTGCAAGCCGAACTGCGCATCATGCCCCTGCCAGAGACCATTGCCCTGTTTAGCCAGATCACCGCCGAACAGAGCGCCGGTTTGCGCCAGAAACAGGGCAGCGCCGACCCAAATGCCGCCGAATTACAGGCGGCGGTGGCCGAATTACAAATTGCCAGTGACCGGGTAAACGACTTGCTGGTAAAATTGAACTTGTAGTCCACCACAAAGGGTGAAAATTCATAATTCATCCTTCATAATTCATAATTCCGAAGGAGAACTATGCCGTATTCCAGGAGTGTCAAAGCAGTTTTTGTATTGTTATTCTTATTCGCTTTGGTTGCAACGGTGGGTACACAAGTGAGGGCACAGGGGAGTGGGCCGGTGACGGAAGTCATTGTCACAACGGTTGATGCTTCCCAATTTCCGGTGGTGACGGTGTATGCGCGTACTTTGAATGCGGCCGGAGAACCGGTATCGGGGTTGACTACAGCCAACCTGCAACTTCAGGAAAACGGCCGTCGCGTAGAACTGACACGCGGTCCGGTGGCGGGCGAAGGGCCGCTGTGGGTGCATTTTGTCATTGACGCCGGTTTACGAATGGGGCAGGCTGACCGCTGGAACCAGACCAGGGAAGCCATTCGCCAGTTTGCCCAAAACTGGAAGCAGCCAGACGATTACATAGCCATCAGCGCCATTGAGGGCAGCAATCCCACCCCCGTACCGCTTCTGGAATTTACCAAGAACGCCAGCGATGTCACGGCCGTACTCGACAGCTACCGTCCCCCCACCTGCGCCAATGCCAACGATTGCCTCTCCGCGCCTATCAAACCATTAGGCGAGATTTTGACGAATCTGGACAGAGAATCCGGGAGCGGCAACCAACCTAAACTGGTTGTGTTGTTTACCAGCGAACTGGAAAAGTTTGATCAGGGCGAACCGGCCACGCTCGCCAGCAACGCCGAGCGGCTGGGGATTCCCATTTACGCCGTGCTGGTGACCAGCCGGGATAATGCCGGACGGGTGGCCGACCTGGCCGTGAACAGCGGCGGTCAGGCGCTTAATCTGGCCGGCCCCGCCTCTGCCGATGATTTTTACCGCACCATCGCGGCGCGATGGCGCCCGCTGTATGAGATGGTTTATCGTTCGCCGGATGGGCTGGCCAGTACCCGCCCGGTGGAAGTGATGGTGGACGACGGCCGTGTCATCGGCCTGGGTGAATACAGCATTGACCAGATTGATTTGCCGCGTGTCACCATTGAAAGCCCCGCCGAAAATGCCCGCATCACCCCGGATGCTACCACCCAGGTGGTGGCTAAAGTGGTCTTTACCGACAACTACACGCGCAACCTGCAACGGGCCACTCTGACGGTCAACGGCGACCCGGTGGATCCCTCGCTGACCAACATCACCAATGGCAATGAAATCACTTTCCCCTTCCCCTGGGACCTGGTAGAGGAAGCAGGCGAAGTGACCTTATCAGTGGTGGTGAAAGATGAATTTAATCTGGATTCGCGGCCAGCTTCGGTGAAGGTCACGGCCGTGCTGCCCACCGTCGCCGCGCCTACAGAGGAACCCGAAGTTGTCATGGTAGATGGCACGGCCGTGCCCAGAGCCACTGCCGTGGTAGAGGGGCAAAATCCGGTTGTTGAACCCGGTACCAACTGGTCAGACATCTTACTGCCCATCAGCATCGTGCTGCTGGCCGTGGCGATGATTGCGGTGGTACTCACCCGAAATAGAGGGCCGGTAATGGCCGTGCGCCAGACGGTCAACAAACAGATTGACCGCATTACCAAGCGCATTGAGCGCCAGTCTAACCCCCGCGCCTACCTCACGGTGTTGGAAGGGGACGTCAGCGTGGGCAAGAAACTGGAAATCTACGGCACCACCACCATTGGCCGCGCCAAACAAGACGCCGAACTGCTCTTCCAGCAGCACGACGACACCAGTCCCATCAGCCGCCGCCACTGCACCATCATTGACGAGGAAGACCATTTTATGATTCGGGACGAAGACAGCGCCAACGGTACCTTCCTCAACGGCGTGCGGTTGGAATCTATGGTGCCCCGCGAACTGCAAGATGGGGATGAGATTGAACTGGCGCGGGTGGAGCGCGGCGGCGTCAAGCTGCAATTTGAGAGCGCCACCCCATCCTATGGCGGCTACGGCCGTGACCCCTACACCGCTGACACCTTTGATTCCGGCCGCAGTACGCGCGTGGTGCGGCGGCCCAACCAGTCGGGGGGGGATCGCTTTTGAAAGGGGCAACGCTTTATCGTGGCCGCTACACATTAGGCGAACCGATTGCCACCGGCGGTTTTGCCATCATTTACGCTGCCACCGAACTAGACCGCCCCGAAGAGGTCGCCATCAAAATCTGCAACAAACATGATGATGCCTCTTATTCCCGCTCCATCGTGCGCGAGGCGGAACTGATCCAACGGTTTCACCACCGCAACATTGTCCGGCTGTACCCCATTCCCCGCCCTGGCAAAACCAGCGTCTACTACGCCAACGCCATCGATCTGCCCAATCAGCCCGTCTTTTTTGTGATGGAATATCTGAAAGGGGGTACACTCTCTGACTACCTGGAACAGGTGGAACAACTGACCCCACCCGAAGCCGCCACCATCGCCCTGGAAATTGGCCGCGCCCTGGATCACATCCACATTCAGGGATATGCCCATAACGACTTGAAGCTGGAAAACATTGTCTTTCGGGAGCCGGTGGAGGCGGGACGGCCGTTTACCCCCGTCTTGCTCGATTTTGGTATCGCCACCCGCGTCTTGCCGCCACCCGGCGTTACGCTCTACATCATGTCCCCGGAGCAGTTACCACATGGCAGCATCTACTCCGCCCCCGAAATCGGCCAGAACGAATCGGTGAAAATTGATGTATGGGGGCTGGGGGTGGTGTTGTACCGCATGTTGAGCGGCAAACTGCCCTTCAGTGGCCGTAACGAGAAGAGTCTCACCGAGCGCATCCGCGAATCCCGGCCCACCTCGCTGCGTACCCTGTCGCCGCTGGTCACCGCCGGGCTGGATGAGATTGTGATTGATGGCTGCCTGGCTAAAAACCCGGCCGACCGGCTGACGTTGTTGCAGCTTGGCCGTGAACTCAAACGCATTGCCGGTGATGGTGTGCCCGCGCAAAAAAGCGCCCGCAGCAGCCAATCACGCCTGAGCCGCTTTTTTTCGAGGAATGGCTAAAGTAGAGTAATTGGGTGATTGGGTAATTACGTAATTACCCAATCACCCAATTACCCAATTACTGTTTTACATGAGCAACTCATTACAACAAGTCGGCCAATACCCTCTCCAGTCTGAAATTGGCTGGGGCACAATGGCAACGGTGTACCGCTCACAGGTAGACGGCCGTACCGAACCCCTGGCCATCAAAGTGCTGTCGCCCCGGTTCACCCACCAGGAAGCGTTTTTTGCCCAGGTACAGCAGCAGGTCACGGCCGTGAACCAGTTAGCCCATCCCCACATCGTGCCCGTGTACGAAGTTGGTATTGAAAAAGAGCATGTCTACCTGGTCATGCCCCTCTTTGCCGGTGGTACACTGCGTGACCATCTAACCCAGGGTGATTTGTCGCCGGCTCGTTTGTGGTTGGCCGCCAGCCAGGTAGCTGCCGCCCTGGACGCCGCCCACGCCATTGGCGTCATCCACCGCGACATCAAACCGAGCAACATTTTGTTTGCCAGAGACGGCATGGCTGCCGTCACCGATTTTGGTCTCATTCAATTTCTGGATACCACCATTCACGCTTCCGGGCTGCCGGGCACGCTGGCCTATATGAGTCCCGAACAATTCATGGGTGGGGGGATTGACGGCCGTGCCGACCAATACAGCCTGGCTGTCGTCTTGTTTGAGGCGTTGGCCGGGCGGCCGCCGTTTCAAGGTAACGTTACCCAACTGATGTTCAAACAGGTGCAGGAGCCGCCGCCGCTGGAACTGCTGCCACAGCCAGAATTGGCGCCCATCTTTGCCCAGGCGCTGGCCAAAAAACCGACCGAGCGGTTTGCCACGGTGACTGAGTTTGTGGCGGCGTTACGGCCGTATTTGGTTGCCGAAGAGCAGCCAGAACCGGCCGAACCAGAGGCTCTACCAACGGCCGATGATACGCTGTCCTTAGGTGCGGCTTTTACCGCCGCCGTTCAAGCAGCGGCCACACCGGACGCTCCACCAGTGTTACCGGCTCAACCGTTCGAGGCAGACGCGACAGTCATTCTCACCCGGCCTCTGCTGGTGGAGCAACCACCGCTGGAAGATGCGTTACTCCTGGCCAAAGAGCCGCCAGTTGCGCCAGAACCGGCCACAGAAGAACCGGAAGCAGACCGGATTGAACCGTTGGCGGCGGTTACTGCTGCTGCCGCCGTCGCTGACATACTGGCCGAACAGGAACCCACGTCGTTTGAAAAACTGGCACCCTTGCCAGAAAGTCCCGACGAAACGGTGGTCATCCGGCCCCCCAAACCACGCCCGGAACCACCGGCAGTGGCCGAGCCATTGACCGGGAGTCAACCGCCCGAAACAGCCGAAAGCCCGATCACGGCCACTTCGTCTGCGCTCAGTGCAAGTGTGCCCACCCCCACCCCCATCCCCACCGCCTTTACCCCGCCAGCGTCAGAACCGGACGCCGGCCTGGAGGCCGAACCCCCGCTGGCTGAATCGCCGATGGTTTCACCGCCGCCCCAACCGGTCAGCCAGCCATCGGCGGTGGATGTGTGGCAATCCCGCACCGATCCCGAAGCCACCTTTGTGGTAGAACCGCCGCCGCCGCGCGCCGAAACGCCACGCGCCGAGAGCAGTTGGCGCACTTCGGACGAACCGGATGCCACCTTTGTCATCGAACCGCCCGATAGATTCTCCCCGCCCACCACCGTCGCCCCGCGCCCCGAACCATCGGCTGTGTGGCCGCCGCCCGTTTCCCCGGATATGACCCTGGCGACGCCCATCAAACGCGGTGCGGGCGGGGTGGTTGACGAACCGCGCCGCTCCCGGTTCAAACTCTGGTATCTGGCGATACCGCTGATTTTGCTGCTGCTGGTGGGCGCGGTGGCTGTCTTGTGGCAGCAGGGAGTGTTTGGCGGCACGGCCGTAACCGAACCCACACCCGAACCCACCGCCCCCGTCACCGGCCTCACCATTGCCGTTAGCAGCCCTTCCCGCCGCGCGGTCTGGCAAATGGGCGAACGTGGCGGCCCACTGGAAACAGATGCCTTACCCTGGCCGACAGCCGATGAACCGCTGCATCTCATCACGGCGGGTGATCCCGTATCGTTGGCGCTGCCGAATAACGGCCAACTGCACCTGGCGCCCGATTCCGAGATAACGCTCAAACCGACGGTTGAACCGGAACAATTGTTGGTGGAAATTACCCAGGGGCGGCTGCTGTTAGCGGCAGCCCGTGCCCCCTGGCAGGTTAAAACAGGCCTCGGCTCCACGGCCCAGGTGGAAAATGGCTTGATGGGTATTGGCTACAGTGAATCCCCGTTTTTGTTTGATGTGGATTGTTTTGCGGGCAGTTGTGAGGTGGCGGATTTGGACACGGCCGTTTCCCTGGCGGGCGGCGAGCGCAGTTATCTGACCGGCGGTTCACTGGCGGCTCCGGAACCGGTGCGGCACGAGTTGTATGGATTTAACACGGCCGTTGCCACCCCCACCGTCGCTCCAACCTTCACCGCCACATCTGCCCCTACGACTGCGCCGACCAGCACCGCCACTTCTACCCGCACCCCCACCGTCACCCGTACCCCCACGCCCGAACCATCGGCCACGCCCACCATCACCCCCACCGCCACCCTGGGCGCGATAACACCCGCCCGACCAGCGCCGCGATTGGCCGTATTTACCTGCAACGCACCTGGCAACTTTAATAAAACCCAGATCATCCCCTTTGTCTGGACCTGGACGGATGAACTGCGCACGAATGAGTACGTGGAAGTACGGATTGGGCCGAAAGGCAGCTCGGCCGCTTTTATGCGCAGCGTGGGTTCAAATGCTGAACGCAGTGGGCAGCAATGGACGATGAACGTGGCTGCCGACCGATTTTTCGATATGAACTTCTTTGATTACGAGTGGGAAGTGGTCATTGTGCGCCCCACCAACAGCGGCCCATCCGTGGTGGCCCGGTCGGTGCGCGGTTGTTTGCATGTGGTACCGTGAACCGTAATCCGTGAACCATAATCCGTAATCGGATAACGGATAACGGGTTACGGGTTACGTAATAGAGAGAACTTGAAATGAACACGCACCTACCCCGATTCGCCGGCGTAAAACACCAACACCGGCCCGTCTTCACCAAACTGAATCTGGCAGCGGTCGCGCAGGCGCACCGTTTCTTTGGGGTTCAGCGTGAAGCCGTCCACAATGGTGCCATTGGCGCTGTTTTCATCGGTGAGCCAGTAGCCATCATCGCGGCGCACAATGTTGGCGTGGCGGCGCGAGACTACATCATTACCGGACAGGCGAGACAGGTTGATGGCGCACTCCGGCGAACGGCCGACCAGACTGGATTTGCCCCGGCACAAAAAGACCTCGCCCGTTTCCACCGACTTCAGATAAGCCTGGGCGCTGTAGATGCCGGAGACGGGGCCTATGTTCAGGGTGCGGTCGAAGTCAATGCTGTTGCTGTGTACGGCCGTCAACTCCACCACATCACCATCCACCACCCCCGCCTGCGCCAGCGTCTCGTTGGGGCGAATGATCACCCCCGACCCTTGCAGGCGGCCCACAAAGCGGGCATTTTCCTGGCGCAAATCCTGGTCGGCCCAGCGCATCGTCTCCAGCACAATCGGCGCCAGCATAAACAGCGGCACACTCAACGGCGTTTCCAGGTCGGCCCGTTGTTGTTGGTAGGTTAAAGTAATGATGGCATATTCCATAATCATTTCCCGGCAGACCTGACAGCTTTTTGAAAGCTGTCAGGTCTGCCATAATCACCATAACTTTAATGAGGAGATCAAAAAATGACAACATTGCATTTTGATATGGACGCCGGTTATCAAACGGCCGACCAGATCAAGGCGTTCCGCGAAAACGTGCATGAACAACTGCGCGCCCTGTCCGCCCGCGTGAATAACCAGTTTGTGGGTGGGGAATGGCAGGGGCAGGCCGCCGAAGCGTTTCGCACCGAGTTCAACGATTGGGCCAATTACCAACTGCTGCCCCAACTCAACGCCCTGGAAAGCCTGGAAGTAGCCCTGCGCACCCATGTTGATAACTGGGGTCAGACCTCCTCATCGTTTATGCCCTAAAGTGCAAGACCTGACAGGTTTGTCAAACCTGTCAGGTCTACTCAGATATGCAAACGTCCGCACCCACCAACAAAGACCAATACATCGTCCGGCCAGAGGCGCGGCGGCGGGAGCCGCTGCCCACCGACCCCATCGAAATCCGCGCGCCGCGCCGGATGCCGCCGCCGCCATCCCGCCCGGCGATTTCCGGGCTGCTGCTCAAAGTGGGCGGGCCGATGCTGACGGTGGCTGTTTTGTTTGGTTTTTTTGCTTTGCGTGGTGGGGAAGGGGGTTTTAATCCTGCCAGCAGCCTGATTTTCATTCTGCCCACCATGTTGACCGGCGTGATAGCCTTTTTGGTGCAGTGGCAGCAGGGGCGCAAGGCGCAGGCGGCACATGCAGCCGAAGAGATGCAGCGCGAACAAGAGTATCGCGCTTATCTGGCCGACAAGGAAGAGCAACTGCAACGGGTGGCGCAGCAGCAGGGGCGGGTGTTGTGGGAGCAAAACCCACCGGTCAATGAGATGGTGAAACGGGTGGAGCGGCTGCACCATCTGTTGTGGGAGCGGCTGCCGTATGATGATGATTTTCTGGCGGTGCGGCTGGGCACGGCCGTGACCCCCCTCGCTGCCCCCATCAAAACCCCACCCCTGGAAGAGGATGATCCCCTGCGCCAACAAATTAACCAGTTGGTGCAGCAGTACACCCAGGTCACGGACGCTCCCTTCACCACCAACCTGAAAACCATTGGTACCATTGGCCTGCGCGGCCGCCAGCGCGACACCACTTTGCAACTGGCCTACACCATGCTGGCCCACCTGGTGACGCACCACAGCCCGGATACCGTGCAGCTTTACCTGATCAGCCACCATGCCGACGCGCCGCGCCGTTGGGAATGGCTGCGCTGGCTGCCCCATGCCGGCGTCCTGCACAACCCGGACAGCGAAGCGACGCGCATCTCCTACATGCCGGAAACCGATGACGACGTACTCCTGCCCCTGTCCAAAATGCTGGAACGCCGCCTGAATGTGCAGTACCGTTCCGGCTACCAATATGGCGAACCGGAGCCCCATGTCGTCCTCATCTTTGACAACGTGGCCGACTGGCGGCGGCATCAGGTGGTAGGCATGTTGTTAGGCCACAAACCGGGTTGGGATGAGAACCAGCTTCGTGCCAGCGCCCTCTTCATCGGTACCGTGCCGCCACAGGTCAACGCCCAGATTGACATGGGCGAGACCTCGTTGGAATACCGGGAGCGGTGGATGGCCGACGCCAACCAGGTGATTGTTTCCTGCAAGGCGGAGTTAACCACCGGCGAGCAAATGGCCCATCTGGCGCGCCGTTTAGCGCCCTTGCGGTTGGAAGGGGGCTATAAGAGTACACAGGGCAGCCTGCCCGGTAGTGTGCGCCTGGTGGAACTGCTGGGCGCAACCACGCCGCTGGAAGTAGACCTGGACGCTTTGTACAGTCCCCACTATGACCCGCAGCGGGTGATGGCCTTTCCCATCGGCATCAACGTAGATTCGCGGTTGCAAACAGTGATCTTGCGCGAAGGGCCGCAGGGGGGTAATGGGCATCATGCGCTGTTGGCCGGGGCCACCGGCAAGGGCAAAAGCGTGACGCTGCTCTCCATTGTCCTCAGCCTGGCGGCGACCAATTCGCCATCCCACCTCAATTTTGTGTTGGCCGATTTCAAGGGGGGTGCGTCGGAACTGGCGCGGCTGCGGCAGTTGCCACACGTGGTGGGTTTTGTGACTGACCTGGACGAGGCGTATGTGGAACGTTTCCGGCAGTCATTGGAAGGGGAGATTGAGCGGCGCAAACGGATTTTTGAGAGTACGCCGCAGCTTTTGGGGCGGCAAATTCAGAACATTTATGAATTTAACAAGGCCAGCCCGGAAAATTTGCTGCCGCATCTGGTGGTGGTGATTGATGAGTTTGCCCGCGCTTCGCAAATCAACCCGGAGTTTAAGATGACGGTGGAGAAGAACATTGCCCGGCAGGGGCGGGCGTTGGGCATCCACCTGATTCTCAGTTCGCAAACGGCCGTAGACTTCATGTCCGTGCGCCCCAACATTGATGTGCGCATGAGTATGCAGTTGCAGACATCCGAGGAAAGCCGGGCCATCTTTAACCGGGATGACGCCGCCAAAAAGCTAACCCGCGCCGGGCAGGCGTATATTCAGGTGGGCGATAACCAGATTTTTGAGATGTTCCAGGTGGCCCGCGCCGACACTCCGTTTCAGATACAAGGGGCCGATTTGAACCTGGTGGATGATTTTACCATTCGTCTGCTGCGGCCAGACGGCCGTATGGAAGCCGTCTACCAGCACCAGGCAGCCACTTCCAACAACGGGCGGCAAACCAGCAGCTACGAAACCACGCAGATGTCCGAAGCGGAAGTGTTGGTGGAACACATCCGCCTGCACTGCGAAGGCAAATATAAACCGGCGCGCCCCATTTGCCTGGACCCGCTGCCGGAAGCGGAAAAGATGCCGCTGGGCCACATGCTGCTGGAAGAGCCGGTCTTTTGCCTGTGGCAGCCGGATACCGGTTGGGAAGCAGCTCGCCAACTGCCCGCCCGCCGTCTCATCGTGCCGTTGGGGATGCTGGATTTACCGGCGCAGCAAGAGCAACGGCCGTACCTGCTTGACCTGACCCAACGAGACGGCCACTTTGTCATTGTGGGGCCGCCTGGCTCAGGCAAGAGTTTGTGCCTGCGCAGTGTGGTCATGGGGCTGGCCGCCACCCATTCCCCGGAAGATTTGCTCTTTTACTTTGTGGGGCGCGGCCCCACGCTGACCATTTTTGATGAGCTACCACACTGCCAGGCGTTGGTGCAATCGAACGAAACAGAACGCCTGACCCGGCTGTTCAACTTTCTGGCGCAGGAAGAGGCGCAGCGCTCGCAGCGGCTGCGCGACCATCGCGCCGACAATATGACCGTGCTGCGCAGCAAACTGCCGGATACGCCGCTGCCCACATTGGTGGTGGTTTTTGATGATTTTGCCGGATTTATGGCCGACCATTACCAACGCGCCGAGGTGATTGACCGGCTGATTGCCAAAGGGCAGCAAACCGACATCCACCTTATTTTCGCGGCGTCCACATTCCGGGGATCCCATTCCCGGAATTTGCAGAGTACTTTGAACCGGCTGGTGTTGGGTGTGAAACACGGCGGCGATACCATCGAACTGCTGGGCAAACGCAGTAAAACCCTACCGGAACTGCCGGGGCGTGGTTACATTGCCCAGGAGGGGGAACTGCTGGAATGTCAGATTGCGGCCCCGGCGCGTCTGCCCAATATCCCTTTCAAAGACACGGCCCCCACCGACGAAATTCAAGCCTGGGTTGCGGCCATGAAACAAAGCTGGTCGTGGGCCGATGGCGACCGCCCGCTGCCCGCTATTGCCGAACTGCCCACCTATTTGGAACTGCAAACCTTGTGGAAACGGTATCCCATCGCACCCGGCGCGATGG
>CAADGU010000447.1 GCA_900696625.1 uncultured Chloroflexota bacterium | reverse complement strand
TTTACCAAACCGGGCTTTTGCGCCAGATGACCGCAGACGAGCAGGGACAGACCGGTGCTGAGCGGCAGCGCGGGCCACAAGACGGCCCAGGCATCCCACCAGCCGGTCACGGCCGTGAACTGCAACACCAGCCCCAGTACCCCAATTTTAATGGCCGGGATGAGAAACCAGATGATACGCATGAAGACGGCCGTGGCCGCAAAACCAAATGCTAACGCCAGCAAAATCATCGGCCAGAACGTAGCCCAGGCGCCCCACCAGAAGACGCCATCCCACAACAGCAGCAGGCTAACCATGAGAATGGGGAAACCGGGAATAAAGAGGGGGGCTAACCGGCGCGGATTGCCGGATAAAAAGGGGGCAGCGATGAAGGCCATGCCCACGGCCGTAATCCACAGCGGCCACAATGCCACATGCAGCCCCACCCAGTGAAAAAAGGTGTTGTTCAACAATGTCAGGCCACCTAACAGGATGAGTCCCAACCCTATCACATTTGTCGTTCGTCTGTTCACAACCATCACGTGTACTCCTTTTTTGTTGCGTTTGTAGTAGGCGATTTATCGCCGTCAAAAGGCGATAAATCGCCTACTACAAACCAGGTATGTTATATGTGAGTAGGATATGGATGCGACACGGCCGTTGCCTATCCCCCACCTAACCATTGGCTAACAAAACATCGGACAGGTCTGCCAGACCTGTCAGGTGTTAATCTACAAAGATTGCCATGAGGGTGAAGATGAAGGCGGTTGCGAGGGAAATGCGGCGCAGGCGGCTGCCCATATGTTGGCTCCACACTTCAGTTTGCCCCTGCGCGGCTTTGTTGATGGTGTACCAGATGACGCCCATGATCAAGAAAATCTCCAGCGGCCAAAGATACGACCATTGATGCCAGTTATTGGTCAGGTTGTAATAGATGAGCATAAAGCCATTGCCCATCAGAATACCGGTGGGGATGAGCAGCCAGATGACGCGCGTTTTGTGCATGATGTGGGCAAACCCGGCGGCCATAAGCAGCAACTCTATCGGCCAGCCCCGCGCAAAAATGTCACGGGCTGCTCCCATCAACATCACCAAAATGAGGTTGCCGGTGATAAAAATGGCAAACGCGTTAAAAAAAGCGGCAGCGGCCTGCCGCCCGGTGACGGGGGCGGTGGGGGCGGCGGGTACGAGGGGCACGGCCGTAGAGGGGTTGGGTGATACGGCCGTTTTCTCCATTTGGGCCGCCTCCTTCTCTTTCAACGCCGCCACCTGCACCGTCCACGAGTCGCTCTGGGTGGACATGGTATCTGCGGCGGCAAAAGAGGCTGCCTTCAGCCCGGCGCGTGACGGCCCGGAATAAACTGCTACCGATTCGGCGGGTGCATCGGGCGTGGTGAAGGAGAGGGGCAGCGAAATGCGTTCCGGCAGGGGAATGGCGGCTTCCTGGGTGGCATGGCGCAAGGCGGCGGCCATTTCCGCTGCGTTCTGGTAACGGTCGTCCGGCGACTTTGCCAATGCCTTGAGGACGATGCGTTCAAATGGAGCGGGGATGGTGGGTTCGATATCGCGGGGCAGGGGCAGGGGGTCGTTGACGTGTTTCATCAAAATTGCCAGTGGCGTATCGGCGTCATAGGGAGGCTGGCGGGTGAGCATTTCGTAAAAGACCACGCCCAGCGAATAGATGTCGCTGCGGGCGTCGCTCACGCCCTTCAAGCCCTGCTCCGGGGCCATGTAGTTGAGCGTGCCCAACAGCGCCCCGGAGACGGTATGCCGTGTGCCGCCAACGATTTGGGCGATGCCAAAGTCGGCCAGCACCGCCTGCCCGCGCCGGGTGAGCAGGATGTTGGCCGGTTTGATGTCGCGGTGGATCATGCCTTCCTGGTGGGCATAGGCCAGCCCATCCAGCACATCGAGCAGGATGCGGGCCATTTCGCCATGCGGCATCGTCTCGCCGCGCACCCGGTACTCGTTTAGCCGGGCGTACAGCGTGTCACCGTCCAGCAGTTCCATGACCATGTAGGGGATGTCATCCTGGGTATCAAAATCGAACACCTGGATGATGTGGGGGTGGCGCAAATTGGCGACGGCCTGGGCCTCGCGGCGAAAACGGCCGTAGAACGCCTCATCTTCCACCAGGTCTGAACGCAGCACCTTGATGGCCACAAAGCGGTCCAGGTGGGGGTGGTAGCCGCGATAGACGCGGGCCATGCCGCCGCTGCCCAATGGCTCTAAAACGTGATATTTGCCGAGTGTTTGTCCGGCGAGTGATGTGGGGGCCATGGTGTGATCCTGTGATTAAGTAATTAAGTAATTAAGTAATTGGGTAATTGGGTGAATTACTCAATTACCCAATTGCTCAATTACTATCTTACGGCCGTCCCCCACCCCACTGCCTAACTGCCAGCTAACAACCGGCTATCAAACCATCAGTTTGTAGCCGCGGCCGCGAATGGTGAGCAGCAGTTGGGGAGCGGCGGGATCGGCTTCCAGGCGGGTGCGCAGGCGGCGCACCAGGTTTTCAATCTGGTAATCGTAGACGCCGCTCTGGTATTCGGGCCAGACGGCCGTGCCAATGTCATCCTTGGTGCAAACTTCGCCACGCCGGGCAAACAGGTAGGCCAGCAGGTCAAACTCTTTAGGGGCCAGCGTTACCAGTTGCCGATTTACCCGTACCACCCCAGCAATCACGTCCACTTCCAATTCCGGCACGGCCGTTTCCTGGGTGGTCACTTCCGGGTCACGGAAGGTAAAGACCACGTCGCCCACCTTGATCTGGTCGCCGTCGCGCAACTGCACGGGACCATTTATTCGTTCGCCATTGAGAAAGGTGCCGTTGGTGCTGCCCAAATCTTCCAGCAGCGCCCGCCAGCCCTGGCGCAGCACACGGGCGTGTTCCCGCGACACGCGCGTACTACTGATGACAATATCATTTTCCACGGCGCGGCCAATGATCACGGCCGTGCTGCTGAGCACATGCTGCCGTCCGGTGGGGTCTATCAAGGAAGGGTCTTCTTTACTCATTGGTGTTATGGCCCCGGTCATTATTGACAATTGGCCGAAAGTGGCGCGGTTGGAAACCGGCCACAGCACTTTTCGTTTCGGCACAAGGCTACGCGGTTCAGGAAAAGTTGTCAATGTGTTGTGATGTGTAGTGCCAGGCAAGGGACAACACCATTTCGGTTAACGGGAGTAGAACAGCCCCTTGCCTGGCACTGCAGGGTAATTCCAAAGTCCAGATTTTCTATCTGCGGAGTGCAGCACGCCCACGTGCTGCACGTTCGCACGTGGGCGTGCGAACTCCGCTACTGCGTGTGAAACCCGACTTTGGAATCGCCCTGCCTGGCGCTGCCCAACGTTGGCACGGCCGACCATTTCTGTTACCATTCCCCCATGCGGCGAATCCTGGCACTGGTAAGCAGTTTCGGGTTGTTATGCTGGCTGGCTCTGTTGTTGCGAGAAGCTGTGTTAGCCGCGCCTGCTCCGGTGAGCGGTAATCGGTCATCAGTCATCGGTGATCGGTTTGCGGCAAACGGGGAAGATGTGCCATTGATCATTGACCATTTTCCATTGGCCAATCCCCATTCCCCATATACCGCTCCCTACACCATTTACCTGCCGCTCCTGTTTACGCCGCCGCCCCCCTTGCCACCGCCGCTGCCCCCGCCGGTTCCTTATTCTGCCACGCCGCCGATAGATTTCACGGCCGTGCGCGCCGATCTTCAGGCGCAAGGACTAGACCTGGCCTTCAACAAGATTGGTTTCCACACCGCCTTTTCGGACTATAACGCAGAGCTACAGCAGTGGATGGCGGCGCTGGATGCCGCCGGCGTGCCCTTTGTGGTTAAGAGCGTGGACAATGCCCAACCGCTGGTATACGCCCAACAATTGATGCAGCAAAGCGGCGTGCCCCATATCCTGATCTACCGGCGCAGCAGCCCGGATTATGATCTGCCCAACTACAACCTGCCGCCGCAAGAGGCCGCGCAAGAGCATTGGGCGCGGCATATGGCCGTCTGGCCGCCGGAGCTAGACCCCAGCCTGGTGTGGATTGAAACGGTGAATGAGGTAGACAAGAACCGCACCCCCTGGCTGGCCGAATTTGCCCTGGAAACAGCGCAGTTGGCGCTGGCCGATGGCTACAAATGGGCCGCTTTTGGCTGGTCGAGCGGCGAGCCGGAGCCGTACCACTGGGCGCACCCCACCATGCGCCAATTTTTGCAACTGGTAGCGGACCATCCCGACCAGTTAGCCATTGCCCTGCACGAATACAGCTATTTAGTAGACGATATTGGCCGCTGGTATCCGTATCTGGTGGGGCGTTTTCAATTGTTGTTCCAGGTGTGTGACAATTACGGCATCCCCCGGCCAACGGTGCTGATCACGGAATGGGGTTGGGAGTATAACCATGTGCCGCCGCCGGAGATTGCTATGCAGCATATTGAATGGGCTTCCTGGCTGTATGCGGCCTATCCAGAAGTGAAGGGGGCGGCTATCTGGTACCTGGGCGGTGGCTTCGGCGGCATTGCCCACGAGGCGCGGCTGCTGATGACACCGGTGCGGGATTACGGCCGTAGCCACTACTTCGCCTACACCCCCGGCATCGGCGCCATTGACCCTGGCCTCTTTGCGCCGGATTGAAGCATAGGCACCTGCTGGTTCGATTGGCGTTTGGTCTGGCAAACAAATCCTTCATAAAAATGCAGTGCATTCGTCGGTAAAAATCCTTATGGAGTTGGTTTCGCAACCCATACCTTCATACGGTTAGTTTACTGATGCCAAGAAAATTAATCGCCTCTTT